>NZ_CP187527.1:2713481-3014979 GCF_049852175.1 Xylanimonas sp. McL0601
GATCGCGTCGGGCTGGATACCGATGCTGCGCAGCGCGGCCACCGAGTGCTGCGTCGGCTTGGTCTTGAGCTCGCCCGACGGGCCGATGTACGGCACGAGCGACACGTGCAGGAAGAAGCAGTCGTCGCGGCCCAGCTCGTGGCGCACCTGGCGCGCTGCCTCGAGGAACGGGAGCGACTCGATGTCGCCGACGGTGCCACCGATCTCCGTGATGATGACGTCGACGTCGTCGCTCGCCTGGTCCCGCATGCGCGACTTGATCTCGTCGGTGATGTGCGGGATGACCTGGACCGTGTCGCCCAGGTACTCGCCGCGGCGCTCCTTGGCGATCACGCGCGAGTAGATCTGGCCGGTCGTGACGTTCGACGACGCCGGGAGCTCGACGTCGAGGAAGCGCTCGTAGTGGCCGATGTCGAGGTCGGTCTCGGCGCCGTCCTCGGTGACGAACACCTCGCCGTGCTGGAACGGGTTCATGGTGCCCGGGTCCACGTTGAGGTACGGGTCGAGCTTCTGCATGGTCACGCGAAGGCCCCGAGAACGGAGCAGGCGGCCGAGCGAGGACGCGGTCAGACCCTTGCCGAGAGAGGAGACCACACCGCCCGTCACGAAGATGTGGCGCGTCGTGTGCGTGGCACCCGAGCGGCCGGAGAGGCGGGTCTGCTGTCGGTTGAGGTGGTCTGCCACGGAACTCCATCCTATCCGACGCCTTCCAGGGCGCCCGGTCTACGCGGTGTGGGACACGGCACGTGGCGCGGTTCGACGGTGCATGTCGCCACCTGTCTCTCGCGTGACCGCGCACGACCCGGACGGGAACGTGCTGCTGGTCTGCGACCGCTGAGCCGAGCGAGCGGCGTCAGCGCCCGCGCAGCCGGAGGGCCGCCGAGCGTGCGAGCCCGAGGCCGCGCCGGCGCAGTGCCGGGTCCACGAGGGCCGCGAGAGCGAGCACGGCAACCGCGATCGCCGCGGCCCCGACGCCGAGGCCGATGTTCGCCGCGAGCGCCCCGCTGTCGAACCCCACCTCGCCGTTCACCGGCGCCGTGAGCACCGTCGGCACGAGCCGCCCGGCGAGCGCGCCGGCTGCGACGCCGACGGCTAGCACCAGCGCAGTCGCCGGGAGGCGCGCCAGCGCTCCCGCGCCGAGCTGCCGATGGACCGCGACCAGCAGCCCGACCCCGGCCACCAGCATGCCGAGCGATGTCGCCGCACCGAACAGGGCCAGCACGGCCGACGGCGCCGCGTCGGCACCGAGGACCACGGGGGTCAGGGCCGCGCCCGCCGCGACGACGAGCCAGCCGGCCGCCGTCGCGACGACGGCGGCGCGCCCGCGGTCGATCGTGTAGAGCACGCGCGACAGGTGCAGGATCAGTGCCAGCCCGGCGAGCCCGGGCGCCATCCAGGTGAGGCCCGCGGCCATGCCGGGGGCGTCTCCCTGGACGACGAGGTCGAACACGGCCTCGACCTGCGGCGCGGCGGCGAGCAGTGCCGCGATCCCGAGCGCGACGGCGGCCAGGAGGGCGCGGGTCGTCGAGGCGACCAGCGCGCGCAGCTGGTCCGTGCGCCGGTGCGCGGCGTGCTCGGTGAACCGCGGGAACGCGCTGGTAGCGATCGGGAAGGCGAGCACCGCGTACGGCAGCAGGTACACCTGTTGCGTGTACAGGTAGACCGAGTACGTCGTGTCGCCGAAGTCCTGGGCCACCCGGACGACCTGGAGCACCGCCAGCTGCTGCGCGACGAGCGCGCCGATGCCGGCGGACGCGAGCCGCGCGGCCCGTGCGCCGTCGCCCACCGGGAACCGGAGCGTTGGCCGAAACCGCAGCCCAGTGCGGTACGCCGGCACCACCAGCGGGAGCGCGAGGAACGCGACCCCGATCGTGGTCCCCCAGGCGAGCCAGCCGAGCGCCTGGTCAGACAGCCCCGCGAGGTCGCGCGGGTCCTCCCCCATGACCCAGAAGCCGACGTAGACGCCGATGACCACCAGGCTCGACACCAGCGGCGCGAACGCGGGCCAGAAGAACCGCCGGTGCGCCTGCAGCACGCCGCCGAGCACGACGGCGGCTCCGTACAGGGGTATCTGCACGGCGAACACCCGCAGGAACCCCGTGGCGACGTCCGCCACGACGGGGTCGTGCACGTTGAGGACGTGGACCGTGATCGGGCGGGCAAAGACCGAGACCAGCACGCCCAGGGGCACGAGGACCGTGAGCGTCCAGCCCAGGAGAGCCGATGCGTTGCGGGACGCGGTCGCACGCGCCTCGGCCGCATCTTCCGCGGTCAGAGCCACCCGGCTGAGCGGCCCGGCGACGAGCGGCACGATCGCCCCCGCGAGCGCCCCGCCGGCCGCGACCTCGAAGAGGATGTTCGGCAGCATGTTGGCCGTGTTGAACGGCTGGCCCACGCCGCCGGACCCGAGCGACCAGCCCTGGGCGAGCCACCGTCCGAACCCGACGACGCGGCTCCCGAGCGTGACGACCGTGATGAGTAGCGCGGCCCCCGCGATGGTCTGGGTTCGCGACGGGCGAGCCGTCGGCTGCGTCACCGCCGCCCCAGGTCGTCGACCGCCTTGAGCCACGGGGTCTCGGCGATGACCTTCGAGAAGCTCACCTTCTCGCTGGCGAGCGTCAGCCCGACGACGCCCGCGAGCGCCGCGAGCCGCAGCGGCCGCGGCAGGCCGAGGGCCAGCCGGGTGCCGAGGAGCGCGCCGAGCGCGTTGGCCCCGCCGTCGCCGAGCATGTCGCTCTCGCCCAGGTCGCGCGGCCAGGCGGCGGCGCCGGCGCCGAGAACCGCGCCTGTCCCGGCGGCGGCGAGCGACCCACCGACGGGCACGGTCGCGAGCGCCGCCGACGCCTTGAGCGCCCGCCCGGGACGCAGGTCGAGCAGGTTGAGCAGGTTGGCCGTACCGGCGATGAGCGCGCCGTTGACGACGACGTCGCCGACCCACCGCGACGAGGAGCCGGTGCGCCGCGTGCCGACGGCAGCGGCGACCAGCGACGTCGCGCCGATGCCGAGCACCTTGAGACCGCCGGTGGTCAGGCGGCCCTCGGCGAGCGCGCCGAGGTGGCCGCGCAGGCCCTTCGTCCGGGTCGTCGTGTCCTCGGCGAGATCGTCGACGAGACCGAACGCGCCCGCCCCCGCGGTGGCGACCAGACCGGCGGCACGGCCCCGGCCCTGGCCGCCGGCGAGCGCGCCAGCGGCGAGACCGGCCGCGACCGCGGGGCCCTCGAGCAGGCTGATCGGCTCGCCGCGGTGGTTGGTGCGTGTCCAACGCTCGGGTCCACCCGGAAGCTGCCGGTCCGCTGCCGCACGCACCGCCGCGGTGACGGCAGCGGCGACCGCCGCGCCCCGCAGCAGGCGGCCCAGGCCCATCAGCCCTTCCCGCCCTGGTCGGCGGGCTGCCGGCCGTCGGTGCTGTCGGTCGGCCGCACGATCGGGGGCAAGGGCGTGCTGCCGTCGTCGGACCCGTAGTGCCCGTTCGTCCCGGTGAGGTGCGCCGCGACGGCGAGCGGCACCACGATCTGCCCGACCTGCGACTCGACGCCGCTGACCGTCGTCACCTGGTCGGCGACGGCGTTGTCGCCCCGCACGGCCGACACCACGTCGCCGGCAGTGGGAGTCGGCCCCGCCACGACCACGGGTGCGACGGTCTGCACGGTCCCTGCCAGGGTCACGAGCGACGTCATCGCGGTCTCGGCCGGCGCAGGCGACGCGTCCTTGTCCGAGCCTGTGCTCGCGCCGCCCCCGCCGGACAGGAGGACGACGGCGTCGGCGGGCTGCGTCTGCTCGGCGTCCACCGTGATCAGGTCGGCCTGGATGAGCTGCCGCTCGAGCGCCGTGGCGTCCTCGCTGCGGAAGCCTGGGGCTGCCTGGTGGGTGAGCGCCACGGCGAGCGCGGTCGAGAGCAGCTGCTCGGTCGGGGCGTCCTCCGGGAGGTCCGTCACGATCGAGCGCAGGCGTGGGCGCATCCCGCTCGCCACCGTGTCCCGGAACCCGGCGTGGTCCTCGTCCGTCCAGGAGGGAGTCACCCGTGCCGACACGGCGACGGTGCCGCCCGCGGCCTCGACCTCGGCCTGCACACCCTCCTGCACGCTTGCCGTGACGTCGTCGAGGTCGACGACTGCCACCCGCTTGCCCTCGAGGGTCCCCTCGATGAGCGTCGGACCGGCAGCCTCGATGAACTGCAGCCGCTTGTCGGCGTCCGCCTGCGTCGCGGTGAGCGAGTCGCGCAGGTCGTTGCGTTCGGTGCGCAGGGCGTCGACCTGGCCGGTGAGCTGGTCGCCGATCGTCCCCTGGAGGGGGCCGGCGCCCAGGATGATCCCCACGGCGAGCGCGAGGAACACCGAGATCAGGGAGACGAGGTGGTACCGGAAGTCGATCACGGTGGGTGCGGGCTCCTTGGGTGGCGTGGCCGGTGGACCGGCGGGGGTCGAGGGGGCGTTGGCTGCCGGACGGGCTCAGCCGCCGAACAGGTGGCCCACCCACGACACGAGGTCGTCGATGCGTGCGGCGACGAGGCCGAAGAACGTCTGGCCGACGTTTGTCGACCACATGGCTGTCACGACGGCCGCGACGCCCGCGAGCGACAGCAGCGTCAGCTGCGTGTTGGAGATCCGCGTGCGGTACAGGCGCGACACACCCTTGGCGTCGACCAGCTTGCCACCCACGCGCAGGCGCGTGAGGAACGTGGACGCCATGCCCGCGCGGCCCTTGTCGAGGAACTCGACCAGCGTGGCGTGCGTGCCGACGGCGACGATGAGCTCGGCGCCCATGTCGTCGGCGAGCAGCATCGCGATGTCCTCGCTCGTGCCCGTCGCCGGGAACACGACGGGGTCGACGCCCAGCGCCTGGACGCGTTCGAGCCCGGGCGCGTTGCCGTCTCGGTAGGCGTGCACCACGATCTCAGCCCCGGAGGACAGCGCCTTGTCGGACACCGAGTCCATGTCGCCGACGATCATGTCGAGCCGCAGCCCCGCATCGAGGATCGCGTCGGCGCCGCCGTCGACGCCGATGAGCACCGGTCGGTTCTCGGTGATGTACGACCGCAGCATCGCGAGGTCCTCGCGATAGTGGTAGCCGCGCACGACGATGAGCACGTGCCGACCCTCGAACTCCGTGCGCACCTTGGGCACACCGACGCCGTCGAGCAGCAGGTCCCGCTCGCGCTGCAGGTACGCCATGGTGTTCTCGGCGAACCGCTCGATCTCCGTAGACAGGCCCTCCCGTGCGGCGGCGAGCGCCTCCTCGACGGTCGAGTCCGTCTGCCGCACGCCCTCGGCGACCGTCCGCCCGTCGACGACGACGCGCCCGCCGTCGATCGAGATGGGCACGCCATCGGGCAGCCCCATGACCGTCGGGCCGAGATCGTCGACGAGGCAGATCCCGGCCTCGAGGAGGATGCCGGGGCCCGCGTTGGGGTACCGGCCCGACGTCGAGCGGGCCGCGTTGAGCACGGCGGCAGGCCGGGCGGCGACGAGGGCGTCGGCGGCGACCCGGTCGATGTCGACGTGGTCGATCACCGCGACGTCGCCCGGGACGAGCCGCTTCGTGAGGTCCTTGGTGCGGCGGCCGACACGTGCCCGGCCGTGCGTCACCGCTCCTGTGTGGCCGGCGTCCTGGGAGCGCGCATGGGGACTGCCTGACCTGCGGGGTATCAACTTCATCGCGCTCATCGTCCCACGGTCGAGGACGCCAGAAGTTCCACCGCGTGCTTGCGAGCGGCCTCGCTGTCCTCCTGCCCCGACAGCATGCGCGCGAGCTCGCGCACTCGCTCGTCGGCCGTGACCTCCTGCACCCCGGTGACGGTGCCCGCGTCACCGGCCGACTTCGTCACCACCACGTGCGCGTCAGCGAACGCCGCGACCTGGGCGAGGTGCGTGACGACGATCACCTGCGTGCTTCGCGCGAGGACGGCCAGCCTGCGCCCCACCTCGACCGCGGCCCGCCCCCCGACGCCGGCGTCGACCTCGTCGAAGACGAACGTCGGCAGCGCCGCGGGCGCACCGTCGGTCGTCGCGCCCTCGACGGCGGCCGTCGCGAGCGCGACCTCGAGCGCGAGCATGACGCGCGAGAGCTCGCCGCCCGAGGCGCCCTTGCCGAGCGGACGCGCGGGGGCGCCCGGGTGCGGGACCAGCGCGAACGTCACCTGGTCGGCACCCCAAGGTCCGGGCTCACCGGCGGCGACCTCCACCTCGAGGCGCGCCCCGCCCATGGCGAGCCCCGCCAGCTCGGCGGTCACGGCGGCGGCCAGCCGCTCGCCCGCGACGGTGCGGCCCGCCGTGAGCTCCTCGCCCAGCCGGGCGAGCTCGTCATCGAGCTCTCCCGTCCGCTGCGTCATGCCGCGCAGCCGCTCGCCGCCGTCGTCGAGGTCGAGCAGTCGCAGGCCGGCGTCCGACGCCCAGCGCAGCACATCGTCGACCGTCGCGCCGTAGGTGCGGGTGAGCGTCGTCAGCTCGGCGAGGCGGCCGTGCGCGGTCTCGAGGCCCGCAGGGTCCGCCTGGAGGTCGTCGACGTACGCCGACAGCTCCGTCGCGACGTCCGCGACCAGGTACCCCGCCTCGGCCACGCGCTCGGCGAGGGCACCGAGCGTGGCGTCGTCGTGCGCGGCCGCCTCGAGGGCACGCCGCGCCCGCGTCAGCTGCTCGACGGCGGAGGCGACCTCGTCGGCCTCGCCGGCGAGCGCCTCGTGGGCCTCGGTCGCGCCCAGCCGCAGCGCCTCGACGTTGCCCAGGCGCGCCACCAGGGCCTGGAGCTCGGCATCCTCCCCAGGCCTGGGCTCGACGCGCTCCACCTCCGCCAGGCCCAGCCGCAGCAGCTCGGCCTCGCGCGCCCGCTCGGCCGCACGCGCGGTGAGATCGTCGATCTCGGCCTGCAGCGCGCCGCGCTCGACCCAAGCGGCGCGGTAGGAGTCGAGCGCCGCGAGGTGCGCGGGGCCGGCGAACGTGTCCAGCGCCTCGCGCTGCTTCGACGGCGTCCGCAGCCGCAGCTGGTCGGCCTGCCCGTGCACGGTGGCGAGCTCGTCGGCGATCTCCGCAAGCACGCCCTGTGGCACGCTGCGCCCGCCGAGGTGCGCCCGCGAGCGCCCCTCGGCCGCGACGGTCCGTAGGACGACGACGGTGCCGTCGTCGTCGACCGTCCCGCCCGCGTCCTCGACCCGCTCGACGACTGCGGGCCGCGCGGCGACCTGCCAGCGCCCCTCGACTGCGGCGCCGGTCGCCCCCGGTCGGACGGCACCCGCGTCGGCCTTGCCACCCATGAGCAGACCCAGCCCCGTGAGCACCATCGTCTTGCCGGCGCCGGTCTCGCCCGTGATCACCGTCAGCCCACGTGCGAGCGCGACGCGCGCCGCGCGGATGACCCCCAGGTTCTCGATCGCGATCTCCTCGAGCACCTCACACCTTCCAGACGTCATGGTTCGCGTCGCCGCGGGCGTCACCGGGCGTCTCGTCGTCATCGTCCTCGGTCACGGCGTCGGTCATCGCGGCAGCCCGGGCACGCGCGGCCGCGGCGTCGTCGGCGGCCTCGCGCCAACCCACCACGGGCAGCGAGAACTTGGACACGAGCCTGTCCGTGAACGGGGATGTCGACAGGCGCGCGAACAGCAGCGGCTGCGCGCCGCGGCGCACCTCGACCATCGACCCGGCAGGCAGCTCGATGCTGCGGCGACCGTCGCACGTGAGCACCGCCGGCACAGGCGAGCGGTCGAGCACCGTGATCCGGTACGCCGACCGCGGCCCGATCACGAGCGGCCGCGCGAACAGCGCGTGCGCCGACAGCGGCACGAGCAGCACGCCGTCGACGTCCGGCCACATCACGGGGCCGCCCGCGGAGAACGCGTGCGCGGTGGAGCCGGTCGACGTCGACAGGATGACGCCGTCGCACCCGAAGCTGGACAGCGGACGGTGGTCGACCTCGATGCCGACCTCGACCATGCGCTGCCGCTCTGCCTTCTCGATAGTGGCCTCGTTGAGGGCCCAGCCGGTCAGCGGCTCGTCCTCGCCCGGGCGGTACACCTGTACCGCGACGACGCTGCGCTCCTCGACCACGTAGTCGTGCTCCGCGAGGCGCTGCACGGCGGCCCGAAGGTCGTCGCGCTCGGACTCGGCGAGAAACCCGACGTGCCCCAGGTTCACGCCGAGGATCGGCACCTGCGTGCCCTGCGTGAGCTCGGCGGCGCGGAGGATCGTCCCGTCCCCGCCCAGGACCATGACGACCTCGGACTCGGAGACGCCCTCACGCAACCGTGCCGTCGCCATGTGGTCGCCGAACGTCTCGGCCAGGTCGTCGTCGTGCAGCACGACCTCGAAACCCGACGCCTCGAGCTCCCGGACCGCCTCCTGGAGTGCGGCGACGGCCTCGGGGCGCCCGCCGTGCGTCACGACGAGGACTCTGCGGGTCACGATGCACCTCCGGTGCGGGTCGACGGAAGCGTCGCCGGCTCGAGCGGAAGGACGGGCGGCAGCTCCGAACCCTCGTCGTCGGGCTGCCAGGCGACGGCGGCGCGGACGGCGTCCGCCACGCGGTCGGCGACCGCCGGCCCGGCCTCGGACGACGGTTCTCCACGCTCGAACGCCACGAAGTACTCGCGGTTGCCGCTCGGCCCCGGGAGCGGGCTCGGCACCACGGCCCGTGCGTGGAGACCCACCCGAGCACCCTCGGCGATGACGGCGAGCACGACAGATGCGTGCAGCGCGGTGTCGCGCACGACGCCGCCGGCGCCGAGGCGTTCCTTCCCGACCTCGAACTGCGGCTTGACCAGCAACAACGCCGGGGTTCCCGGATCGAGGACCGGCGCGAGCGCGGGCAGAACGAGCGTCAGGGAGATGAACGACAGGTCGCCCACCACGAGCTGCGGCGCCCGTGCAAGGTCCTCGCGAACCAGGCCCCGCACGTTGTATCCCTCGACGACCGTGACGCGCGGGTCGTCCCGCAGGCGCGGCACGAGCTGGTCGTGCCCGACGTCGAGCGCGACGACGTGCGCCGCGCCCCGCCGCAGCAGGACGTCGGTGAAGCCGCCGGTGGAGGCGCCCAGATCCAGGCACCAGGCCCCCTCGACCGCGGCCGCCACGCGACGCCCGGCGGAGTCCTCCGCGAGCACGTCGAGCGTGCCGGCGAGCTTCAGCGCCGCCCGCGACGCGTACCCAGGGTCTCCTGGGTCCGCGACGACGACGAGCTCGGCGTCGTCGGGTACCGACGCGGACGGCTTGGTGACGGCGCGGCCCTCGGCGCTCACGCGGCCGGCGCGGACGAGCTCTGCGGCGTGCGCTCGCGAGCGCGCGAGACTGCGACGCACGAGCTCGGCGTCGACGCGGACCGGCGTCACGCGGCGCCGCCGTCGGCTGAGCCGTCGGCGAGCCGATCGCGCAGCGCGTCGTGCACCGCCTCGAATCGAGCGACGTGCGCCGCGACCGGCAGACGGTCGAGATCCGCGAGCGGGTCAGCGGGCAGTTCGGCGGGCGCGCCGTCGCCCTGCGTCCCGGTCGCGTCCTGCGTCATCGCGTCCTCCGTCGTCGAGCAGCCCGTCACGGCCGCGTGGTTATACGGGCCGATCAGCCCGCCACCACGCTACCGGGTGACACCGACGCAGGACGCCGCCTACCCACAGGCGGGATGTCCGAGCGCCCTCAGGCGGTCAGCTCGGGCACGCTCGCGGGGTCCACCGGCGCTCCGCCGTCGGCCGCGGCCCACGCCGCCGCGCACGCGGCGCGCACCACGTCGATCCCGGCAGGGCCCTGCCGGTCCAGCTCGAGCCGCCCGTCAGTCACGCGGGCTGCGCGGCCGGCGCATTCCCACCAGCCCTCGGCTCCCGCGACCGGGAGCGGGTGCGGTTCGAGCAGCACGCGCAGGTCCGCGCCCACGAAGTGCGGCCGCAGCCCGGGCTCGGCGAGGACGTCGTCGCGTGCCGAGGAGACGCCGGTGAGCACGTGCAGGCCTGGGTAGTCGCCCGAGCGTGCGCCGGCGAGGTCGGTGTCGAGGCGGTCGCCCACGACGAGCGGCCGCTTGGCACCGGCCCGCTCGACGGCGAGCCGATACATCGTCGGCGACGGCTTGCCGGCGCTCGACGGCTCGACACCGGTCGCGGCCACGACCGCCCCGACCAGCGCACCGTTGCCAGGCGCGTAGCCCCGGGCCGTCGGAAGCGACAGGTCGCGGTTGCTCGCCACGTGCCACGCCCCGCCCGCGACGGCGTAGGTCGCCTCGGCGAGGTCCGCCCACGCGAGGTCCGGCGCGAACCCCTGCGCCACCGCCACCGGTGCGTCGTCGGCCGACGCCACGACCTCGAACCCGGCCGCTCGCACGGCCGTGATGAGCCCCGCCCCGCCTACCACGAGCACGCGGGCGCCCGGCTCGAGGCGCGTGCGCAGCAGCGCCGCGCACGCCTGCGCGGCCGTCATCACCTCGTCGGCGGACGCCGGGATGTCGAGCTCGGTGAGCTGGCCCGCCACGTCCTCGGGCTCGCGCGACGCGTTGTTGGTGACGAACACCAGCCGCAGCCCGCGGGCGCGGGCCTCGACCAGGCTGTCGGACGCGTGCTCGATCGGCAGGTGCCCGCGATAGGCGACGCCGTCGAGGTCGACGAGCGCAAGGTCGTACGCCTCGGCGAGCGGGCGGTCGCTGGCGAGCAGACCTGCGCTCGTCACGGACGCTCCTCCTCGCTGGTCTCGCCGGTCACAGGCTGGTCGACGTCGGTAACGTCGCCCTGCTCGTCGGCGTCTGCACGGGCCTCGCCAAGGTCGGCCTCGTCATCCTCTGCGCCGAGCTCGCCCTCGGCGTTGTCCACGGCGTTGACGAGGTCGTCGTCTTCGTCGTCGAGCTCGTCCTCGTCCTGGTCGAGCTCGTCCTCGTCGTCGTCCGCGTCCTCGTCGAGCCCGTCCTCGTCCTCGTCGTCGGCGAGGTCGTCGTCGAGGTCAGGCGCGTCCTCGTCCTCGTCGAGCTCGTCTGCGTCGAGGTCGTCGGCCGCCTCGGAGTCGTCAAGCTCGTCGTCCTCGGCCTCGTCGTCGTACACGTCGTAGACGACGACTTCCTCCTCCGGCTCCGCGTTGCCTGTCGCGCGCTCGAGGTCGTCCGGGTCGACGTCGGCGAGCAGCGCCGCCGCTTCTTCCAACCGGCCTGCCGCCTCGAGTGCGGCCGCGCGCGCCGCGAGCACCCGGAGGGCGAGATCGCCCCGCTGCGGCGGGATCTTGTTCAGCACGACCAGCGCAGCGTCGTGCTCGCCCAGATCGGACCGGGCGCCGCTGACGACCAGCGCCAGCTCGAGCTTGCTCATCGGGTCGAGAGAGTCGGCCTCGGGCGTCGCGGCCAGCGCGACTGCGCGCTCCGGTCGCCCGAGCCCGCGCTCCGCGTCGGCCATGATCGGCAGGTGCTCCGACGAGCCGTTGAGTCGACGCACGGTGCGCAGCTCGCGCAGCGCCTCCGCGTACCGCCCGGTGCGGTACGCGGCAATGCCGGCCGCCTCACGGACGACGTCGATGCGGCCCCCGCGACGCACTGCGGCCTGCGTGTGCTCGTAGGCCAGCTCCGGGTCGATATCCAGGAGACGACCCGCCATCACCAGGTGCTCGCCGACGCGCTCCGCGTTCTCCTTGCTCAGGCCGCGCAGACGCTCGCGAGCGTCCTTCGCGAGCTGCCGGAACGAGACGTCCTCGGCGATCTCGGGCTCAGGGATCCGCGGACGGTCGGGACGCTCGTCGCGCGCCGGTCGGGCGTCTCGGTCGGGTCTCCCGCCGTCGCGCTGGTAAGACGGACGGCCGCCGCGGTCGCCCGAGCCGGGTCCACCGCGGCGCTCCCCGCGGTCGCCGCGGTCGTCACGACGGAAACCGCCCTCGCGGCGCTCACCACCGCCGCCCTGGCCACGGTCATCCCGGCGGAAGCCGCCCTCACGACGCTCACCGGCGCGGAAGTCGCGGCGCTCGCCGGCGCCGCTCTGGCCACGGTCGTCACGGCGGAAGCCGCCCTCACGACGCTCACCACCGCCGCCCTGACCACGGTCGTCACGACGGAAACCGCCCTCACGACGCTCGGCGTCACGGAAGACTCCGGTGCCACGGTCGTCACGGCGGAAACCGCCCTCACGACGCTCGCCACCGCCGCCCTGACCACGGTCGTCACGACGGAAACCGCCCTCACGACGCTCACCACCACCGCCCTGACCACGGTCGTCACGACGGAAACCGCCCTCACGACGCTCACCACCACCGCCCTGACCACGGTCGTCACGACGGAAACCGCCCTCACGACGCTCACCACCGCGGAAGTCGCGGCGCTCACCACCGCCGCCCTGACCACGGTCGTCACGACGGAAACCGCCCTCACGACGCTCACCGGCGCGGAAGACTCCGGTGCCACGGTCGTCACGGCGGAAACCGCCCTCACGACGCTCACCACCACCGCCCTGACCACGGTCGTCACGGCGGAAACCGCCCTCACGACGCTCGCCACCGCCGCCCTGACCACGGTCGTCACGACGGAAACCGCCCTCACGACGCTCACCACCACCGCCCTGACCACGGTCGTCACGACGGAAACCGCCCTCACGACGCTCACCACCACCGCCCTGACCACGGTCGTCACGACGGAAACCGCCCTCACGACGCTCGCCACCGCGGAAGTCGCGGCGCTCACCACCGCCGCCCTGGCCACGGTCGTCACGACGGAAGCCGCCCTCACGACGCTCGCCGCCGCCGCTCTGACCACGGTCGTCACGACGGAAACCGCCCTCACGACGCTCGGCGTCACGGAAGACTCCGGTGCCGCGGTCGTCCCGGCGGAAACCGCCGTCGCGGCGGTCACCACCGCGGAAGCCCTCGCCCCGGTCGTCGCGGCGGAAGCCGCCTCCGCGGGTGTCGTCACGCGACGACGGCGCGCCACCAGCCCGTGGACCGCCTGACCGCTGGCCCTGGTTCGACCGGTCACGGTCGCCACCAGGCCGGCCGCCGGAACGGGGTCCGCGACGGTCGTCATCGATGCGTCGCGGTCGGCGGGCGTCGCCGCGCTCGTCCCCCTGCTCGCGGGCGGAATCGTTCACGGTGGTCCTCTCGTTGGTGGTCACCCGATTCTCCCACGCTGGTGCCGCCGAGCCTTCGCACACGGGCAGGCAAGCTTGTGAGATCGGCATCTATCCGGGCATGCGAAAGACCCCGCACCGTGGGTGCGGGGTCTTTCGTGAAGGGTATCCGGCGGCGTCCTACTCTCCCACCCCGTCTCCAGGGCAGTACCATCGGCGCTGTAGGGCTGAGCTTCCGGGTTCGGAATGGGACCGGGCGTTTCCCCTACGCTATGACCGCCGTAACAGTATCGAGTTGTGGGTGCCCCCGGGGTTCGCCCTGGTCGGGGGCGGGTGGGGGTGGTGCCCGTTTCTCGGGAACCGCACAGTGGACGCGTAGCAAAGTGTGTTGGTGTTGAAGTTGTCGGCTGATTAGTACCGGTCAGCTGCGGCAGTCTTTGGTCCTGCCTTCCACATCCGGCCTATCTACCCAGTGGTCTCGCTGGGTGCCTCTCGGACTTACGTCCGTGGAAACCTCATCTTGAAGCAGGCTTCCCGCTTAGATGCTTTCAGCGGTTATCCTTCCCGAACGTAGCTAACCAGCGGTGCACTTGGCAGTACAACTGGCACACCAGAGGTTCGTCCGTCCCGGTCCTCTCGTACTAGGGACAGCCCTTCTCAAGTTTCCTGCGCGCGCAGCGGATAGGGACCGAACTGTCTCACGACGTTCTAAACCCAGCTCGCGTACCGCTTTAATGGGCGAACAGCCCAACCCTTGGGACCTACTCCAGCCCCAGGATGCGACGAGCCGACATCGAGGTGCCAAACCATGCCGTCGATATGGACTCTTGGGCAAGATCAGCCTGTTATCCCCGGGGTACCTTTTATCCGTTGAGCGACGGCGCTTCCACAAGCCACCGCCGGATCACTAGTCCCGACTTTCGTCCCTGCTCGACCTGTCGGTCTCACAGTCAAGCTCCCTTGTGCACTTGCACTCGACACCTGATTGCCAACCAGGCTGAGGGAACCTTTGGGCGCCTCCGTTACATTTTGGGAGGCAACCGCCCCAGTTAAACTACCCACCAGGCACTGTCCCTGATCCGGATTACGGACCGAGGTTAGATGTCCGAAGCAGTCAGAGTGGTATTTCAACGTTGACTCCACCCGAGCTGGCGCCCGGGGCTCATAGTCTCCCACCTATCCTACACAAACTGCACCGAACACCAATACCAAGCTATAGTAAAGGTCCCGGGGTCTTTCCGTCCTGCTGCGCGTAACGAGCATCTTTACTCGTAGTGCAATTTCGCCGAGCTCGCGGTTGAGACAGCGGAGAAGTCGTTACGCCATTCGTGCAGGTCGGAACTTACCCGACAAGGAATTTCGCTACCTTAGGATGGTTATAGTTACCACCGCCGTTTACTGGGGCTTAAATTCTGGGCTTCACCGAAGTTGACCCGTCCTCTTAACCTTCCAGCACCGGGCAGGCGTCAGTCCGTATACATCGTCTTGCGACTTAGCACGGACCTGTGTTTTTAGTAAACAGTCGCTTCTCCCTGGTCTCTGCGGCCCTCCCCGCGTCCCACCGCTAGGGTGTTGACGGTTCAGGCCCCCCTTCTCCCGAAGTTACGGGGGCATTTTGCCGAGTTCCTTAACCACGATTCGCTCGATCGCCTTGGTATTCTCTACCTGACCACCTGAGTCGGTTTGGGGTACGGGCGGCTAGAACCTCGCGTCGAGGCTTTTCTTGGCAGCTGAGGATCACCCGTTTCCCGCATACGCGGTCACTGTCAGCTCTCACCCTTGATGGTGTGCGGATTTGCCTACACACCGGGCTACGGCCTTGGACGTGGACTACCATCGCCACGCCGGGCTACCTTCCTGCGTCACCCCTGTTAATACGCTTACCTAATGCCACATCGGGTCACGCGCCGCCTTCACAGTGGCACCCGAAGGTGCCGGCGTGAGCTTGGGGCGTTTAGCATCTGTGGGCTCGGTATGGGCGGTTCTTCGCCGGTAGGAGAATATCAACTCCTTGTCCATCGACTACGCCTGTCGGCCTCGCCTTAGGTCCCGACTTACCCAGGGCGGATTAACCTGGCCCTGGAACCCTTGGTCATTCGGCGGACGGGTTTCTCACCCGTCATTCGCTACTCATGCCTGCATTCTCACTCGTGTGGTCTCCACCGCTGGGTCACCCCGCGGCTTCACCGTCCACACGACGCTCCCCTACCCATCCACGCCCCTGAACCACGAAGGCTAAGGTTGATGCGTGAATGCCACGGCTTCGGCGGTGTGCTTGAGCCCCGCTACATTGTCGGCGCGGAATCACTTGACCAGTGAGCTATTACGCACTCTTTCAAGGGTGGCTGCTTCTAAGCCAACCTCCTGGTTGTCTGTGCAACTCCACATCCTTTCCCACTGAGCACACGCTTAGGGGCCTTAGCCGGTGATCTGGGCTGTTTCCCTCTCGACTACGGAGCTTATCCCCCGCAGTCTCACTGCCTCGCTTGCACTTACCGGCATTCGGAGTTTGGCTGACGTCAGTAACCTTGTAGGGCCCATCGGCCATCCAGTAGCTCTACCTCCGGCAAGAAACACGAGACGCTGCACCTAAATGCATTTCGGGGAGAACCAGCTATCACGAAGTTTGATTGGCCTTTCACCCCTAACCACAGGTCATCCCCCAGGTTTTCAACCCTGGTGGGTTCGGTCCTCCACGACGTCTTACCGTCGCTTCAACCTGCCCATGGCTAGATCACTTCGCTTCGGGTCTAGACCCGGCGACTGTATCGCCCTGTTCGGACTCGCTTTCGCTACGGCTACCCCGCACGGGTTAACCTCGCCACCGAGCACTAACTCGCAGGCTCATTCTTCAAAAGGCACGCCGTCACCCCAGCTAGGGAGGCTCCGACGGATTGTAGGCACACGGTTTCAGGTACTATTTCACTCCCCTCCCGGGGTACTTTTCACCTTTCCCTCACGGTACTAGTCCGCTATCGGTCACCAGGTAGTATTTAGGCTTAGCAAGTGGTCTTGCCAGATTCACACGAGATTTCTCGGGCCCCGTGCTACTTGGGATCCCCTCAACCAGGCCACGCCATTTCGTCTACGGGACTAGCACCCTCTACGGTCCGCCGTTCAATGCGGTTCGACTATGACGCGACTTTCTGACTGGCTGGGAGACTGTCAGGTCTCCCTAGAAGGTCCCACAACCCCGCACACGCAACGCCTGACAGCTTTAACACGTGTACGGTTTGGCCTCATCCGCTTTCGCTCGCCACTACTCACGGAATATCTCTTCCTGCCGGTACTGAGATGTTTCACTTCCCGGCGTTCCCCCCACACACCCTATATATTCAGGTGCGGGTACCTGCACATGACTGCAGGTGGGTTCCCCCATTCGGACATCCTCGGATCACAGCTCGTTTGCCAACTCCCCGAGGCTTTTCGCAGGCTACGACGTCCTTCTTCGGCTCCTGGTGCCAAGGCATCCACCCTGTGCCCTTATAAACTTCAACAACACTACAGAGACGTCAGGGACAACAACCCTCCCACCCCGAGGGGTGACCAGGCTGTTGCCTTGAACATCTTGGATGCTCGCGTCCACTGTGCAGTTCTCAAGCTACGGACGAACCCGCCAGACCCGACCCGCCTACCCCACACCCACCAGGGGCTGGAGCGGTTCGCGGCCATCCGGCGACCCGTACAGAGGTCTACCCCGACCAGACACCCCCAGTGGGGCGTCCCGCGGCCGGTTGCCTCAGGACCCAACAGTGCGTTCACGAGCCACCCACCACCCAGGACCGGCGTTCCCACCGCGCAAGCACGGCGTACTGACCAGCCCCGACCAGCGGAGCGGCTCAACAGTCAATGTTCCACCCAGAGCACCACCACCGACACGTACGGCCGGCGCGTGGTCCACCATGAACACCCACCCCCAGGCAGAACCTGCGGGCAGACGTTGGTGAGCTCCTTAGAAAGGAGGTGATCCAGCCGCACCTTCCGGTACGGCTACCTTGTTACGACTTAGTCCCAATCGCCAGTCCCACCTTCGACCACTCCCCCCTTGCGGTTGGGCCATGGGCTTCGGGTGTTACCAACTTTCGTGACTTGACGGGCGGTGTGTACAAGGCCCGGGAACGTATTCACCGCAGCGTTGCTGATCTGCGATTACTAGCGACTCCGACTTCATGGGGTCGAGTTGCAGACCCCAATCCGAACTGAGACCGGCTTTTTGGGATTCGCTCCACCTTACGGTATCGCAGCCCTCTGTACCGGCCATTGTAGCATGCGTGAAGCCCAAGACATAAGGGGCATGATGATTTGACGTCATCCCCACCTTCCTCCGAGTTGACCCCGGCAGTCTCCCATGAGTCCCCGGCATAACCCGCTGGCAACATGGGACGAGGGTTGCGCTCGTTGCGGGACTTAACCCAACATCTCACGACACGAGCTGACGACAACCATGCACCACCTGTGCACCGACCTTGCGGGGCGACCATCTCTGGCCGTTTCCGGTGCATGTCAAGCCTTGGTAAGGTTCTTCGCGTTGCATCGAATTAATCCGCATGCTCCGCCGCTTGTGCGGGCCCCCGTCAATTCCTTTGAGTTTTAGCCTTGCGGCCGTACTCCCCAGGCGGGGCACTTAATGCGTTAGCTGCGGCACGGAAACCGTGGAATGGTCCCCACACCTAGTGCCCAACGTTTACGGCATGGACTACCAGGGTATCTAATCCTGTTCGCTCCCCATGCTTTCGCTCCTCAGCGTCAGTAACTGCCCAGAGACCTGCCTTCGCCATCGGTGTTCCTCCTGATATCTGCGCATTCCACCGCTACACCAGGAATTCCAGTCTCCCCTACAGCACTCTAGTCCGCCCGTACCCGATGCAAGCCCGAGGTTGAGCCTCGGGATTTCACACCAGACGTGACAGACCGCCTACGAGCTCTTTACGCCCAATAATTCCGGACAACGCTTGCGCCCTACGTATTACCGCGGCTGCTGGCACGTAGTTAGCCGGCGCTTCTTCTGCAGGTACCGTCACTTGCGCTTCTTCCCTGCTGAAAGAGGTTTACAACCCGAAGGCCGTCATCCCTCACGCGGCGTCGCTGCATCAGGCTTTCGCCCATTGTGCAATATTCCCCACTGCTGCCTCCCGTAGGAGTCTGGGCCGTGTCTCAGTCCCAGTGTGGCCGGTCGCCCTCTCAGGCCGGCTACCCGTCGACGCCTTGGTAGGCCATTACCCCACCAACAAGCTGATAGGCCGCGAGCCCATCCCCCACCGAAAAACTTTCCAACCCCACCCATGCAGGCAAGGCTCATATTCGGTATTAGACCCCGTTTCCAAGGCTTATCCCAAAGTGGAGGGCAGGTTGCTCACGTGTTACTCACCCGTTCGCCACTGATCCACCCCGAAGGGCTTCACCGTTCGACTTGCATGTGTTAAGCACGCCGCCAGCGTTCGTCCTGAGCCAGGATCAAACTCTCCGTAAAAGTATCCCGTAACCCCCCGAAGAGAGTTAACGACCATACGGTTCATCCAACACTGACAGAACCAAGCTGAACTGCTTGATTTGTCCAAAGGAATCCAAGCCATACACGCAAGACTGCGAGCCTGGCCAGGGTTATATTTGGCATTGACTATCAAACGCACTGTTGAGTTCTCAAACAACCGACGCACACCATCCAGACCGAACCACTCTTCGCGGCCGGCCCCGTCCGGGGCAACCCTTCAACCTTACCCGGTTTCTCTCCTGCTGTCCAATCCGCTCTTCCGAGCGGATCGATTTCCAGAGAGATGCCAGGCCCACTCCGAGGCGCAGAACGCCCCTGTGAAGGAGAGTGGTTTGGCTTGCCCGGCCGGTCCGGCCACCTCGCGGTGTCCGTTCCCCGTTCTGGGCGACGTTCGAGAACAGTACACGGGGTGGCGGGGAGTGCCAAATCCGCAGGTCAGGCGCCTCCCCGCCCCGATTTTGCCTACTCTGCGGCGGCCACGGCAAGCGTGCGCTTGCCTCGGCGCAGCACTGCAAACCGGCCGTGCAGCAGGTCGCCCGGCTCGAGCACCTGCTCGTCCGAGGTCGCCTTGACGTTGTTGACGTAGGCGCCGCCCTCGGCGATCGCGCGGCGTGCCGCCGCCTTGGACGCCACGAGCCCGCTGCCGACGAACGCATCGACCACGAGGTCGCCGGCCTTCGCCGTCGTGCGCGGGAGCTCGGCGACGGCGCCGCGCAGCGTCACCTCGTCGAGCGAGCTCAGATCGCCGCGGCCGAACAGCGCCTGGCTCGCGGCGATCACGGCGCCCGTCGCGGCCTGGCCGTGCACGAGAGTCGTCACGTCACCCGCCAGCGCGCGCTGCGCCTCGCGGGCGAACGGTCGCTCGGCGACCTCGACCGCGAGCGCCTCGATCTCCTCGCGCGTGCGGAACGTGAACACCTTGAGGTAGCGCACGACGTCGGCGTCTGCCTGGTTGAGCCAGAACTGGTAGAAGGCGTACGGGCTCGTCAGCTCGGGATCGAGCCACACCGCGCCGCCCTCGGTCTTGCCGAACTTGGTCCCGTCGGCCTTCGTGACCAGCGGTGTCGTCAGCGCGTGCACCGCCACGCCCTCGGCCTTGCGGACCAGCTCGACGCCGGAGAGCAGGTTCCCCCACTGGTCGGAGCCACCCGTCTCGAGCGTCACGCCGTGCCGCCGGAACAGCTCGAGGTAGTCCATGCCCTGGAGGATCTGGTACGAGAACTCGGTGAAGGAGATGCCCTCGTCCGACTGCAGGCGGCGGGCAACCGTGTCCTTCGCGAGCATCGTGCCCAGCCGGTAGTGCTTGCCGACGTCGCGCAGGAACGAGATCGCCGAAAGGCCCGCCGTCCAGTCGAGGTTGTTGACCATCGTCGCGGCGTTCGGGCCGTCCCAGACCAGGAGGGGCTCGATCTGGCGTCGGATCCGCTCGACCCATCCAGCGACCAGCTCGGGGTCGTTGAGCGTGCGCTCCCCCGCCATCTTCGGGTCGCCGATGAGGCCCGTCGCCCCGCCGACCAGCGCGATCGGGCGGTGGCCGGCGTCCTGGAGTCGCCGCGCCGTGAGGATCTGCACGAGGTTGCCGATGTGCAGGCTGGGCGCCGTGGGGTCGAAGCCCACGTAGTACGTGATCGGTCCGTCGGCCAGCGCGGAACGCAGCGCGGCCTCGTCGGTGGTCTGCGCCACCAGGCCTCGCCACTGCAGCTCGTCGAGAACGTCGGTCACCGTGGTACTCCTCGTCAAGGTCCGGCGGCCCGGGTCGGCCGCCCGTCCTAGTCTGCCTGACGACGGCGCCGCGCCCGAGCGCGTTTCACGCCCGGGGCGTCACCGGCGGCGCGGCGAGACGGGCCGGTAGGCCGAGACCGTGCGCTCCCCCACGAGCCACGAGCGCCACGGGTACAGGTCGGCGCGGCCGCCGTCGCCGCTCACGCCGACGCGCGGGCCCGTGGCGACGACGCCCCGCTCGCGGTCGACGGGCAGCGCCATGACCAGCGGGCCGTCCGGGTCGGTGAGGTCCGCGCCGTCGTCGGTCAGGTCGAGGGCGAGCGCGACCGTCAGCCGCGCGGGGCCCCGCGCGATCTGCCGGTCGGAGTCGCAGACGCCGACGGCGAGGCGGCGCGAGCGCGCGAGCTCTGCGCCGTCGACCACCTCACCCGCGCGCAGCAGCACCGCCGAGGCGCGGCCGACCGGGCCGCAGACCACGTTGACGCAGTGGTGCAGCCCGAGGTGCCGGTAGACGTAGATGCGGCCGGGCTCGCCGAACATCGTCGCGTTGCGGGCCGTGCGGCCCCGGAAGGCGTGCGAGCCCGGGTCGTTCTCGCCGTCGTACGCCTCGACCTCGGTGATGCGCAGCGTGACGGTGCCGCCGGCCGTGCGGCGCACCAGGCGGGCGCCGAGGAGGTCGCGCGCGACGTCGTGGACGTCGCGCGCGTACCAGGCACGGCCGGGCACCTCCCACGGGGGGATCCCGGTGCTGCTGCCGGGATCCTCCGCGTTCGTCGTGGTCACCTGGGGGACGCTACGTCGACCGGAGCTCGGCGGGCCAGGTCTGGACGTGGCCGAAACCGTCGAGGCGGACGTCAGCACGCTCCCGCGTGCGCTCGCGCGCATAGTGGGCGGCCTCGTCGTCCATCCACGCGAGCCAGTGGGCGCGCTCGGCCGTGCCGTCGCGCGCCAGGCCGCGCCGCAGGCGCTCGGCGTCGTCGGCCTCGACCCACAGGAGCAGGCGCGCCTGTGCGTCGACGGCGCGGGCGCCCGCGCCGCAGCCCTCGAGCACGACGAACGGGGCGAGCGGCACCTCGTGCTCCTCGGCGTATGCCGAGGCGGCCCAGTCGTACCGGCGGTACCGGCCCGGTCGGCCCTCGGCGAGCGGGCCGAGGATCCCCTCCGCGAGGCGCTGGGCGCCGCCGTCGGGCCCGGCCTCCCAGCCTTCGTAGAGGTCGTCGAGGTGCACGACCGGGGCCGCACCGCCCGCGCCGTCGCCCAGGCGCGGTGCGAGCTGCGCGGCGAGCGTCGACTTGCCCGAGCCCGCCGGGCCGTCGACGACCACGAGGAACGGGCGGCCGGCCGGCGCCGTGGCGCGGCCCGCGCGCGCGAGTGCGGTGAGGGCGGCGACGACGTCGGGGGTGACGGTCATCGGCGGGTCGTGGCGCGCGGTCCGGACGAGCCGGACCACCGGGACGGCTGCGTCATGCCGCCGCCCAGAAGCGGTACTCCGTGGCGCGCTCCTTGGCCGACTCGAGCTGCTCGGCCACGCGGGCCGGGGCGGTGCCTCCGACGGCGTCGCGCGACGCGACCGAGCCCTCCACCGAGAGCACCGAGCGGACGTCAGGAGTCAGGTGCTCGCTGATCGCGGCGAGATCGGCGTCCGACAGGTCCCACAGCTCGATGCCGCGCTCCTCGCACGCCTTGACGCAGGTGCCCGCGACCTCGTGCGCGACGCGGAACGGGACGCCCTCGCGCACCAGCCACTCGGCGATGTCGGTGGCGAGCGAGAAGCCCTGCGGAGCCAGCTCGGCCATGCGGGCGGTGTCGAACGTCATCGTGCGGACCATGCCCGCGAAGGCGGGCAGCAGGACCGTGAGCGTGGCGACCTGGTCGAAGACCGGCTCCTTGTCCTCCTGCAGGTCGCGGTTGTACGCCAGCGGGAGGCCCTTGAGCGTGGCCATGAGTCCCGTGAGGTCGCCGATGAGGCGGCCGGCCTTGCCGCGTGCGAGCTCGGCGATGTCCGGGTTCTTCTTCTGCGGCATGATGCTCGACCCGGTGGAGTAGGAGTCGTCCAGGCGGACGAAACCGAACTCCTTGGTGTTCCAGAGGATGATCTCCTCGGCCAGCCGCGACAGGTCGACGCCGATCATCGCGGCGACGAACGCGAACTCCGCCACGACGTCGCGCGCAGCGGTGCCGTCGATCGAGTTCTCGACCGGGCCGTCGAAGCCGAGGTCCGCAGCGACGGCGGCCGGGTCCAGGGCGAGCGACGAGCCCGCGAGCGCCCCCGAGCCGTACGGCGAGCGCGCGGCGCGCACGTCCCAGTCGATGAACCGGTCGACGTCGCGCAGCAGCGGCCACGCGTGCGCGAGGAGATGGTGCGCGAGCAGCACCGGCTGGGCGTGCTGGAGGTGGGTGCGACCCGGCATCACCGCGGTCCCCGCCGCCTGCGCCTGGGCGATGAGGTCGTCGACGACGGTGAGCACCTGCGTCGCGATGGTGCGGGCCTGCTCGCGCAGGTACAGCCGCACGAGCGTGGCGATCTGGTCGTTGCGCGAGCGGCCGGCGCGGAGCTTGCCGCCGAGCTCGGCGCCCGCGCGCTCGAGCAGGCCGCGCTCGAGCGCGGTGTGGACGTCCTCGTCCTCGAGCAGCGGGAGGAACCTGCCGGCCTCGACGTCGGCCGCGAGGACGCCCAGGGCGTCGGTCATGCGGTCCAGCTCGTCGTCGGACAGCAGGCCGGCACGGTGGAGCACCTTGGCGTGGGCCTGCGAGCCGCGGATGTCGTAGGGCGCGAGCTTCCAGTCGAAGTGGGTGGACTGCGAGAGCGCCTGAAGCTCGGGCGAGGGGCCGCCCGCGAAGCGGCCGCCCCACAGCGCCATCGTGGGCTGCGCGGACGTGGTGGCCTCGCCGGCGTCGTGCTTCTCGATCTCGGGCATGGTGGGCCTTCCGGGTGGTGCGGGCAGATGCGGGGCGTGCCGGCCGCGGTCAGGGGGTCGCGAGCGCGAGGAAGCGCTGGGCGAGCTCGTCCCCGCCGGCGGGGTCACGCGAGATGACGAGGATCGTGTCGTCGCCGGCGATGCAGCCGAGCACGCCGGGGAACAGGGAGTGGTCGATCGCGGAGCCGAGGAAGTTGGCGGCACCCGGGGGCGTGCGCAGCACGACGAGGTTGGCGGACGCCTCGGCGGACACGAGCAGGTCGGCCAAGAGCCGGCCGAGGCGGGCGGCGAGGTACTCGTCGTCCTGGTCGGCCTGCACGCTGCGGTCGCCGCCCTCGCCGGGCACGGCGTAGACGAGGGCGCCCGCCGCGGTGCGGACCTTCTCGGTGCGCAGCTCGATGAGGTCCCGCGACAGCGTGGCCTGCGTGACCGACAGGCCCTCCTCCGCGAGGAGGCGGGCCAGCTCGGACTGGGAGTGCACGGCCCCGCGGCGCACCAGGTCGACGATGCGTGCCTGGCGCGCGGCCTTGGTGAGGGGGGCCACGACGCCGTCGGTCATCGCTGCTCCAGCAGCCAGGTCAGCAGCGCCTTCTGCACGTGCAGGCGGTTCTCGGCCTCGTCGAAGACGACCGACTGCGGGCCGTCGATCACGTCGGCGGTGATCTCCTTGCCGCGGTAGGCGGGCAGGCAGTGGAGCACGATCGCGTCGGGCTTGGCGTGCGCGAGCAGGTCCGCGTCGAGCTGGAACGGCAGGAACGCCTGTGCCCGCTCCTCCGCCTGGGCCTCGGCACCCATCGAGACCCAGGTGTCGGTCGCGACGGCGTCGGCGCCGGCCACGGCCTCGACCGGGTCCGTGGTGACGGTCACCGACCCGCCCGTCCGGGACGCGATCTCCTGTGCGCGGGCGACGACTGCGGCGTCGGGCAGGTAGCCCTCCGGGCCGCCGACGCGCACGTGCAGGCCGGCGGTGACCCCGCCGACGAGGTAGCTGTTGGCCATGTTGTTCGCGGCGTCGCCGACGTACGCGAAGGCCTGGCCGGGCAGCCCGCTGACGCCGCCGCGGTGCTGTGCGACCGTGAGCAGGTCCGCGAGGATCTGGCAGGGGTGGTAGCCGTCCGTCAGCGCGTTGACCACCGGCACGCTCGACGCCGCGGCCATCTCCGCGAGGCTGTCGTCGCCGAAGGTGCGCCACACGATGGCCGAGACCATGCGCTCAAGCACGTGCGTGGTGTCTGCGATCGACTCGCGCTTGCCGATCTGTGCCAGGTTGCCGTCGACGATCATCGGGAAGCCGCCGAGCTCGGCGATCCCCGTGGCGAACGAAACCTGGGTGCGCAGCGTCGGCTTGTCGGTGATGAACGCGACCGCGCGCGGGCCCGAGAGCGGCTGGCGCACGTGGCGGTCGTCGCGGAACGCCATGGCGAGCTCCAGGACCTGCTTCTGCTCGGCGGGTGAGAGGTCGTCGTCGCGCAGGAAGTGGCGGACGGTCATCGGGTCTCCTCGGGCTCGGGCGTGGTCTCGGCGGGGAGCGAGAGCGTGGCGAAGAACCGGGCCGCGTCGCGGGCCTGGTCCGTGTTGAGGATGAGCGGGGGCGCGAGGCGGATCGCGTCCGGAGCGACGGCGTTGACGATGAGCCCGGCCTCCAGTGCGGCGGCAGCGACGTCGGACGCCATGGGCTTGTTCAGCACGACGGCGAGCAGGAGCCCCCGCCCGCGGACCTCGCGGACCAGCGGCGAGCCGCACAGCTCGATCTCCTCGCGCAGCAGCGCACCGACCTGGCGGACGTTGGCCAGCAGGCCGTCACGCTCGATGACGCCGATCGTGGCGAGCGCGGCCGCGGCGGCGACCGGGTTGCCGCCGAACGTCGTCCCGTGCTGCCCGCGGCCGAGCAGCGTCGCGGCGCGCTCGCCGAACGCGATCACGGCCCCGATCGGGAAGCCGCCGCCGAGGCCCTTCGCGAGCGTGACGACGTCCGGCACGACGCCGCCGCCGACCTCCGGGTGCTGGTGCGCGAACCACGCCCCGGTGCGGCCCATGCCGGTCTGGATCTCGTCGAGGATCAGCAGCGCCCCCGCCTCGGTGGTCAGCCGGCGTGCGTGCGCGAGCCAGCCCGGCGGCAGGGTCCGTACGCCGGCCTCGCCCTGGAGGGGCTCGACGACGAGCGCGGCGACGGGGCCGCGCTCGGCGACGGCCTCGGCGCCGAAGGCTTCGTCGAGCGCGGCGGTGTCGCCGAACCGGAGGTGCTCGACGCCGCCGGGGAGCGGCTCGAACGGCTCCCGGTAGGCCTCCTTGGCGGTGAGGGCGAGCGCCCCCATGGAACGTCCGTGGAACGCTCCCTCGAGCGCGAGCACGCGGCCGAGCCGGCCGTCCGGGCGCACGCGGCGCGTCATCTTGAACGCGGCCTCGACCGCCTCGGTGCCCGAGTTCGTGAAGAAGACGCGCGAGCCCTGGGGTGCCTGGGCGAGGCGCAGCAGCGACTCGGCGAGCGCGATCTGGGTGGGCGTGCCGAAGAAGTTCGAGACGTGGCCCAGCGTGCCGAGCTGCGCGCTGATCGCCGCGGTGAGCGTGGGGTGCGCGTGGCCGAGGGCGTTGACGGCGATGCCTGCCAGCAGGTCGAGGT
This sequence comes from Xylanimonas sp. McL0601, assembly GCF_049852175.1. Taxonomy (GTDB): domain Bacteria; phylum Actinomycetota; class Actinomycetes; order Actinomycetales; family Cellulomonadaceae; genus Xylanimonas. The sequence goes on from NZ_CP187527.1 coordinate 2,739,227, forward strand.
ACCGCTTGCCGTCGGCGTCCCAGACGTACGGACCCTCGCCGCGCACCAGCACGCGCTGCGGCGGGCCGAAGGTGTCCATGACGGCGTGGGTGTACCGGCTGGTCCAGCCGGCGACCGAGACGGCGTCCGCGCCGGTCCACTGTTCGAGGAGCTCGCTACTCACCTGCATGACTATACATGTGAGTGCATAGACAAACTAGGCGGACTCGTCGCGGGCCTCGGCACGCCTGGCCTTGCTCCTGGCCCGCAGCACCTGGATGCCTGCCGGGACGACCGCGAGGACCACGGCCGCGAGCAGGATCATGTCGAAGTAGCTCTCGACGAAGTGCTGCACCGGCGGGATCAGGTGGAGGGCGTAGCCGAGGTAGACCATGCCGCCGGCCCAGAGGACGGCACCGATCGCGTTGTACAGCGAGTAGCGGCGGGCGGGCATGCGGCCGACACCGGCCGCGACCGGGGCGAAGGTGCGCACGACCGGCACGAACCGCGCGACGACGACAGCGCCCGGCCCGAAGCGGTCGAAGAAGACGTTGGTGCGCGCGACGTTCTCCCGGGAGAACAGACCGGACTCGCGTCGCTCGAAGATCGGGCGACCGGCCTTGTGGCCGATGTAGTAGCCGAGCTCGCCGCCGAGGAACGCGGCGACGGCGATGGCGAGCGCGACCCACGCGACGTGCACGTGGAAGATCTGGACCCCGGGCGCCGACAGCACCCCGCTGACGAGCAGGAGGGTGTCGCCCGGGAGGATGAAGCCGACGAGGAGGCCCGTCTCGGCGAAGACGATCAGGCAGACGACGAGCAGCGCCCAGGTGCCCGCGCCGTGGATGATCGCCTGCGGGTCCATCCACGAGACCAGAGATGTGTGAACCAAGATGCTCCTGCGCTCTCCGTGCTCGTGACCAACCGCCTTACGCTACCTGGCACCGGACCCGCAGGCGTTCGGCAGGCTCTACGACTGCATCACATCGAGCGGCCCGCGATGTGCCCGTCAGGGGCGTCCGGCACAACCATCGTGCCGTTGCCGCGCGTGGTGAAGACCTCGAGCAGCACCGAGTGCGGCTCCCGGCCGTCGATGACGGTCGCAGCCGGCACGCCGCCCTCGACGGCGCGCAGGCACGCCTCCATCTTCGGCACCATGCCGGACTCGAGGGACGGCAGCAGGGCCGCGAGCTCGCTCGCGGTGATGCGCTCGACCAGCGACGACTTGTCCGGCCACGCCGTGTACAGGCCCTCGACGTCCGTCAGCACGATGAGCTTCTTCGCGCCGAGCGCGACCGCGAGCGCCGACGCCGCGGTGTCGGCGTTGACGTTGAGCACCTGCCCGGGGACGTCGACGTCGGGCGCGACCGTGGAGACCACGGGGATGCGGCCCGCCGCAAGGATGTCCTCGACCGCGGACGGGTCGACGGCGGTGACGTCGCCGACGAGGCCGACGTCGACGGGCTCGCCGTTCACGACGGCGGTGCGGCGCGTGGCGCGGAACAGGCCGCCGTCCTCCCCCGACAGCCCGACGGCGAGCGGCCCGTGGGCGTTGACGAGGCCCACGAGCTCGCGGCCGACCTGGCCCGTGAGGACCATCCGCACGACCTCCATGGCGGCCGGCGTCGTGACGCGCAGGCCGCCGCGGAACTCGCTGGGGATGTTGAGGCGGCCGAGCATCGCGTTGATCTGCGGGCCGCCGCCGTGCACGACGACGGGACGCAGGCCCACCTGGCGCAGGAACACCATGTCCTGCGCGAAGGCGGCCTTGAGCGGCTCGTCGACCATCGCGTTCCCGCCGTACTTGACGACGACGAGCGCGCCGGCGAACTCCTGCAGCCAGGGCAGGGCCTCGAGGAGGACCTCGGCCTTCTGCTCGGGCGCGAGCGAGGCGACGGCGTCGCTGGTCATGAGGTGTACGCGCTGTTCTCTTCGACGTATGCGTGCGTGAGGTCATTGGTCCACAGCGTGACCTCGGTGCCGCCCGCGTGCAGGTCGACGAGGATCTCGACGAGGCGGTTCGCCGCGAGGTCGACCAGCGCCGGGTCCTCGTGCGCGCCGCCCGCCCGGCAGACCATGACGCCGTTGACGCTCACGTCGAGCTGGTCCGGGTCGAACGGTGCGACCGACTCGGGCACCGTGCCGACCTGGGCGAGGATGCGGCCCCAGTTCGGGTCGTTGCCGTAGACGGCGGTCTTGACCAGGTTCGACCGCGAGATCGCGCGGGCGACCGCGAGCGCAGCGTCCTCCGTCGTCGCGCCGGTGACCGTGATCGCGATGTCGTGCGAGGCGCCCTCGGCGTCGGCGAGGAGCTGGGCGGCGAGGTCGGCGGCGACGGTGCGGACGGCCTCGGCGAGCGTGGCGTCGTCCGGCGCGACGCCCGAAGCGCCCGAGGCCATGAGCACCACCGTGTCCGAGGTCGACATGCAGCCGTCGGAGTCGATGCGGTCGAACGTCGTCGCCGTCGCGGAGCGCAGCGCTGCGTCGAGCTGCGCGGCGCCCGCGTCGCCGTCGGGCACGACGGCGTCGGTCGTGATCACGCAGAGCATGGTGGCGAGCGCCGGGGCGAGCATGCCCGCGCCCTTGGCCATGCCACCGACGGTGAACGTGCCCTGCGGCGTCTCGACCGTGCGGACCGACGTCTTGGCGACGGTGTCCGTGGTCATGATGGCGGACGCCGCGGCGGCGCCCGCGGCCTCACCGCCGGCGAGGGCAGCGGCGGCGACGGGGATGCCGGCCAGCAGCTTCTCGCGCTTCAGGCGGACGCCGATGACGCCCGTCGAGGCGACCAGGACGTCGATCGCGCCGATGCCGAGCGCCTCGCCGACGGCCTCGGCCGTGGCGTGCGAGTCCTGGAACCCGCCGGGACCCGTGCAGACGTTGGCGGAGCCGGAGTTCAGCACGACCGCGCGCGCGACGCCGTCCTTCACGGCCTGGCGCGACCACAGCACCGGGGCGCCGACCACGCGGTTCGCGGTGAACACGGCGGCGGCCGCGAACTGCGGGCCGTCGTTGACGACGAGGGCGAGGTCCGGGTTGCCGGACGGCTTGAGGCCGGCGGTGATACCCGCGGCCCGGAACCCGGCGGCAGCGGTGACGGTCATGCCGAGGCCCCCGCGAGGTCGCGAGCGCAGGTCGGGGTCCCCGCGAGTCCGCGCAGCGCAGCGGGCGGACTCGTGGGGTGGTCGCAGCGAGTGACGTCGTGGGCAAGGCTCACGGAGCGACTCCTTCGGTGATCAGGCCCGCCGTCTCCGGGAGGCCGAGTGCGAGGTTGAGGGACTGGATCGCGGCGCCCGCGGTGCCCTTGACGAGGTTGTCGATGGCGGTCACGGTGACGACCCGCCCGGCGGCGGCGTCGACGGCGACCTGGACCAGCGCAGTGTTGGCGCCGAGCGTCATCGCGGTGCTGGGCCACTGCCCCTCGGGCAGCAGGTGCACGAACGGCTCGTCGGCGTACGCCTGCTCCCAGGCGGCGCGGACGGCGCCCGCGTCGGCGCCGGGCGCGAGGCGCGCCGTCGCCGTGGCGAGGATGCCACGCGACATGGGCACGAGCGTGGGCGTGAAGCTGATGGTCACGGCGTCCGCCCCGGCGACGCCGAGGTTCTGCGCGATCTCCGGGATGTGCCGGTGCGTGCCGCCGACGGCGTAGGGCGCCGCGGCGCCGAGCGCCTCCGAGGCCAGCAGGTGCGGCTTGAGCGACTTGCCGGCGCCCGAGTAGCCGTTCGCGAGCACCGCGACGACGTCGGTGGGCTCGATCAGCCCGGCGGCGATGCCCGGCTGCAGGCCGAGCGTGACGGCGGTGACGTTGCAGCCCGGGACGGCGACCCGCCGGGCCCCGCGCAGGAGGTCGCGCTGGCGGCCGGTCACGGTGCCGCCGCTCGCGTGCAGCAGCTCGGGCAGCCCGTACGGCCAGGTGCCCGCGTGGGGGCTGCCGTAGAACTGCTCCCACGCGGCGGCGGAGGTGAGGCGGTGGTCGGCGCCGAGGTCGAGGACCAGGACATCGTCGGGCAGCTGCGCCGCGATCTCGCCCGAGGCGCCGTGCGGCAGCGCGAGCACGACGACGTCGTGCCCCGCGAGCGCCTCGACGCTCGTCGGCTCGAGCACGCGGTCGGCGAGCGAGCGCAGGTGCGGCTGCAGGCTGCCGAGGGTGGCGCCGGCGTTGGAGTGCGCGGTGAGGGTGCCGATCTCGAGGTGCGGGTGGTTCGCGGCGAGCCGGAGGAACTCACCGCCCGCGTAGCCGGACGCGCCGGAGACGGCGACCCGGAAACGCTGCGTGGTCGTCATGTGCATGACTATACATACCCCTGCATAGAGTCGACACGCTATCTCGGCTGACGTCGCCGCGAGGAGCCCTACTCTGACCGCATGGACGTGACCCAGGCGGTGCGCGAGCGATTCGACGGACGGGCCCCGGAGTACGACGACAGCACGATGCACCGGGAGCTCGCCGCGGCGGTGGCCGGTTTCGTCTCCCTCGACGGCGTCGGCTCGGTGCTCGACGCCGGCACGGGCACCGGCCTGGTGCTGCGGGCCCTGGCGACCCGGCCCGAGGCGGAGGGTGTCCGGCTCGCCGGGATCGACCTGTCGCCCGGCATGCTCACGGTCGCGCGCGCCGCGCTGCCCGGCGCCGAGCTCGTCGAGGGCGACGCAACGGTGCTGCCCTTCGCCGACCGGTCGTTCGACGTCGTCACGTGCACGACGGCGCTCCACCTGTTTCCCGACGCCGACGCCGCGCTCGCCGAGTGGGTACGCGTGCTGCGACCGGGCGGACGCGTGGTCACGGCGACGTTCGTCGGGTTCGAGCCCGGCAAGCACCACCGGCATCACGGGGGCGGCGACGGCGCGCAGCCCGCGCCCGTCGCGCCGTACCCGATGCACCACGACCGGTTCGACTCCGTCGCGCGGATGGCCGCGTTCGGCGCCGCAGCAGCGTTGAGGGTGCTGCGCCACACCACGTGGACCGACGGCAACGACACCGTGCTCCTGGCCGAGCTGGGTCGCTGACGCGGGGCCGACCCCGACGTCCTCGTTCAGAGCGCCGGTGGCCGCACGAACGGCAGCAGCCGGAACTCCCGGCGTCGCAGCAGGCGCAGCACCACCCGCCGCGACGGCGGGAACGCGGCGAGCCCGGCCGCGACATCGAGCACCTGCGGCGCGCCCACCTGCCAGCTCTGCGCACCCCGGACCACGGTGCAGCCGCCCGCGGCGACGACGTTGCGGAACCACTGCACCTGCGTCCCGTAGGTGAGCTCGGTGACGAAGCCGTTCGGCGTGCGGGCCAGCACGAGCGGCGTCTCGTAGGTGCGCCCGGACGTGCGGCCCAGGTGCCGCACCAGGGTGAACGGCCCGCGCCCCGACCGGGCGGCGCGCAGCGTGAGGTGGTTGAGCGAGTGCTTGATGATCCGCAGCCAGGTCGCCTTGACCCGCCCGACGCCGTCGCTCGTCATACCCGCCATGCTCGCCGAGGTCGGCACGCTGCGCTCTCCGGCCGCGCGGGCCATGATCGGGCCGTGGACCGACTCGAGCTCACCGACTGGCGGCGTCGCGTCGCCGAGCTGTACGCCCGCGTCCGCGCCGAGACGGAGCCGGCGGACGGCTACGCCGTCTGGCGTGCCGGGCGGGACGACCTCTTCCTGCACCATCCGCAGTCGCCGCTGCCCGCGGACGACCCGCTGCGCGGGACGGGGCTGCCCTACCTGCCCTACGACCCGGGACTGCGCTTCGAGCTGGCCGTGCTGCCCGCCGAGCCGGCCTCGCTGCACCTCGACACCGGCGGCGACGGCACCACGACGCTCGAGCGGACGGGGCGCCTCGAGGTGCCTGGCGTGGGGTCGCTCGACGTGTGGTGGCTCGCGCAGTACGGCGGCGGGCTGTTCGTCCCGCTGCGCGACGCGACCGCGGGTGCCGAGTCCTACGGCGGCGGCCGCTACCTGCTCGACACCGCGAAGGGCGCCGACCTGGGCGGCACGCACGACCAGCTCGTCGTCGACCTCAACTTCGCCTACCACCCCTCCTGCCGGTACGACCCGGCGTGGGTCTGCCCGCTGGCTCCCCCGGGCAACCGCGTCGACGTCGCCGTGCGGGCCGGCGAGGTGCTCACGCGCTGAGCTGCTGATCCGCTGCCAGGTCCAGGTACATCACGTGCAGCCCCACGTACCCACGCGAGGGCGAGCGGAACGCGCCCGGCACGATCCCGATGGTCCGGAACCCCAGGGTGTGCCAGAGGTGCACGGCCGCGGCGTTCGTCTCGACGACGGCGTTGAACTGGATGCCACGGAAGCCCTGCGCGCGGTGCCACGCGACGACGTGCTCGCCGAGCGCCCGCGCCACCCCGCGCCCGCGCGCGGCCGGCGCGACCATGAACGACGCGGTGCCCACGTGCGCACCGTTCCCGGGCCGGTTCGGCCCCATCTTGGCGGTGCCGACGACGGCGCCGCCGAGGTCCGCAACGACGGTCGCGCCCGGAGGCTGCTCGAGCCACAAGGCGTGCGCCTGCTCGCTCGTCAGGTCCGCCGGATACGCGTAGGTCTCCCCCTCGCGCACCACCGCCTCGACGATGGGCCAGATCGCGGGCCAGTCGGCGTCCGTCGCAGGGCGGATCAGCAGGGCGGGGTCGGTCACGGTGCTCACGGTGCCGAGGGTAGCCATCCGGACGCGGGCGCCCCCCCACGAGCAAACCTGATGCGGCACGAAGGCCGATGCGGTCTGGTCCCTCGCATGCCTCCGGACCTGCGTGAGTAGGCTCTGCCGCATGCGCGCAGTGCAGGCCCGCGAGGCGGGCGGCCCCGAGGTCCTGTCCTCCGTCGAGCTCCCGGACCCCGAGCCCGGACCCGGTCAGCTGCTGGTGCGCGTGGCCGGCGCGGGGGTGAACTTCATCGACACCTACCGCCGCAGCGGCCAGTACCTGATGCCCTTCCCGCACGTCGTGGGTGTGGAGGGTGCCGGCGTCGTCGAGGGCCTCGGCGAGGGGGTCGACGCGTTCGCCGTCGGTGACCGCGTCGCCTGGAACGACGCGCCGGGCAGCTACGCCGAACTCGCGCTCGTGCCCGCCGCCAACGCCGTGCGCGTCCCGGCAGGCCTGGACCTGACCGTCGCGGCGGCGCTGCCGCTGCAGGGCATGACGGCGCACTACCTGGTGGCCTCGACGTTCGAGGTGGGCCCCGGCCACGACGTCCTGCTGCACGCCGGTGCTGGCGGGGTCGGGCTGCTGGCGACGCAGCTCGCCGTCGCGCGCGGCGGCCGTGTGATTACGACCGTGTCGACGCCCGAGAAGGCCGCGCTCTCGAGCGCGGCCGGCGCCGCGCACACCGTCGACTACGCCGCGATGGGCGACCTCACCGCCGAGCTGCCCGCTGCGGTCCGCGCGCTGACCGACGGCCAGGGCGTGCACGTGGTCTACGACGGCGTGGGGCGGTCCACGTTCGACGCGTCGCTCGTCTCGCTGCGCAAGCGCGGGATGCTCGTGCTCTTCGGCGCCTCCTCGGGCCCCGTGCCTGCGGTCGACCCGCAGCGGCTCAACCGCGCGGGCTCGCTGTTCCTCACGCGGCCGACCCTCGGGGACTACCTCGCGACGCGCGCCGAGCTCGAGTGGCGCTCGGCCGAGGTCATGGGCGCTGCCGCCGCGGGCGACCTCGACGTGCGCATCGGCGCGACGTTCTCGCTCGCCGACGCCGCAGAGGCGCACCGCGCGCTCGAGGGCCGGCGAACGACGGGCAAGGTCGTCCTGATCCCCTGAGCCCCGGCAGGCGTCAGCGCGCCCGCAGGCCGTCGATCGCGAGGCCGACGACGCGCTCGCGCTGCTCGGCGTCCGGGAACGCGACGCCCGCGACGCCGGAGAGCAGCCGGACGACGTCGTCGATCGAGACGTCGTCGCGTACGACACCGGCCTCCTGGGCGCGGCGCAGCAGCGGCTCGCCCGCGCCGTACATGGCGTGGCGGCACGACAGCATCACGCCGGACTCGCGGTTGAGGCCCTCGATGAGCACGCGCTTGGTGCCGATGTAGTCGACGAACCGCTGGAGCCAGGCTGCGAGGCCATCCCACGGGCCGAGCGCCTGCGCGTCGTGACCGGCGTCCACGAGCTTCTCGATCTCGGCGATGTACACGGCCTCGACGAGCGCGTCGCGCGTCGGGAAGTTCCGGTACAGCGTGCCGATGCCGACGCCGGCACGCCGCGCGACCTCCTCGAGCGACGCGCCCGTGCCGTGCTCGGCGAAGGCGTCGCGTGCGGCGACGAGCAGCGCGTCGAAGTTCCGGCGCGCGTCAGCGCGCTGCGGGCGCTGGATGCCGGTCCATTCCGGCAGCTCGGTGGGCAGCTCGACGGACGGGGTGGACACCGTTCCTCCAGGGGGTTGCGTGCGGAGGATCCCTCCGCTTATGTTGTACCGGAGGGTTCCTCCGATCGGAGCCATCCTCCCGATCCTACGCCTCGACGACGCAGGACCTCCCCCGCCAGAACGGATTCCTGTTCATGCGCCCCCACACCAGCCCCCGCCGCGCGCTCATCGCGCTCGGCGTCGCCATCGGCTCGTTCGCCACGCTCCAGTCGCTGCTCGTCCCCGTGCTGCCCGTGATGCAGCACGACCTGCACACCGACGCCGCCGGGATCACCTGGGCCCTGACCACCTGGCTCATCGTCTCGGCCGTCGCCACTCCCCTGCTCGGGCGCGCCGGCGACCTTCTCGGCAAACGCCGCGTCCTGCTCGCCGCCCTCGCGGCCGTCGCGCTCGGCAGCCTCGTCGCCGCCACGTCCCCCAACCTTCCCGTCCTGCTCGCCGGCCGTGCCCTGCAGGGCCTCGGCGGCGCGATGTTCCCGCTCGCGTTCGGCCTGGTCCGCGACGTGCTGCCCCGCGAGCGCGTGGCCGGCGGCATCGGTGCGCTGTCCGCGCTAGTCGCCGTCGGCGCGGGCATCGGCACCGTGCTCGCCGGACCGCTCGCCACGGCGATCGGCTGGCGCGGGCTCTTCCTGCTGCCGCTCGCCGGCGTCTCGGTCGGCGCGGTGCTCGTGCAGCGCGGCGTGCCGGACGGCGTCCCAGCCGCGCGCGGCCGCGTCAACGTTCCGGCAGGCGTGCTGCTCTCCGCCTGGCTGCTGGCCCTGCTGCTGCCCCTGAGCTCGGGCGCGTCGTGGGGCTGGGGCTCCGCACGGACGATCGGGCTCCTCGTCGCGGCTGCGGTGCTCGCCACCGTGTGGGTCGCGGTCGAGCTGCGCGCCCGCGAGCCGCTCGTCGACATGCGCATGATGCGGCTGCCCGGCGTGTGGAACACCAACGTCGCCGCCGTGCTGGTGGGCGCCGCGATGTTCGGGGTCTGGGCATACTTCGCGCGGTTCCTCCAGGAGCCGGTCTCGACCGGCTACGGCCTCGGGGCCGGCGTCGGCACCGCCGGGCTCCTCATGCTGCCCATGCTGGTGCTGATGGCGGCCGCCGGGTTCTTCACCGGGCCGCTGACTCGCGTCGTGCCCCTGCGCGCCCAGCTCGCGGGCGGTGCGCTGCTCATCGCCGTCGCGACGACGGCGATCGCGCTCGTCCACGGCTCCGCGGCCGTGCTCGCGGTCGAGGCCGGCGTCTTCGGGCTCGGGCTCGGGGTCGCGTTCGCGGCCATGACCAACGTCGTCGTCGCGTCCGTGCCCGCTGACCGCACCGGCGTCGCCAGCGGGATGAACGCCAACCTGCGCACCATCGGGTCCGCGGTCGGCACGGCGCTCACCACCGCCATCGTCACCGGCTCCGCGGCGACCGCAGGCGGCGAGCCGACCGAGCGCGGGTACGTCGTCGGGTTCCTCGTGCTGGCCGTGCTCGCGGGGCTCGCTGCGGTGGTCGCGCTGGCCTCGAGGCCGTCGCGGGCAGCGGCGCGCGACGCCGTCGAGCACGACGGCGCGCTCGAGGCCCGCGACCTCGAGGAGGCGCTCGCCGCATGACGCCGCACCGGACCTCTCGGCACACGCCCGTCGCTTCCGTAGGCTGCCGGGCATGAGCATCCCCGAAGCAGCGGACCGTCGCGTCCGCATCGCCGTCCAGCTCCAGCCGCAGCAGGCCGAGTACGGCCAGATCCGTGACGCCGTCCTGCGCGCCGAGGACCTCGGCGTCGACGTGATCTTCAACTGGGACCACTTCTACCCGCTCTACGGCGACCCGGACGGCAAGCACTTCGAGTGCTGGACCATGCTGGGCGCCTGGGCCGAGCTCACCGAGCGCGTCGAGATCGGCGCGCTGGTGACCTGCAACTCCTACCGCAACCCTGACCTGCTGGCCGACATGGCCCGCACCGTCGACCACATGTCCGGCGGCCGCCTGATCCTCGGCATCGGTGCAGGGTGGTTCCGCAAGGACTACGAGCAGTTCGGCTACGAGTTCGGCACCGCGGGCAGCCGCATCGCGCGGCTCGCCGCCGACCTCCCGCGCATCAAGGCCCGCCTCGCCGCGGGCAACCCCGCCCCGACACGGGAGATCCCCGTGCTGGTCGGCGGTGGCGGCGAGCGCAAGACGCTGCGCATCGTGGCCGAGCACGCCGACGTCTGGCACTCGTTCGGCGACGTCGAGACCCTGACGCGCAAGTCCGCCATCCTCGACGAGCACGGTGCGGCCGTCGGGCGGGACACGGCGCGGCTCGTCGAGCGGTCGGTCGAGGTCCGGGGCACCCCGGGCGAGAGCGGCAAGGCGCTCGTGGCGGCAGGGGCCACGCTCCTGACGGTCGGGGTCGGCGGTCCCGACTACGACCTCACCAGGCTCCGGGACTGGATCGCCTGGCGCGACGCGCGCTGACGCGGTGATCTTGACGCCGCTCGAGTTCCCGCGCGTGTTCGCGCTGGCGACCCGGGGCTGACCCGGGCCGTCAGCGGCCCGTGAGCTCCTCGGTGAGCGGGTCGCCCGCCCCTGCGGGCAGCACGCGCAGCCGCCGGGCGTTGGCCGGTGCGCCCGGAGCGAGCGCGCGCAGCGACGTCGGCGTGTCTGCCGTGACGCGCACGAACCAGCCCGAGCAGGCGTCGAGCTCGCCGCGCGCGATCGCCGTGACGACGTCGACGGTGCGCTCGACCGGAGTCCACTCCGTGCGGCCCGCGTGCATCGGCATGGACGCGGTCATGTCGGTCGCGACGCTGCCCGGCGCCACCTCGAACACCCGCAGCCCGCGCGCGTGACCGGCATCGTGCAGGTGCGCGCCCAGCCGGACCAGCGCCGTCTTGGCGACGTTGTAGGCGCTCGAGCCGGGCATCTCGTGGCTCGAGGCGCCCGACGCCAGGTGCACGACCCGCCCTCCGCCCCGCGCGAGCATCCGCGGCACGAGGGCGTGCGCCAGCAGGAACGGCCCGCGCACGTCGACCTCGACGGTGCGCCACCACTCGTCGGGGTCGGCCTCCCAGGCCGGCACCTCGGCGTCGATGACGCCGGCGGCGTCGACCAGCAGGTCGACGCCGCCGAGCTCCGTCTCGGCCTGCTCGACGGCGGCGCGCACGGCGTCCGCGTCGGTCACGTCGGCGGCCAGCACGACGGCGTGGCGCCCCGCCGCGCGCACCGCTGCGGCCACGTCGTCGAGGCGTGCCACGTCACGGGCGAGCGGCGCGACGTCGAGGCCCGCGGCCGCGAGGCCGAGCGCCACCGCGCGGCCGATGCCGCGCGAGGCGCCCGTGACCAGCGCGGTGCGCGCCGGGGCCGGGTCAGCCACGCAGGACGGCCCCGATCGCGGCGGCCGCGGCGACGACGCCGTCGCGCGCCGCGCGCACCTCGTCGGCCGTCAGCGTGTGGTCCGCGGCACGTAGACGCACCGCGTAGGCCAGGGACTTCTTGCCCTCGCCGAGCTGCTCGCCCGTGAAGACGTCGAACAGCGTGACGTCCTCGAGGAGGTCGCCCGCGCCCGCCACGACGGCGGCGCGCACCGCCTCTGCGGGCATCCCGGCGTCGACCACGAACGCGAAGTCCTCCTTCGCGGCCGGGAAGGCCGAGACCGGCGCCGCGACCACGGGCTCGCCGCTCGAGGCGGCGGCGAGCGCGCTGAGGTCGAGCTCGAAGGCGACCGACCTCTTCGGCAGCCCGGTGCGCTCGACGACCTTGGGGTGCAGCTCGCCGGCGTGGCCGACCAGCTCGCCGCCCGCGAGGAGGCGGGCACAGCGGCCGGGGTGCCATGGCATCGTCTCGACGTCGGGCTCGACCGTCACCGCGACGCCGGCCCGCTCGGCCACGAGGCGCGCGAGCTCGAGAGCGTCGGCCCAGTCGGCGGTCCGGCCCTCGCCCCACCAGCCGGCGTGGTCGCGACGACCGGTGAGCACACCGGCCACGTGACGGGGCTGCGGCGGCACCGCGACCTCGAGCGCCGCCAGCTCGTCGTCGGACGGGCGGATGCCCACGGGCAGCTGCGGCGCGGCGGGCGCGTCGGCGTCGGGCAGGGTGACGAGGCCGACCTCGAAGACCGCGACGTCGGGCAGGCCGCGCGCGACGTTGCGGCGCGCGGTCTCCACGAGCGTGACCAGCAGCGACGTGCGCAGGAGCGGGCGGTCGTCCGCGAGCGGGTTCACCAGGCGCAGCGCGTTTCGGCGCGAGTCGCCGGCGGGCAGGCCGAGCGCGTCGAGATCGGCCTCGCCGACGAACGGGTACGAGATCGTCTCGACGAGACCCGCCTCGGCGAGGGAGCGCGCGACCGAGCGGCGCATGCGCTGCCCGGCGGTCAGGCCGCGGCCTCCGGGGGCGGCCGGCACGACGGACGGGATCTGGTCGTACCCCGCGATGCGGACGACCTCCTCGACGAGCGCGACACGCTCGGTGAGGTCGGGCCGCCACGTCGGCGGGGACACGACCACCGAGTCCTGGTCGGGGCCGGGCGAGACGCTGCAGCCGATCTGCTCGAGGATGCCGACGACCTGCTCGCGCGAGTACTCCACCCCGGCGACGCGCGCGGCGAGGCCGAGCGGCACGGTGACCGGTGCGGGCTCGCTCGTCTCGTCGAGGTCGCTCACGGCCGGGTCGGCGACGCCGCCGCCGTGCTCGACCAGCAGGTCGACGACCCGCTGCGCCGCGACCGCGGGCAGCCGCGGGTCGACGCCGCGCTCGAACCGCTTGGCCGCCTCCGAGGGCAGCTTGTGGCGGCGCGCGCTGCGGGCGACCGTGATCGGGTCGAAGTGGGCGGCCTCGACCAGCACCGCCGTCGTCGTCGCGGAGACCTCGGAGGAGGCGCCACCCATGACGCCCGCGATGCCGAGCACCCGCGAGGCGCGCACCCCCTCGGGGCTGTCCGTGATGAGGAGGTCCTCGGCGTCGAGGGCGCGGTCGACGTCGTCGAGCGTGGTGAGGCGCTCGCCGGCGGCGGCGCGGCGGACGACGATCGGGGCGGCCACCTTGTCGAGGTCGTACGCGTGCAGCGGCTGGCCCAGGTCGAGCATCACGTAGTTCGTAACGTCGACGGCGAGTGAGATCGAACGCATGCCCGAGCCCTCGAGGCGGCGCTTCATCCAGGCCGGCGTCGCGACAGTGGGGTCGATGCCGCGCACGATGCGCGTGACGAACCGGTCGCAGCCGACGACGCCGTGGATCGGCGCGACGTCCTCGACCTCGACGACGAACCCGTCCGCGGTCGCGGCCGGCGGGGGCACCTCGAGGTTCGAGGCGAGGCCGCGGTCGGTGAAGCGGGCGCCCGTGGAGTGCGAGAACTCACGGGCGACGCCCCGGTAGCTGAACGCGTACCCGCGGTCCGGGGTCACGTTGATCTCGAGGACCTCGTCGCCCAGGCCGAGCAGCGCGATGGCGTCCTGGCCCGGCTTGAGGCCGGCCTCGTCGAATCCGAGACGGGGCAGCACGATGATCCCGTCGTGGTCCTCCCCCAGGCCCAGCTCGCGCTGCGAGCAGATCATGCCGTCCGAGACGTGGCCGTACGTCTTGCGCGCGGCGATGGCGAACGGCCCAGGCAGCACGGTGCCGGGCAGCGCGACGACGACGAGGTCGCCCACGCCGAAGTTGTGCGCGCCGCAGACGATGCCACGAGCGCCGGTCCCACCGAGCGCGGGGTCGTTGTGCTCGGGGCCGACGTCGACCATGCACCAGTTGATGGTCTTGCCGTTCTTCTGCTGCTCGGGCGTCTGCTCGAGCACGCGGCCGACGACGAGCGGGCCCGTGACCTTGGCGGCGTGGACCGCCTCCTCCTCCAGGCCCACCCGCACCAGGGCGGCGGCGAGCCGCTCGGCAGTGAGGTCCTGCGGGAGCTCGACATGGTCGCCGAGCCACTCCGTGACGACGCGGGGCATCAGATCTCCATCCCGAACTGGGTGGAGAAGCGCACGTCGCCCTCCACGATGTCGTGCATGTCAGCAATCCCGTGGCGGAGCATGACCGCGCGCTCGACGCCGACGCCGAACGCGAAGCCCTGGTACTCGTCCGGGTCGACGCCGGCGGCGCGCAACACGTTGGGGTGCACCATGCCGCAGCCGCCCCACTCGATCCAGCCGGGGCCGCCCTTCTTCTGCGGGAACCACAGGTCCATCTCGGCCGACGGCTCCGTGAACGGGAAGAACGAGGGTCGCAGGCGCGTCTTGGCCTCGGGGCCGAACATCGCCCTGGCGAATGCGTCGAGCGTGCCGACGAGGTTGGCCATCGTCAGCCCCTTGTCGATCGCGAGGCCCTCGCACTGGTGGAAGACCGGAGTGTGGGTCGCGTCGAGCGCGTCGGTGCGGAAGACCTTGCCGGGCACGGCGATGTACAGCGGTGCGCCGCGCGCGATGAGCGAACGGGCCTGGACCGGCGACGTGTGCGTGCGCAGGACGAGGTTCTTGCCGCCGGCGACGTAGAACGTGTCCTGCATCTGCCGGGCCGGGTGGTCCGGGCCGAAGTTCAGGGCGTCGAAGTTGAACCATTCGGCCTCGACCTCGGGGCCTTCGGCGATCTCCCAGCCCATGCCGACGAAGAAGTCGGCGATGTTCTCCTGGATCGACTCGACCGGGTGCCGCGCGCCCGCGGGACGGCGGCCCGTCGGCAGCGTGACGTCCACGGCCTCCTCGAACAGGACCCGCTCGTCGCGCTCGGCCTCGAGCTCGGCCTGGCGGGCGGCGATCGCCTGCGCGATCTTCCCGCGGCGCGGGCCGAGGTTCTTCCCGGCGGCGGCCTTGTCGGGGCCGGGCAGGCCGCCGATCGCGCGGTTCGCGAGGGCGAGCGGGCTGCGGTCGCCCGTGTGCGCGGTGCGGACCACCTTGAGGGCTTCGAGGTCGCCGGCCCCGGCGACGTCGACGAGCGCCTTCTCGACGGCGGCGTCGAGCGCGGCGACGTCGAGCGGGCTGGGGCCCTCGGGCAGGGCGTCGGCAGGTGCAGACATGGTGCCTTCCGAAAGAGGGAGGTCGGGGACGGGGGTCAGTCTATTGGGCGCGGACGGGCGGCCCTGGCCTCGGTCAGGTCGTCGGTTCGCGCTCTGGTCGTCGGACGCGTCGCACGATCGGGACGCGCACCGACGACCTGATCGCTCACGCCCCGCTGAGGGGCAGCTGCGCGACGTCCGTGTGCAGCGCGCCGCCCGAGCGGCCGGCGCCCAGCTCGCTCGCGACCACGTGGACGCGGTCGACCGTCCACGACGGGCCGCGGTAGACAGCCAGGGCGTGCGCCCACTGCGCGAGCGGCGCCTCCTCGGACAGGTCGCGCGGGCGACGAGTGGCGCCGCGGTTCGGCATCCCGCGCGACGTCGACGCGCGCGCCAGGGTGAGATGCGGGCGGCCGCCCGCGCGGTCGTCCGCGCGGAAGCCCGACTCGGCCGCTGCATCCTCGGCGGCGCGGGCGAGCCCGGCCAGCCCGGAGGCGCCCTCGCCGACGCCGGCCCAGAGCGTGCGCCTGCCGAAGGACCCGCCGCCCGCGAGCACGACGTCGAACGGCGGGGCCAGGGCGACCAGCGCCCGCAGCGCCTCGACGTACCCCGGCACGGCGCCGTCGGGCACCTCGCCGTGGAACGCGAGCGTCACGTGCCGCTGCTCCTTGGGCACCCAGCGGAGGCCGGCGCCCGGGTCGGCGACGGCGGCGCCCCCGATCGAGCCGAGGGCCAGGTCGAGGTGGGCGGAGGCCTCCGGCGACGGGTAGACGGCGGTGAACAGGCGCATCACGCGATCGTCTCAGCCGCGTGGTGCGGTGTCAGCAGGATTCGGCAGGAGCGGTGCTCAGCGCTGCGCGCGCGAGCTCGCGTAGAGGCACACGGTGGCGGCCGTCGCGAGGTTGAGCGACTCGGCCTTGCCGCGGATGGGCACGCGCACGACGGCGTCCGCGAGCTCGCGGTCCTCCACCGGCAGGCCCCAGGCCTCGTTGCCGAAGACCCAGGCGGTCGACGCCGCCAGGTCGGGGGTGCCGTGCGCGCGCACCCCGTGGCCTGCGGGCCCCGCGACGTCGAGCAGGTCGTCGAGATCGCGGTCTCCGGCGCCGTCGGCGGCGAGCGCCGTCATGCCGGCGGCGTGGACGGCGTCGACGACGTCGGCCAGCGGGACACCCGCGACGACCGGCAGGTGGAACAGCGAGCCGGCGGTCGACCGGACCACCTTGGGGTTGTGCACGTCGACGCTGTCGCCGGCGAGCACGACGAGGTCGGCGCCCGCGGCGTCGGCCGCGCGGATGACGGTGCCGGCGTTCCCGGGGTCGCGCACCGTGGCGAGAACGGCCACGAGCAGCGCGCGGCGCCGTCCCCCGTCCGGGTCGTCGAGCGCGGCGAGCGCTTCCGTGAGCCGGAGGGGCCGCGTGTCGACGACGGCGAGCACTCCCTGGGCGTCGGGGCTCATCGCCTCGAGCACCTCACGGGTGCCGACGTGAACGTACAGCCCGGCGGCGCGGGCCTCCGTGACGATCTCGTCGTACCGCTCCGCCGTCGCCGGCGTCAGGTAGACGTCGCGGACGGCGCCGGGCGCGTAGCGCACCGCCTCGCGCACGCCCTGCGGCCCTTCGACGAGGAACCGGCCGTGCCGCAGACGCGCCGAACGCCCGGACAGCGCCCGCACCTGCTTGACTCGGTCGGCTCGCGGGTTCACGAGCGTCGCGTCAGCGGTGGCGGGGGTTGTCCGGGCGTCCGGGGTGCTCAAAGCAGGTCGCTCTTGGCGGCAGGCTCAGGCGGCCTTGGGCGCGTTGACGTCCTCGGGGAGGGCGGCCTTGGCCACCTCGACGAGGGCGTTGAACGCCGCGATGTCGTTGACCGCGAGCTCGGCGAGCATGCGACGGTCGACCTCGACACCCGCGAGCCCAAGGCCCTGGATGAAGCGGTTGTAGGTGAGTCCCTGGGCGCGAGCCGCAGCGTTGATGCGCTGGATCCACAGCTTGCGGAAGTCGCCCTTCTTGACCTTGCGGTCGCGGTAGGCGTAGACGAGGGAGTGGGTGACCTGCTCCTTCGCCTTGCGGTAGAGGCGCGAGCGCTGGCCGCGGTAACCGCTGGCGCGCTCGAGGGTCGTACGGCGCTTCTTCTGGGCGTTGACCGCCCGCTTCACGCGTGCCACGTGATGCTCCTTGAATTTCGGGGCCGGGAAATGCTCCGCGCGGCTGTCAGCCGCGCAGGGAGGTCACTTGCCGAGCAGCTTCTTGATCTTCTTGACGTCAGCGGGCGCGACGACCTGGTCCTGGGCCAGACGGCGCGTGCGGGTGCTCGGCTTGTGCTCGAACAGGTGGCGGGCGTTCGCCTGCTCGCGCATGACCTTGCCGCTCCCGGTGATCCGGAAGCGCTTCTTGGCGCCGGAGTGCGTCTTGTTCTTCGGCATGACTGCCGTCTCTCCTTGTGTCGGTCACCCGTCAGGATCGGCGGGGACGTGGTGCGGGCGACGGGTTGCCGTCGCCCGGGTTCATCGGTTGCAGCCAGGTCAGCGCGGGCTGCGCGGGCTGGGCTTCGGGGCCGGCTTCGGAACCGCGGGCTTCGGGACGGCCGGCTTGGGCGCAGCCGGCGTCGCGGTGGCAGGCCTGGGAACGGCCGGGCGCGGAGTCGCGGGCGTCGCGGCAGCCGGCCGGGCTGTCGCCGGGCGGGCGGTCGCCGGGCGGGCGGTCGCCGGCCGGCCGGTCGCCGGCCTCGCACCAGCCGAGCGCGGCGCCGGGGAACGCTGCGCGACCGGGGCCTCGGCCGGAGCCTCGACCTCGACGGGCTCCTCGACGGGCTGGGGCCGGGCCTCGACCTCGGCGGTCGCTGCCGCGACGGCCTCCGCGAACGGCACCTCGACCTCGTCGACGGTGTCGACCTCGTCGAGCTCGAGCTCGAGCTCGACCGGCTCCTCCGCCTCGTCAAGCTCCCCGGGGTCGACCGCAGCACGGCGGGCCTCGGACTTGGTGATGCGGGTGGCGTTGACCTCCGAGGCGCGCTTGCGCTGCTCGGCCTTGGCGTCGGCCTTCTTCTTCACCGGGCCGAGCACCATGGTCATGTTGCGACCGTCCTGCTTCGGCATCGACTCGACGCTGCCGAGGTCCGAGACCTCCTCCGCGAGCCGGGTCAGCAGGCGCACGCCCATCTCGGGGCGCGACTGCTCACGCCCGCGGAACATGATCATGACCTTGACCTTGTCGCCGCCCTCGAGGAACCGGACGACGTGACCCTTCTTGGTCTCGTAGTCGTGCGGGTCGATCTTCAGGCGGAACCGGATCTCCTTGAGGACCGTGTTCGCCTGGTTGCGGCGCGCCTCACGGGCCTTCATGTCGGACTCGTACTTGAACTTGCCGTAGTCCATGAGCTTGGCGACCGGCGGACGAGCGTCCGGGGCAACCTCGACGAGGTCGAGGTCCGCGTCCTGGGCGAGCTTCAGGGCGACTGCCGTGGCGACAACGCCGACCTGCTCTCCGCCAGGACCGATGAGCCGGACCTCGGAGACGCGGATCCGGTCGTTGATGCGAGGCTCGCTGATGGTGATGCTCCTAGGAATCGTCGGTGAACCACCAGGAACGAGGAAAGGCCCCCGCCCCTGAGCACCAGGGTGGAGGCCTTCGGTATGCCCGACGACGGAGACGGCGATGCCGTGCCCGCGGACGGGGTGGACGGCAACTACCCCGTCGAGAGGTACCGCCGTCCGACCGGACCCGGCCCCTGTCGGCTCTCGCCAGTCGGAACTCGGGTGGGAGGTTCTCCACTTGATGCACCCGGCCGGGCCTCGTAAGGTCCTGCCGGGTCGGTCAACCGCCAAGGCTAGCACGGGCGGGGCCGGTCGCCGAAGCCGGGCCTCGTGAGGTGGGCGACATCACGCGCCTTTCTGCCATCGGCCGCCACTTATGATCCCCTCATGAGCACCTCTCCCGACGCCGCCGGCCAGGCCGCGCGCGACATCGCCGACGTCTCCGCCGTCGAGGTCATCACCGCCGCCGCCGTCCACCTCATGAGCGCGGCCGCCGTGAAGTGCGGCCTCGCGGAGGACGCCGAGGAGCAGGGTCACCTCGACCTCGACGAGGCCCGCAAGCTCATCACGGCGCTTGCCGCGCTCGTCACTGCCTCGGCCCCCGACGTCGGCAACGTGCACGCCCGCTCGCTGCGCGACGGGCTGCGCACTCTGCAGCTCGCGTTCCGCGAGGCGTCGGTCATTCCCGACGCCCCCGGTGAGGGCCCGGGCGAGAAGTACACCGGCTCCGTCGTCTAGCCACCGGAGGACCCGTGATCGACGAGCGGCCCGGCGCCGCGGCCGACCTCCCCGGGGAGGCTCCGCCGGACGCCCCGGCGCCTGTCACGGACGCGCCCTTCCCCGCCCCCCGGCGGCGGGGTGTCGTCGTCGTGCTGGCAGTGCTGCTCGTCGCCGCCCTCGGGCTGGGCGGGTACCTCTGGTATGCCGCCGACCGCTGGCACGCCGACTCCGACGCCTGGCAGCAGCAGGCCCACGCCCAGGCGCAGCGCGTGATCGAGCTGGAGACCCGGCTCGAGGCGTCGACCGAGGAGCTTTCCTCCGCCCGCGACCAGCTCGCGACCGCTACGGCCCGCATCACCACGCTCGCCGACGAGAAGGCCCAGCTGGGCGACGTGAACGCCGCCGCGCAGCAGTACCTCGACTACCAGAAGCGCGTCAGCGAGGCCGCCGGCGTCGTCGCGCAGGCGCTGGGCCGCTGCACCGCCGGGCAGTCGCAGCTCATCACGTACCTGCGCAGTCCCGACCAGTACGACGCCGCGGACCTCACGCGCTTCGCGAAGGAGGTCGACGCGCTGTGCAAGCAGGCGACCGATGCCAACACAAAGCTCCAGCAGGAGCTCCAGCAATGAGGTGGGCAGGGTGTCGTCCGCTGCGCGCGCTCGGGGTGCTCGCCGTCGCCGGAACGCTCTCCGCGTGCGGCGTCGTGCCGGACTTCCCGGGGCTGCCCTCGGCCGCGCCCTCCGACGTGGTCGCGAGCGACCTCGTGCCGACCGCGCCCGAAGCAATCGCCCCCACGATCGCGCCGTCCGACGCCGCGGCCCTGTCCCCCGACGGGTTCGACGCGGTCCAGCGCATGGCCGTGCGGATCCGCAACGTGGGCTGCGGGAAGGTCTCGACCGGGTCGGGCTTCGCAATCGACCAGCACACGCTCATCACCAACCGCCACGTCGTCGCCGACGCCGCGTCGCTCCAGGTCAGCACCTACGACGGCCGGGATCTCGAGGTCGCGACGGCAAGTACGGCCGGCCTGGCCGACCTCGCCGTCGTGCACACCGACGACTCGCTGCCGTCGGCGCCCCTGCTCAGCGACGCCGACCCCGTCGCGGGCGAGCAGGTGTCCGTCGTCGGGTATCCCGAGGGCGGCGCGCTGACGGTCACCGAAGGCAAGGTCATCGGGCCCACGAGCGACCCGCTCAACGAGAACCTCGGGCAGGTGCTGCTCACCGACGCGCCCGTGGAGCCGGGCTCGTCGGGCTCCGCCGCGCTCGACGAGTCGGGGCACGTCGTCGGCGTCGTGTACGCCAAGACCAACGACGGGCGGTCGCTGCTCGTGCCCGTCTCGACGCTGCGCACGCTGCTCGCCGACACGAGCGCCTTCACGACGGTCAAGCCCTGCTCGTGACCGCGCGCCGCTGGATCCCGGGGCGCCGTCCGCAGACGGCTACCGCGCCGCGGCGATCCGCAGCTCGAGCGAGTCCACCCGTTCGGCGACGACGTCGGAGGCGCCCAGGCGGGCGTTGACCTGGCGCAGCACGGAGTCCAGCCCCGCCCGGTCGAGGCCCGCGTCGATGCCGAGCACCACGGCGACCTCGGCCGTCCGGCCCGGCTGCGCGCCGACCCGCACCACGTGCTGGACCGGCTCGGCGGCGAGCCGCACCGCGGCGAGCACCTCGTCGTCGACGGTGAGGCCGTCTGCCGTCGGCACCAGTGCGGGCATCCACTCCTTGCCCTGGGCCAGCGCCCACACCGCGGGCCGCGGCACGGTCACCGTGACGGGCCCGGCGGGGTCGATGACGAGCAGGGCCCAGTCCTCGCCCACCGCGGACAGCGCGGCGCGCGGAGCCTCGACCGGGACCGGCCGGGCCGTCGTCCGCCACGCCCGCATCGCCTCCACGCTCGTGAAGACCGGCAGGGCACGACGCCCGTCGGGGGCCTGCAGCGCGACGACGCCCGAGGACGCCTCCTTGTCCACGTGCAGCTCCTGGCCGTCGACCTCGACGGTCTCGGCGACCTCGAGCTCGGCGAGCACCGGCACGAGCACGCGCGTGACCGCGAGCCGGGCGACGACCTCGCGCAGCGTGACCTTCCCCGTGGCGTGACCGGCGAGCAGCTCGGCGAGCTCGGCGTCGGCGGAGCCGTCGTCGCCCGCGAACTGCGACGTCGGCTGGATGGAGCGGAGGTGGCCCGGCAGGGCCTTGCCCGCGCCCGCGCCCGCTGCCTCGGTCACGGCCGGCCCGCGACGTCGAGCGCCTCGGGCAGCGTGAACGCGCCCGCGTACAAGGCCTTGCCGACGACGGCGCCCTCGACGCCGCCGGGCACCAGCTCGCGCAGGGCTCGCAGGTCGTCGAGCGACGAGATGCCGCCCGACGCGACCACGGCCGCATCGGTGCGCGACGCGACCTCGCGGAGCAGCTCGACGTTCGGGCCGCGCAGCGTGCCGTCCTTCGTGACGTCCGTGACCACGTAGCGGGAGCAGCCGGCCTCGTCGAGGCGGGCCAGGACCTCCCAGAGGTCGCCGCCCTCCTTGGTCCAGCCGCGCGCGGCGAGCGTCGTGCCGCGCACGTCCAGGCCGACGGCGACCTGGTCGCCATAGCGGTCGATCACACGGGCGGTCCACTCCGGGTCCTCGAGCGCGGCGGTGCCGATGTTGACGCGGCGGGCGCCCGTGGCGAGCGCGCGCTCGAGCGAGGCGTCGTCGCGGATGCCGCCCGACAGCTCGACATGCACGTCGAGGCGAGCCACGACGTCGGCCAGCAGCTCGGCGTTCGAGCCGCGGCCGAACGCCGCGTCGAGGTCCACGAGGTGGATCCACTCGGCGCCGCCGGACTGCCAGTCGAGGGCGGCCGCGAGCGGGTCGCCGTAGGACGTCTCGGAGCCGGCCTCGCCCTGGACGAGGCGGACGGCCTGGCCGTCGGCGACGTCGACGGCGGGCAGGAGCACGAGGCGGTCGGTCATGGTTCTCCGTTCGGAAGGTTTCTCTACAGGGCCTTGACCCAGTTCTCGAGCAGGGTCGCCCCCGCGTCGCCCGACTTCTCGGGGTGGAACTGGGTGGCGGCGAGCGGGCCGTCCTCGACGGCCGCGACGAAACGTGCGCCGTGCTCCGGCGTGCCGTGGTGGGCCCACGTCACGAGCGGTGGCGTGAAGTGCGGGTTGGCGGAGCCGTCGTGGCCCTGCGTGAAGGTCTGCGCGGCGTACGAGTGCACGAAGTAGAAGCGCTCGTGCTCGACGCCGGCGAACAGGCGCGTGCCGGCCGCCGCCTCGACGGGGGACCAGCCCATGTGCGGGACGACGGGTGCGTCGAGGCGCTCGACGACGCCCCGCCACTCCCCCAGGCCGTCCGTCTCGACTCCGTGCTCGACGCCCTGTTCGAACATGACCTGCATGCCGACGCAGATGCCCAGCACCGGGCGCCCGCCGGCGAGCCGGCGCTCGACCACCTGGTCGCCACGGACGGCGCGGAGCCCCGCCATGCAGGCGGCGAACGCACCCACGCCGGGCACCACGAGGCCGTCGGCGGCCAGCGCCGCGTCGCGGTCGGCGGTGAGCTCGACCTCGGCGCCGACGCGCTCGAGCGCGCGGACGGCGGAGCGCACGTTGCCGAAGCCGTAGTCGAGCACGACGACGCTGGGCCGGCCGCCGTCCCCGCCGCGGGCGGGCGCGGGGTGGGCGTTGAGCTCGGCGGACGCGCCGCCGTCGGGCAGCAGGGGCGGGACGCTCACTTGTTCTTCTTGGCCTTCCGCGCGATGCCGGTCAGCATGCGCATGGCCTTGAACCGGCCGATCCGCGCCGAGGCGACGCCGCCGGGCAGGTCGGCGACGGCGAGCTGGCCCGTGAGCAGGTCCTCGAGCGCCTCGGGCGCTCCCGACAGCACGAGGCCCGGGGGCACGTTCCCCTCGGCCTGCCCGTCCTGGTAGCGCACGGCGGTGAGCTGGCCCTCGGTGCGCGTGACGAGCACGAGCGGCACCCCCGCGACGAGCTGCGAGATCGCCGCGGCGGCCCGCTCGGGCGCGTCGCCGGCCGGCGCACGCAGGACGGCGAGGGCGCCGACCGGCGTCGGCACGGCGTCGACGTCGAGCTCGGCGAGCGCGCACGCGGCCGCGAGCGCCTCGGCGTCGGCCACCTGGGTCAGCAGGACGGCGAGCTCACGCTCCCGCGGTGCGGTGAGCTCGGACAGGTCGTCCGGGATCTCGAAGTCCTCGGGCAGGTCGTCGGGCAGGTCCTGGCTCACAGCGCTCCCTTGGTGGACGGGATGCCCTCGACGCGCGGGTCGAGAGCGACGGCGGCGCGCAGAGCGCGCGCGAGGGCCTTGAACTGGGCCTCGACGATGTGGTGCGGGTCGCGGCCGGCGAGCACGCGCACGTGCAGGCAGATGCCCGCGTGGTGCGCGATCGACTCGAGGACGTGACGGGTCAGCGACCCGGTGAAGTGCCCGCCGATGAGGTGGTACTCCTGGCCCGCGGGCTCGCCCTCGTGGACGAGGTACGGGCGGCCCGAGACGTCGACGACGGCGAGGGCGAGGGCCTCGTCGAGCGGGACGGTCGCGTCGCCGAAGCGGGCGATGCCCTGCTTGTCGCCGAGCGCCTGCCGGAGCGCCTGCCCGAGGACGATCGCGGTGTCCTCGACCGTGTGGTGGGCGTCGATGTGGGTGTCGCCCGTGGCCTTGACCGTGAGGTCGAAGAGCGAGTGCTTGCCGAGCGCGGTGAGCATGTGGTCGTAGAACGGCACCGACGTCGAGATGTCGGTGCGGCCGGTGCCGTCGAGGTCGAGCTCGACGACGACGCTGGACTCGCTGGTGGACCGCTCGATCCGGGCGGTACGGGTGCCCATCAGGCCTCCTGCTCGTTGGTGACGTCGGTGATCACGTCAGTGAGGGCGTCCTTGAAGCGCGCAGTCTCGCCGGGAGTACCGACAGAGACCCGCAGCCACCCGGCGGGGCCGACCTCGCGGATCAGCACCCCGCGGTCCAGCAGGCCCCGCCAGACGGCGTGGCGGTCGGCGAACGTGCCGAAGAGGACGAAGTTGGCGTCGGTGTCGGCGACGAGGAGCGGCTTCCCGGAGGGGCCGGTCTGGCCGCGCAGCCAGTCGACGAGCGCGTCGCGCTCGGCACGCAGCGCGTCGACCTGCGCGAGGAGCGACTCGGTGTGCTTGAGCGCGGCCCGCGCTGCCGCTTGCGTGACGGCCGACAGGTGGTACGGCAGGCGCACGACGCGCAGCGCGTCGACGAGCGCGGTGCTCGCGGCGAGGTAGCCGAGGCGCAGGCCCGCGGCGGCGAACGCCTTGGACATGGTGCGCGAGACGGCGAGATTAGGGCGGTCGGCGAGCAGCTCCAGCGCCGACGGCGTCCCGGCGCGCCGGAACTCGGCGTACGCCTCGTCGACGACCACGACGGCACCGGCGCCGTCGGGCGCGCCGGGGACGCGCACCCGCGCGGCGGCGTCGAGCACCGCCTCGACCACCTCGAGCGGGAGCGCGGTGCCGGTCGGGTTGTTGGGGCTGGTCAGCAGGATGACGGAGGGCTGCTCGCGCTCGATGAGCTCGACGGCGTGGGCCGGGTCGAGCGTGAAGTCCTCGTTCCGGCGGCCGGCGACCCAGCGCGTGTGCGTGTCGCGCGCGTACTCGGGATACATCGAGTAGGTGGGGGCGAACGAGAGCGCGGTGCGGCCGGGGCCGCCGAAGGCCTGCAGCAGGTGCAGCATGACCTCGTTGGAGCCGTTGGCGGCCCAGATCTGCTCCACGGCCAGCGAGACGCCCGACTCGCGGTGCAGAAAGGCGGCCAGGTCGCCGCGGAGGCCGAGGAAGTCGCGGTCCGGGTAGCGGTTGAGGCCGCGCGCGGCGGCCGCGACATCGGCTGCGATCGTCGCGACGACCTCGTCGGAGGGCGCGTACGGGTTCTCGTTGACGTTGAGAAGCACCGGGACGTCGAGCTGGGGCGCTCCGTAGGGCACCTCGCCGGCGAGCTCGGGCCGCAGGGGAAGCGCGGTGGCCGGAGCGGTGGGGGTCGTCACCCGGTCAGTCTACGGAAGCCGAGAGCGGGGCCGGACGGCATTTCACCGCGTGAACGACGCCGGCCCCGGACGGGCCGTGCTCCACCCCCGCTCAGCCCGCGAGGACGACGGCGTCACCCTGGATCTCGACGGGGATCTCCGCCAGCGGGGACGGTGCCGGGCCGCCGAGCACCGCGCCGTCGGCCAGCGCGAACCGCGAGCCGTGGCAGGGGCAGTCGAGCTCGCCGTCCGCGGGGGCGACCTTGCAGCCGGCGTGCGGGCAGATCGAGCTGAACAGGTGGACCTCGCGCTCGGCGGGGCGCGTCAGCAGCAGGGCGTGCCCGTCCAGGTCGACGGCGGTGGCGGCACCGACCTTGACGTCCGCGAGCGCCGCGACGCGGGTTCCCTTGCCGCGCGCCGCGACCTCGGAGGCGTCGTCCTGCGGGGTGGCGCGGGGCTCGACGCAGGCGGTGAGCAGGCAGGCACCCGTCACCGTCGCGCCGGCGACGCCGAGGAGCTGACGGCGGGAGAGGTCGGGCGCGGTCATGGGGCCATCCTGGTGAAGGGGCGCGCGCGGGGCCACGCGGTGGCTTCCCGGATGCCGACGTCGCCCATGGCCGTGACGGTAGCGGGGCTACCGCTCGGACGCGCGCCGGTGCGCCTCCTCGTGGAGGTCGCGGGCGAGCCGCTGCGCCGCCCGGTCGTTCTCGAGGCGGCGCGCCCAGGCGTTGCGCTTGCGTCCCACCGTGAGCTGCCACCAGATGAGCAGCACGGGGACGATCGCGATGACCCACGGGTGGGCGCCGATGAAGTCGAGGGCGGTCCAGAGCACATCCTGCATGGGCGCGAACCTACTGGTCGGGGCGCCTTTCTGCGCGCGGCGCCCCGCGGGTGGGCTCCCGCCGTCGCGTCGTCCACAGACGGCGCGCCCCGGGCACCGCGGCGTGGGTCTCGGCGCCTACGATCGCCAGGTGACCGATTCCCCGCAGGACGACGGCTCGACCCTCGACCCGGCCAAGCGTGCGACGCTCGCGATGCTGCGCGGGCTCATCGACAACGTCGGAGCGGACGGCGAGCACGGGCCGAGCACGCTGCGCGACCAGGCCGAGTCGGCCCTGCGGGCCCTCGTCGGCCGCGAGGACGCGGCGCTGCGCGAGGACCAGTGGCGCGCCATCGAGGCGCTTGTCGCGTTCCGCCGGCGGGCGCTCGTGGTGCAGCGCACCGGGTGGGGCAAGTCGGCCGTGTACTTCGTCGCGACGTCGCTGCTCCGGGCCCGTGGCGCGGGACCGACGGTCATCGTCTCGCCTCTGCTGGCGCTGATGCGCGACCAGATCGCCGCCGCCGCGCGGGCCGGGATCCGGGCCGTGACCATCAACTCGGCGAACGTGACCGAGTGGGACGAGGTGCACGCCGCGATCGCCCGCGGCGAGGTCGACGTGCTGCTGTGCTCGCCCGAGCGGCTCAACAACCCCGGCTTCCGCGACGAGGTGCTGCCGCGGCTCGCCACCGACGCCGGTCTGGTCGTGATCGACGAGGCGCACTGCATCTCCGACTGGGGCCACGACTTCCGGCCCGACTACCGCCGCATCCGGACGCTGCTCGCCGACCTGCCGCCCGGCATCCCCGTGCTCGCGACGACGGCGACGGCCAACGAGCGCGTGACGCGCGACGTGGCCGAGCAGCTCGCCGTCCATGCCGACGGGACGCCCGCGACCGACGTCCTCGTGCTGCGCGGCGGCCTCGACCGCGAGTCGCTGCACCTGGCCGTGCTCGAGCTGCCCGACCAGCCGACGCGCGTCGCCTGGCTAGCGGAGACGCTTCAGGACGTCGAGGGCTCGGGCATCGTCTACTGCCTCACGGTCTCGGCGGCCGAGCAGGTGGCCGAGCAGCTCCGGAGCGCCGGGCTCGCCGTCTACGCCTACACCGGCCGCACCGACCCGACGCAGCGCGAGGCGCTCGAGGAGGACCTCAAGGAGAACCGGGTCAAGGCGCTGGTCGCCACCAGCGCCCTCGGGATGGGCTTCGACAAGCCCGACCTGGCGTTCGTGGTGCACCTCGGCGCGCCGGCGTCGCCGATCGCGTACTACCAGCAGGTCGGCCGCGCGGGCCGCGGCGTCGACTCGGCGGTGGTGGTGCTGCTGCCCGGGCAGGAGGACCACGCGATCTGGGACTGGTTCGGGTCCCAGGCGTTCCCGGCCGAGGGACAGGTGCGGGCGACGCTCGCGGCGCTGTCCGCCTCCGAGGGCCAGCTCTCGACGGCGGCCCTCGAGCCGCTCGTGGACCTCAAGCGCTCTCGCCTCGAGACGATGCTCAAGGTGCTCGACGTCGACGGGGCCGTCCGTCGCGTCCAGGGCGGCTGGGTCGCGACGGGCCAGCCGTGGGCGTACGACGCCGAGCGGTACGCGCGTGTGACCGCGACGCGCGAGGCGGAGCAGCAGGCGATGCTCGACTACGTGCGGACGCCCGCCTGCCGCATGGCGTTCCTGCGCCGCCAGCTCGACGATCCCGAGCTCGCCGGGCCGGAGGGCGAGTCCTGGCGGTGCGGTCGGTGCGACCGTTGCGGCGGCGTCGACCTGCCCGCCACCCCGGACGCGGAGGCCGTGGCGGCGGCCCGGCACGAGATGGACCGGCCGGGGGCCGAGGTCGAGCCGCGCAAGATGTGGCCGTCGGGGCTCGCCTCGCTGGGCCTCGACCTGCGTGGCAAGCTCGGCGCGGACGAGCTCGCCGAGCCGGGGCGCGCGGTCGCGCGGCTCGACGGGCTCGGCTGGTCGGGGCCGCTGCGCGACCTGTTCGCGCCCACGACGCCCGACGGCGAGCTGCCCGTGCCGCTGCGGCGCGCGGCAGCGCGGGTGCTCGACGAGTGGGACGCGATCCGGGCCTCGGCTGACGCCACAGGTGCGCCGGGCGAGCCGTCCGACGGCGGCTCGGGACCCGCGGACGGCCCCGAGCGTGGTCGGCTGCTGATCGAGGGCGTGGTCGCCGTCCGCTCGGTCACGCGTCCCCAGCTCACGTTCCACCTCGCGGACGGCCTGGCCCGCTACCTCGGCGTCCCGCTCATCGGCGCGGTCGGGCCCGCGCCCGGGCTCGAGGAGCCCGGGCGGCACGACGTGAACTCGGCCATGCGGCTCGCCGGCGTCGCCAGACGGCTCGAGCTCGAGCTCTCCGAGCCGGCTTTGCGCGGGCTGCCGGGCCGGTCGGTGCTCCTGGTCGACGACTGGACGGACTCGGGCTGGACGCTCACCGTCGGGGCGCGCCTGCTGCGGCAGGCTGGGGCAGCACGCGTGCTCCCGTTCGTCCTGGGGATCCGGTGACCCGGCGCGCGCGGCCGCGCGCGGCCGGGGCGGACCGGCCTCGTGAGGCCGAACGGTCCGACGGGCGGCCCGAGACAGGCCGGCCGCGGCGCAGGCTCCGGGTCGCCGTGGCGGTGCTCGCCGTGGTTCTCGTCCTGGCGACCGGCGGCCTGTTCGTGACCCGCGCGGCGCAGGCGAGCCTGGCCTACCACCCGCCCCGGACCTCCCTGCCGCCGGCTGCCGAGGTCCTGCCAGGCGCCGAAGACGTCACGCTCACGACGCGAGACGGGCTCGAGCTCACCTCGTGGTTCCTAGCTCCCGCCCAGGGCGCGCCGGCTCGTGACCAGGCGGTGCTCTTCGCCCAGGGGAACGGCGGCGACATCTCGGGACGCGCGCGGCTCGGCACGGAGCTCGCCGAGCGCGGCTTCGCGGTGCTGCTCCTGGGATACCGCGGGTTCGCGGGCAACCCGGGCAGGCCGTCGGAGGCCGGACTCGTCCTCGACGCCCGCGCCGGGCAGGAGCTGCTGGCGGAACGTGGCTTCCCGGCCGACCGGACGATCTACCTCGGCGAGTCGATCGGGACGGGAGTCGTGACCGGGCTCGCGACGCAGGTCCCGCCCGCGGGCCTGGTGCTGCGGTCGCCCTTCACGTCGTTCGAGGACGTCGCCCGCCACCTGTTCCCGCTGCCGCGCCCGGTCCTGCGCTTTGTCCTCGACCGCAACGTCTACCCGGTCGCGGAGCAGGTCGCGGCGATGGACGTGCCGGTCACGGTGCTGCAGGGCTCCGCGGACGAGCTGGTGCCGCCCGCGCAGAGCGACGCCGTCGCCGCCGCCGCACACCGGCTCGTCGAGCACATGGTGATCGCGCGTGCGCGGCACAACGACGGCGTGTGGCTCGGGCCCACGGTCGCAGACGCCGTCGCCCGCCTGGCGGACAAGGTCGCGGCGGACTGACCGGACGACCGGACGGTCAGAACCCCTTCGCGTACCAGTGCTGCGCGAACTGCTCCTGTGTGAACGGCTCGACCTCGCGGTAGCCCAGCCCCTCGTACATCGATCGCGCCGTGGCAAGGCTCTGGTTCGTCGAGAGCCGGACCATGGTGCACCCGTGGTCTCGCGCGCACTCCTCGAGCGCCGTGATCAGCTGCCGCCCGATGCCGCGGCCGCGCTGGGCCGGGTCCACCCAGACCCTCTTGAGCTCGGCCGTCGCGTCGTCGACCCAGGTGACCGCGCCGCAGCCCGCCACGTCCCCGGCGCCGTCGACGGCGAGGAGGAAGACCCCGTGCGGCGCGCGGTAGCCGGCGACGGGTCGGGGCTTGAACGGGTCGAAGTCCGGCCCGAACCCCGGTGCGATCTCCACGAAGTAGGCGCCGAGCGCGGCGGCGGCGCTTGGCGCCTCCGGGTCGACGGTCACGATGTCGTACACCTGCGAGCTCCCTCCGGACGGTCGGCCGATCCTGCCTCGTCGACGCCGTCGCCGGGGGGCTCGCGCACTATGCGAGACGGGCAGCGAGGCGCACGAGGTCGTCGACCACGTCGTCGGTAGGCCGGGCCGAGTCCACGACGTGCGTCGCCCCACGGCGCAGCAGCGGCTCGACCACGTCGATGTCGTGCTCGATCTGCGCGCGCCCCGCCGCGTCCTTGCCGTACGGGTTGTCCGTACGCGCCTCGACCCGGGCCAGGAGCACGTCGCGCGGCGCGGTGAGCAGCACGACGGCGTCGAACCGGTCGTAGAGCTGGACCTGGTTGCGCACGGTTCCGGCCAGGAACAGCGCTCCCTCACGGTGCGCGTCGACCAGCGCCCGGACCTTCACCAGCTCCCACACCTGCTCCCAGCCCACGGGCTGGTGCGGCGCGCGGACGAGCACGGAGTACCCGTCGTAGTCGAGGTCGACGGCGGCGTGCCCGCGGGACGCCAGCCCGCGCAACGCCGCCGTCTTGCCCGCCCCCGACATCCCGGTCAGCAGCACGACGACACGCCTGGACGCCCCCGGCGCCCCTGGTGTGGGTGCAGGTTCGGGGGCGTTCGGCGGGCGCCAAGGCCCGGAACGTGCACCCACGGCAGCGGGCTAGTGGAAGCGGCCGCGGATCGCCTCGCCGTGGGCGGGGAGATCCTCGTCGTCCGCGACGGCGACGATCCGGTCCGCGAGCTCGGCGAGCGCGTCGCGCGTGTACTCGATGACCTGCACCGACTTGAGGAACGACAGCACGCTCAGCGCGCTCGCGTACCGCGCGGTGCCGCCCGTCGGCAGCACGTGGTTCGAGCCCGCCATGTAGTCGCCCAGCGACACCGGCGCCCACGGACCGACGAAGATCGCGCCCGCGCTGCGGATGCGGTCCGCCAGCGCGGAGGCGTCGGCGGTCTGTAGCTCGAGGTGCTCGGCCCCGTACGCGTCGACCACCTGCACGCCCTGCTCGACGTCGTCCACGAGCACGATCGCCGACTGCGGACCCCCGAGCGCGACGGCGACGCGGGCCGCGTGCTTGGTCGCGGCGGCGAGCTCCTGGATCCGCTCCTCGACGGCGGCCGCCAGCTCCTCCGACGGCGTCACCAGCACCGACGCGGCCATGGGGTCGTGCTCGGCCTGGCTGATGAGGTCGAGGGCGATGTGGCCCGGGTCCGCGGTGTCGTCGGCGAGCACGGCGATCTCCGTCGGGCCGGCCTCGGCGTCGATGCCGACGACGCCGCGGACAAGGCGCTTGGCCGCGGCGACGTACACGTTGCCGGGGCCGGTGACGACGTCGACCGGCTCACAGAGCAGCACCTCGCCGTCCTGCGGCGCGACGCCGCCTGGACGATCCTGCGGCTCGCTGCCCACTGCGCCGTACGCGAACATCGCGATCGCCTGGGCGCCGCCGACGCCGTAGACCTCGTCGACGCCGAGCAGCGCGCAGGCCGCGAGGATCGTCGGGTGGGGCAGGCCGCCGTGGTCCTTCTGCGGCGGCGAGGCGAGGGCGATGCCCTCCACCCCCGCCGCCTGCGCGGCGACGACGTTCATGATGACGCTCGACGGGTAGACGGCCAGGCCGCCCGGGGCGTAGAGCCCGACGCGCTCCACCGGCACGTACCGCTGGCGCACGACGGCGCCGTCGGCCAGCTCGGTGGTGTGCTCCGGCGGCACCTGGGCCGTGTGCACGGCGCGCACCCGGCGGATCGCCTCCTCGAGCCCGGCGCGGACCTGGGGGGACAGGCTCTCGAGCGCCTCCTCGAGCGCGCCGGCCGGAACCCGCAGGTCGGCGGGCCGGACGCCGTCGAAGCGCTCCGCGATGTCGCGCAGGGCGGCGGCGCCCCGGGCACGGACGTCGGCCACGATGGGGGCCACGGCGTCGAGGGCCTCGTCCACCCCCACCTCGGCGCGTGGAAGGACGGCGAGCAGGTCGCGGCGCGTGAGCGTGCGGCCCCGAAGGTCGATGCGCTGGATCACGCGGGTCATTCTAGGTGGGGAGCACGGTGCCGAGCCGGGGAAAATGGCTCCCATGACTCCTGATGCGGTCCCGATCCGCGACGACATGATCCGGCTCGGCCAGTTCCTCAAGCTCGCCGGCCTCGCCGACACCGGAAACGAGGCGCGCGACCTGATCGCCGACGGCGAGGTAAGCGTGAACGGCGACGTCGAGACGCGCCGCGGGCGGCAGCTCGCCAAGGGCGACGTGGTCGCCGTCGCCAGCCCGCAGGGCGAGCAGAGCGCCGTCGTCGCCTGAGCGGACCTGCTCAGGCCATGTAGTCGCTCGCCAGCACGCGATCGGCGGTCAGCCGCAGCACGATCCGGGCCTCGTCCGGCTCGAGCGGGTAGTACCGCCGCGCGTGGCGCGCGACGGCGTCCGCCACGGTCGCGCCGTCGTCGACCGCCTCGATGGTGCCCTCGATCGTGAGCCAACGGCCGCCCACAACCTGGCACAGCGCCGCGCGCGGGGCTCTGCCGTCGGGCCCGCGACGGCGGGCGTTGACCGCCTTCGCCGAGTCGCGCTCGGTGGTCATGACCGCCGTGCCCGTCGCCGCGTCCCACATGAACGCCACGGGCGTGACGTGCGGCGACCCGTCGGCGCGGAGCGTCGTCAGCGTGGCCAGGTGGCGCTCGGTGACGAACACGAGCTGCTCGGGGTTGAGGCGCAGCATCAGAACCCGTGGACCATGAGCCGGGGCATGTCGGCCGCCAGCAGCGCCTCGAGGACGCGCAGCTCGTGCGGCACCACCGGGTCGGGCAGCGCGTCGAGCGGGAACCAGCGCAGGTCGGCCGACTTGGCCGCCTCCGCGCGGCGCGGCTCGCCCGTCCACCGCGACGCCTCGAAGAACACGTCGACGCGCTGCTCGAGGGCCGGTCCGTGGCGCTCACCGCGGTGCATCACCGTCAGCGGTCGCAGGTCGGTGGCGTCGATCGTGATCCCGAGCTCCTCGAGCGCCTCGCGCACCGCTGCCTCGACCACCGACTCCCCCGCCTCGACGTGGCCCGCCGCCCCCGCGGCCCAGTGCCCGTCCATGAACCCGGTGCCCTCGCGGAGCTGCAGCAGCACCTCGGGTGACCCGTCGCGCCTCTGCCGCCGCAGGATCACGTAGGCGGCCGGGACCACGCGGAACCGGTGGTCCGCGGAGCCGTCGTCGGACCAGGTCTCGACGGGCTCGGCCTTCTCGGCGGGCGCGTCCTCGCTCATCCCAGGGCTCATCCGGGGGCTCATCCCAGGCACGCCGGCCCGAGCAGCGCCTTGAGGTCGCCGAACAGCGCCGGGGACTTCTCCACCCGCAAAGAGTCCGCCGCCCGGACCACGGTCCGCTTGCCCGGCTCCGAGACGGTGATGTGCACCTCGGCCGAGCCCGGGTGGGAGGCGAGCACCTCGCGCAGCCGTGCCATGACCGGCTCGACGCAGCGCGTGTGCGGCACCGCGACCTGCACCGGTGCGTCCGCCACGGCCGAGGTGTCAGGCAGCGCGACCTCCATGGCCTGGAGCGAGAGCTGGTCGTCGCGACGCCGCACGCGGCCCCGGACGGCGACGACCTGGTCCTCCGCCAGCGCCGTCGAGTAGGCCAGGTAGGTCTCGCCGAAGAACATGACCTCGACCGAGCCCTCGAGGTCCTCGACCGTCACGGCCGCCCACGGGTTGCCGTTCTTCGACATCTTGCGCTGGAGGCTGGTGATGAGCCCCGCCACCGTCACGGTGGAGTTCTCGGGCCGGCCGTCGTCGCCCACGAGCGCCGCGATCGAGGTGTCCGCGGCGCGGGCGAGCACGTGCTCGAGCCCCGACAGCGGGTGGTCCGAGACGTAGAGGCCGAGCATCTCGCGCTCGAAGGCGAGCTTCTGCTTCTTGTCCCAGTCGGGCAGGTCGGGCACGTCGACGGAGAAGGACATGCCCGTGTCCGCGGCATCGCCGCCGAAGCCCGCGAAGAGGTCGAACTGACCCTCGGCCTCCTTGCGCTTGACCGCGATGACCGAGTCCACGGCCTGCTCGTGGACCACGAGCAGCGCCCGGCGCGAGCGCTCGAGCGAGTCGAACGCGCCCGCCTTGATGAGCGACTCGATGGTCCGCTTGTTGCAGACCACGGCGGGCACCTTGTCGAGGAAGTCCGTGAACGAGGTGAACGCGCCCTTCTCCTCGCGCGTCCGGATGATGCCGTCGACGACGTTGGCGCCGACGTTGCGCACGCCCGAGAGGCCGAAGCGGATGTCCTTGCCCACCGCCGTGAACTTCGCCGCGGAGTCGTTGACGTCCGGCGGGAGCACCGTGATGCCCATGCGGCGGCACTCGTTGAGGTACAGGGCCAGCTTGTCCTTGTCCTCACGCGTGGACTGGAGCAGCGCCGCCATGTACTCGGCCGGGTAGTTGGCCTTGAGGAACGCAGTCCAGTACGACACCAGGCCGTAGCCCGCGGAGTGGGCCTTGTTGAAGGCGTAGCCGGCGAACGGGACCAGCGTGTCCCACACGGCCTGGATCGCACCCTTGGAGTAGCCCCGCTCGCTCATGCCCTGCTCGAAGGGCACGAACTCCTTGTCGAGGATCTCCTTCTTCTTCTTGCCCATCGCGCGGCGCAGCAGGTCGGCCTGGCCGAGCGAGTAGCCCGCGAGCACCTGGGCGGCGCGCTGCACCTGCTCCTGGTAGACGATCAGGCCGTAGGTGGTGTCGAGCACCTCCGCGAGCGGCTCGGCGAGCTCGGGATGGATCGGCGTGATCTCCTGCAGGCCGTTCTTGCGCAGCGCGTAGTTGGTGTGCGAGTTCATGCCCATCGGGCCCGGGCGGTACAGCGCGATGACGGCGGAGACGTCCTCGAAGTTGTCCGGCCGCATCTGGCGCAGCAGCGCGCGCATGGGGCCGCCGTCGAGCTGGAAGACGCCGAGGGTGTCGCCGCGCGCGAGGAGCTCGTAGGTCGCCGGGTCGTCGAGCGCGACCTTCTCGATCTCGACCGGGTCCTTGCCGTTGTTGACGATGTTCTCGATCGCGTCGTCGAGGATCGTCAGGTTGCGCAGCCCGAGGAAGTCCATCTTGATCAGGCCGAGGCCCTCGGACGTCGGGTAGTCGAACTGCGTGATGACGGCGCCGTCCTGCGGGCGCTTCATGATCGGGATGATGTCGATCAGCGGCTGGCTCGACATGATGACGCCGGCCGCGTGCACGCCCCACTGCCGCTTCAGGCCCTCGATGCCGCGCGCGAGCTCCACGACCCGCTGCGCCTCGGGGTCGACGTCGTGGACCTGGCGGAACTCGGCCGCCTCCGGGTACCGCGGGTGCTTCGAGTCGAAGATCCCGGACAGCGGGATGTCCTTGCCCATGACCGCAGGGGGCATCGCCTTGGTGAGCTTCTCGCCCATCGCGAAGGGCATGCCGAGCAGGCGGGCGGAGTCCTTGACGGCCTGCTTGGCCTTGATGGTGCCGTAGGTGACGATCTGGGCCACGCGGTCGTCGCCGTACTTCTCGGTGACGTACCGGATCGCCTCGCCGCGCCGGCGCTCGTCGAAGTCGACGTCGACGTCGGGCATCGACACGCGCTCAGGGTTGAGGAACCGCTCGAAGATGAGCCCGTGCTCGATCGGGTCGAGCTCGGTGATGCCCATGACATACGAAACCATCGAGCCCGCCGCGGAACCACGGCCCGGGCCGACGCGGATCCCCTGGGCCTTGGACCAGTTGATGAAGTCGGCGACCACGAGGAAGTACCCCGGGAAGCCCATCTGGATGATGACCTCGGTCTCGTACTTCGCCTGCTGCCGGACGTCGTCGGGCACGCCCGCCGGGTAGCGGCGGTGCAGGCCGGCCTCGACCTCCTTGACGAACCACGAGATCTCGTCCTCGCCCTCGGGGACGGGGAACCGCGGCATGTAGTTCGCCTTGATGTCGAACGACACCTCGCAACGCTCCGCGATGAGCAGCGTGTTGCTGATCGCCTCGGGAAGCTCCGCGAAGACCCGGGCCATCTCGGCCGAGGACTTCACGTAGTAGCCGGTGCCGTCGAACTTGAAGCGGTTCGGGTCGTCGAGCGTCGAGCCGGAGTTGATCGCGAGCAGCGCCTCCTGGCTGGTCGCGTCCTCCTCCTTGACGTAGTGCAGGTCGTTCGTGGCGACCAGCGGCGCGCCGATCTCCTGCGCCAGCCGCAGCAAGTCCTTGGTGACACGCTGCTCGATCTCGAGCCCGTGGTCCATGAGCTCGACGAAGAAGTTCTCGCGCCCGAAGAGGTCCTGCAGCTCGCCCGCCGCGCGCAGCGCCTCGTCCCACTGGCCCAGGCGCAGCCTCGTCTGGATCTCCCCCGACGGACAGCCCGACGTCGCGATCATCCCGGCGCTGTAGCGCTGCAGCAGCTCACGGTCCATGCGGGGCCACTTGCCCATCTGCCCCTCGAGCGATGCCAGCGACGACGCCCGGAACAGGTTGTGCATGCCCTCGTTGTTCTGGGCCCACAGCGTCATGTGGGTGTAGGCGCCACGGGCCGAGACGTCGTCGGCCTCCTGGCCCTGCTGGCCGTAGCGCACGCGCGTCTGGTCGAAGCGGGACGTGCCCGGCGTGACGTACGCCTCGACGCCGATGATCGGTTTGACGCCCTTCGCCGTGGCCGTCTTCCAGAACTCGAATGCGCCGAACAGGTACCCGTGGTCGGTGATCGCGACGGCCTTCTGCCCCTGGTTCGCGACCTCGTCGATCAGCTCCCCGATCCGCGCGGCACCGTCGAGCATCGAGAACTCGGAGTGGACGTGGAGGTGGACGAAGTCGTCGTTCGCTGGCACGTCTCCGATCCTCGCACGGTCCACCGACACGCCCGCCCAGGCCGCGCGGATCGGTGCTGCGGGTGCCCAGCACCGGCCCGCAGGGTCACTCCCCGGCGGCCGCCCGGTACCGGTCGACCACGAGGTCGGCCACGAGCGGGTGGTCGCCGAGCGGGGCGGCGACGACGTCCGCCCCGACCTCCGCCAGCAGCCCGTGGAAGTAGCCCGGCGCGAGCAGGTAGCTCGCGACGGCGACGCGGCCGCTCACCGCGCCGGCCCGGGCGGCCTCGACCGCCGCCGGCACGCTGGGCTTCGCCGCCGCGACGAACCCGACCGTCACCTCGCGCCCGAGCCGCTCGGCCAGCAGGTCGCCCATGGCGAGCCCGTGCTCGCGCCCCTCGCTGTCCCGCGTCCCGGCCACGGCGAGCACGACGCCGTCGTCGGCCTGGGCGCCCGCCTCGGCGAGGCGCTCGGCGAGGACCTGCGCCAGCCGCGGGTCGGGCCCGAGCGGGCCGGTCGCCACCGCCGTCGTCCCCGCGACGGCCGCGCCGATGTCCGAGGTGACGTGGAAGCCCGCCGACAGCAGCAACGGGACGACGACCGCGCGGGGGACGCCGTCGCGCGTGCTCACCGCGTCGGCGCCGCAGAGCCCGCGCACGACCTCGGCGGGGTGCGGCTCCTGGACGTCGACGTAGGCCTCGCGGACCTCGACGCCCGGCAGCGCCGCACTCACGCGCCCGAGGATCGCGCGGACCACGTCCCTCCCCGCCCGGTGGTGCGTGCCATGGGCGCAGCCCACCAGCGCGGGCACGCCCGGCACCGGCTCGGCAGGCTCGACCACTGCGGACGGGACGCCGTCGGACCGGGCCTCGCGTCCGGACCCGTGCAGCGCGGGCGCCGGGTGCGGCGGCACGAGGAAGCCCTCGACCGCCGTCGCTCCCGCGACGATCACGGCCGGGAACCCGATCCCGGCCGCGGCCTCGGCCACGGTCGCCAGGGTCGCGAACACGGTCCGCTCGCCCGGCAGCGTCGCCGCCTGGACCACGGCGACCGGCGTCGCCGGGTCGACGCCGTTGAGCAGCGCCTGCGCCACGAGCCGCGGCAACCACTCGACGCCCATCATCAGCACGGTCGTGGTCTGCGGGTCGCGCAGGGCGGCGAGGTCTGCCGGCCCGAGGTCGCCGTGGGCGTTGAGGACGTGCGTGGCGACGGCGGCGCCGCGGTGCGTGACCGGGATGCCCGCCGAGGCCGGGCCCGCGAGCGCCGAGGTGACCCCGGGGACCACCTGTACGTCGATCCCGGCGGCCCGGCACGCGAGCACCTCCTCACCGCCGCGCCCCAGCAGGAACGGGTCGCCGCCCTTGAGCCGCACGACGCGCTTTCCGTCACGCGCGTGCTCGACGAGGATCGCCTCGATCTCGCGCTGCGGCGTCGAGTGCTTGCCCGGCGTCTTGCCGACCTCGACGACGTGGACGTCCGGGTCCAGCAGCTCCACGAGCCCGCGCGGGCCGAGCCGGTCGACGACGACGACGTCGGCCTGCCGCAGCAGCGCGAGCCCGCGGACCGTGATGAGGTCGAGGGCGCCGGGGCCGCCGCCCACGAGGGCGACGGAGCCCGGCGCGAGGACGGCGTCGCTCAGGGCGTCGAGGCTCGGAGCGTCGAGGTCCTCGCTCATGCGCTCGCCTCGCCCTCGGCCAGCTCGGTCGGCGTGTCGGCGACGAGCACGCGCCCGTCGCGCACCTGCGCCGCGAACACCGCGAGGGGCTGCTTCGGCTTGCCGCCGGAGTCGATCACGGCGCCGGTGTCCAGGCTCCAGACCTGCTTGAGCATGGGCGTGGTCACCGTGGGCACGTCCCGCTCCTCGCCGTCGTCCCCCGTCACCCGGGTGGTCCCCACGAGGCCCCGCGCCATCACGTTGGCCCCCGAGTACGGGTCCCGCTGCTGCACCGCCCGCACCGTGTCGTCCGCGAGCCGGAACAGAGCCACCTGCCGGTCGCCCAGCAGGGCGCCGACCCCGCGCTCGGGGTCCAGGTCCGCCAGGGCGCACACGTCCACCAGAAGGGTCATCGGGCCATCTCCTCGGTCGGGGCGAGCGCGTCGGGCAGCGCCACGTCGCGCGCGTCGCGGGGGTCGTGGTAGGTGATCGGGTCGGCCTCGCCGGCGGGGCGGATCTGCCCACGCTCGGGCACGAACGCCAGGTCGGGGTCGGCGACGCCGGGGGCGTTGATGAAGGTGACGAACTTCTTGAGCTGGTCGGGGTCCGCCAGCGTCACCTTCCACTCGTCCTCGTAGCTGTCGATGTGCTCCTGGACGGCGGCCTCGAGCTCGGCGCCGATGCCGAGGGAGTCCTCGACGATGACGCGCCTGAGCTCGTCCAGCCCACCCACGCGCTCGGCCACCCACGGGGCCGTGCGCTGGAGGCGGTCGGCCTCGCGGATGTACAGCATCAGGTACCGGTCGATGTACTTGACGAGGTGCGCGTCGTCGAGGTCCTCGGCGAGCAGCTGGGCGTGCACGGGGCTGGCACCGCCGTTGCCCCCAATGTAGAGGTTCCAGCCCTTGTGCGTGGCGATGATGCCGACGTCCTTGCCGCGCGCCTCGGCGCACTCGCGGGCGCAGCCGGAGACGCCGAACTTGAGCTTGTGCGGCGAGCGCAGCCCGCGGTAGCGCATCTCGAGCCTGACGGCCATCGTCGTCGAGTCCTGGACGCCGAACCGGCACCACATCTGGCCGACGCACGTCTTGATGTTGCGCAGCGACTTGCCGTACGCGTGCCCGGACTCGAAGCCGACGGCGACGAGCCGGCGCCAGATGTCGGGCAGGTCGCCGAGCTGGGCGCCGAACATGCCGAGGCGCTGCGCACCGGTCACGTGCACGTACAGGCCGTAGTCCTGGGCGACCTTCGCGAACTCCAGGAGCTGGTCGGGCCGCACCTCGCCGCCGGGCATGCGCGGGATCACCGAGTAGGTGCCGTTGCGCTGCATGTTCGCCATGACGTGGTCGTTCGTGTCCTGCAGCGCGGCGGACTCGCCCTCGAGCAGGTGCCGGCCGGTGAGGCTCGACAGGATCGACGCGACGGTGGGGCGGCAGATCGCGCAGCCGCGGCCCGTCCCGTGCGCGGCGACCACCTCGGAGAACGTGCCGAGGTCCTCCTCGCGGATGATCCGGTACAGCTCGGCACGCGACATCGCGAAGTGCTCGCACAGCGCGTCCGAGACCTCGACGCCGGACTTCGCGAGCTCGGCGTTGAGGAGCTTGGTCAGCGCGGGCACGCAGGAGCCGCAGACCGTGCCCGCCTTGGTGCACTCCTTGACCTGCCCGATGGTGGTGCAGCCGTGCTCGGTGACGGCGCCCCGCACCGTCCCTGCCGTCACGTTCTGGCACGAGCAGACGACGGCGTCGTCGGGCAGCTCCATGTCGCCGAGGCCGCCGCCGTCGGGCGCGATGACCGCCGCGGGGTCCGCGCCGATCGGGCGCCCCAGCAGCGGCCGGAGCGCCGCGTACAGCTCGATGTCGCCCACGAACACGCCGCCGAGCAGGAGCTTGGCGTCGTCGGACACGACGAGCTTGCGGTACTGGCGGTTGACCGGGTCGACGAACGAGACCTCGAGCGCGCCCGCGCCGATCGCGTTGACGTCGCCGAAGGACGCGGCGTCGACCGCATCGGCGCCGCCGCCGACACCCTTCAGCTTCGTCCCCTCGTCGGCGCGGTGGTGCCGGCGGTCGCCGCCCAG
The DNA here is from genome assembly GCF_049852175.1 of Xylanimonas sp. McL0601. GTDB lineage: Bacteria > Actinomycetota > Actinomycetes > Actinomycetales > Cellulomonadaceae > Xylanimonas. Next base: position 2,779,909 of record NZ_CP187527.1, read on the forward strand.
GAACCGGTCGACGACGACGTCGGCCATGTCGTTGCCAGGCGCGATCAGGCCCGCGGTCACGCCGTCGAACGAGGCGCACTCACCGATGGCCCACACGGCCGGGTCGGAGGTCTGGCACGACCGGCCGACGACGACGCCGCCGCGCTCACCGATCGCCAGGCCGGCCTCGCGCGCCACCCGGTCGCGGGGGCGGATGCCCACGGAGAAGACGACGACGTCGGCCGGCAGGCTCGACCCGTCGGACAGCTCGGCCGTGCCGACCGGACCGTCCCCGGCGGGCAGGAACCGGGTCGCGCCAACGCCGGTCCGGATCGCCATGCCCCGGTCCTCGACCAGCAGGCGCAGCATCTCGCCGCCGCCCTGGTCGAGCTGGGCGCTCATGAGGTAGTCGGTGAACTCGACGACGGTCGCGGTGGCGCCCAGGCTCTGAAGGGCCGCGGCCGCCTCGAGCCCGAGCACGCCTCCGCCGACGACGACGCCGCGCACCTGACGCCCGAGCGCCTTGCCACGCAGCCGCACCCACTCCTCGATCCGCTCGACGTCGGCCATCGTGCGGTAGGTGAAGGCGCCGGCCAGGTCGGTGCCCTCGGCGCGGGGCGTCCAGGCCCACGAGCCGGTCGCGAGCACCGCGCGGTCGTAGGCCACCTGGCGGCCCGACTTCGTGGTGACCACGCCCGCCTTGCGGTCGAGCGAGGCGACGCCGTCGCCGGTGATCAGCGTGATGCGCGGGTCCTGCCAGAGCTCGAGGTCCATGGCGAGGGCCGCGCCGTCGCGCGTCGTGAACCACTCCGAGAGGTGGACGCGGTCGTACGGCTCGTACGGCTCGTCGCCGATCACGGTCAGGGACCAGGTGCCGTCCGGGTCCTGCTGCTGCAGGCTCTGGGCGAAACGGTGGGCGGTCATACCGCCGCCGACGACGACGATCGTGTCGCCGTCGAGCGGGGCGCGGGAACTCTGAGGCATCAGGAGAGTGCACTTTCGTACGGGGCTGCTCGTGCTCGGTCGACCGGCTCGCGGTCGACGGTGCCCCCATCTTGCGCCCCGCGCGCGGTGGTCGTGCACCCGTCGCCGTGCGATCTCGCCCAGGCACGCGGGCTTGGGACGAAGGTCCCGAATTCGAGGGACGGTCAGCGGTGCGGAACGTTCGCCGTCAGCACCTTGGCCGCGTCCCGGTGGTCGATCCCCGCGTCCAGGTACACCGGACCGGTGACCTCGTACCCGAGGCGCTCGTAGAACCCGATGGCCTGCACCTGCGCCGACAGGAGCACCGTCACGGTCCCGTCCGGACCCGCGCGCTCGGCGAGCGCGACCTCTTCGAGCGCGCGCATCAGCGCGGCGCCCGCGCCGGTCCCGCGCGCGTCGGCGGTGACCGCCACGCGTCCGATGTGCACCTCGCCCGGATGAGCGGGGTCGGCGAGCAGGCGCGCGGTGCCGACGACGGCGCCGCCGTCCCGCCGCGCGACGACGTGCGTCGTCGTCTCGGCGTGGTCGAGCTCGTCGAGCTCCAGCTCCTCGGGCACCTGCTGCTCGACGACGAACACCGCCATCCGGACGGCGAACGCCTCCGCGAGCTGCTCCGAGGTGGTGACCCGCTCGATCGTCACGGCCGGCTCAGCCACCGTAGGCACCCCGGATCGTCTCGAGGGCGTGGGCCAGATCCTCGGGGTACGACGACTCCACCTCGACCCAGGCCCCCGTCGCCGGGTGCTCGAACCCGAGCCGGACCGCGTGCAGCCACTGCCGCGTCAGCCCGGTGTGCGAGGCGAGCACGGGGTCGGCCCCGTACGTCAGGTCCCCCACCAGCGGGTGCCGCACCGCCGCGAAGTGCACGCGGATCTGGTGCGTGCGCCCGGTCTCGAGGTGCACCTCGACCAGCGAGGCCGCGGGCAGCATCTCGAGCACCTCGTAGTGCGTCACCGACGGCTTGCCGTCCGCGACGACGGCGAACTTCCAGTCGCTGCTGGGGTGGCGGCCGATCGGCGCGTCGATGGTGCCGACGGTCGGCTCCGGGTGGCCCTGCGCGAGCGCGTGGTAGACCTTCTCGACGGTCCGCTCCTTGAAGGCCCGCTTGAGCCCCGAGTAGGCGGCCTCGCTCTTGGCCACGACCATGAGCCCCGAGGTGCCGACGTCGAGCCGGTGCACGATGCCCTGCCGCTCCGCCGCCCCCGACGTCGAGACGCGGTAGCCGGCGGCGGCCAGCGCGCCCACGACCGTCGGGCCGGTCCAGCCGGGCGACGGGTGGGCGGCGACGCCGACGGGCTTGTCGACGACGACGAGGTCGTCGTCCTCGTACGCGATGCCCATGCCCGGCACGGGTTCCGGCTCCACCGCACGTGCGGCGGCCGGGTCCGGCACGTCGACCTCGAGCCAGCCGCCCGCGTGCAGCCGGTCGGACTTGCCGACGGGCCGGCCGTCGAGGTGCACCGCACCCGCGGCCGCGAGCTCCGCAGCCTGCGTGCGCGAGAAGCCGAGCATACGCGAGAGCGCAGCGTCGACCCGCTCGCCCGCGAGCCCGTCCGGGACCGGGAGGGTCCGCAGCGCCATCAGGCCTCGGGCTCCGGCTCGACCTGCGCGTCGACCGGCGCCGTCGCCGCGGCGCTCCGGTGGTGCCCCTCGCGCCGGCCGTCGAGGCCGATCCCGAGCAGCGACAGCAGCGCCAGCATGACGGCGGCCACCACGATCGCGATGTCGGCGACGTTGCCCGTGAACCAGTTCGAGTACCCGATGAAGTCGACCACGTGGCCGCGGGCGAATCCGGGCTCGCGGAACAGGCGGTCGAGAAGGTTGCCCACCGCGCCGCCGAGCAGCAGGCCGAGCGTCAGGGCCCAGGCGCGCGAGCGGATCCGCCTGATGACGCGCACGATGACGACCACGACGGCCACCACCACGATGGTCAGCACCCAGGTGTAGCTGTTGCCGATCCCGAGCGCGGCTCCCGGGTTCATCACCAGCCGGAACGTGAGGAAGTCCCCGATCACCTGCCGCTGCGGCGCACCGAGCTCGAGCTCCGTCAGGGCCCACCACTTGGTGAGCTGGTCGACGAAGAGCACCGCCGCCGCGAGGGCGAAGGTGAGGAGCACCAGGTGGCGGCGGCCGGACGGCGCCTGCGCGGGCTCAGGGACGACGGGCGTGGCGGCGGGTTCGGTAGACATCGCGCGCAAGTCTAGAGCGCGCGACGCCGGCACGAGGCCGGCGCGTCAGCGCCGCTCCTCGCGTGCCTTGGCCTCCACCGAGAGGGTTGCCCGCGGGAACGCCTGCAGGCGCGCCTTGCCGATCGGCAGGCCTGTCATCTCGCACGTGGCGTAGGTGCCGGCCTTGATGCGGTCGATGGCGTGCTTGGTCTGGGCCAGCAGGTCGCGGAGGTTGTTGACCAGGGTCAGCTCCTGCTCGCGCTCGAGCGCGCTCGAACCGTAGTCGGCCTGGTCGTCACCGGCGCCGTCGCCGGAGTTGCGCAGCAGGTCGCTGAGGTCGCGATCGGCGGCGGCCACCTCGGCCTCGAGCCGGTCACGGTCTGCGAGCAGGCCCGCAGCCAGCTCCTGGATCTCAGCGAGCGTCCAGGGCTCCTCGCCGTCCCGCACGGGGAAGGTCTTCACGTCCCGCGCGAGGTCGGGAAACGTCTCCTTGAGCAAGTCCTTCACAGCCGTCGCGGCGGCGGGCGTTGCCTTGGTCATCGCATCCCCTTCGATCGAAGTCACCGCAGCGTAGAGGTGCGGACCGGCCCGCACAACCCAAGCCACGCCGAAGCGGTGCCGGGTCGTACGGGCCGGTCCCGACCGGTACGCCTGCGCGCTCTTGTCAGAGCTGCGGCGACGAGGCCTGCGCCTGGTTGCGTGCCGGCAGCGCCGAGCCGCGGGCGTCGAGGTCGCCGAGCAGGTTCTGCAGGAAGCTCTTGAGGCGGGTGCGGTAGTCCCGCTCGAACAGGCGCAGCTCGTCGATCTTGCGCTCGAGGAGCGAACGCTCCTGCTCGAGCTGCGAGAGCGTGCGGTGGCTGGTCTCTTCCGCCTCGCGCACGATGCGGGTGCCCTCGGCCTTGGCCTCGGAGATCAGGCGGTCGCCCTCCTCCTGGCCGGAGCGCACGTAGTCGTCGTGCAGCTTCTGAGCCAGCTGGAGCATGCCGGTCGCGGACTCGGGCTCGGCGCCCTTCGGCGCGGGCGCGCTCTGCACCGGGGCGGCGACGGCGGCCGGCGCCGAGGCGGCGGCAGCGGCGTCCGAGCGCGAGAGCTCGGCCACCCGGCGCTCGGCGGCAGCGAGCTTGGACCGCAGCTCCTCGTTCTCCTCCTGCACGGCGGAGAGCGTGCGCACGACCTCGTCGAGGAAGTCGTCGACCTCCTCCACGTCGTAGCCCTCGCGGAACTTCGTCGCCGCGAACTTCTTGTTGAGGATGTCCTCTGCGGAGAGCAGCGCCATCTCTTCACCTCACGCTTCGATAGGTTCGTCCGGTCGTCGTCGAACGACCACGTTAGCCGACGTGCCAGACCGGAGCACCGCGACGTCGCCGCGCGCTCACGGTTCCTGCACCTGATTCGTTCACAACCGCTCTCCGACGCCTCACGCCCTGGTGAGGACCTGCGACAGGATCAGCACGACGAAGAACACGAGCATGAACCCGAGGTCCAGGCCGACGTTGCCGATCCGCAGCGGAGGGATGATGCGGCGCACCAGGCGCAGCGGCGGGTCCGTGACCGTGTACACCGCCTCGGCCAGCACCAGGACGATGCCCGTGGGCCGCCAGTCGCGGGCGAAGTACTGGACCCAGTCGAGCACCATGCGGACCACCAGGCACAGCAGGTAGAGCCACAGGACCAGACCGAGGACGTGGAAGACGGTTGTCACGCCGCAACCCTACGGGCATCGACGCCGACGGCGGGCACCCGGGGCCGGGTGCCCGCCGTCGAAGAGGCGACGTACGGAGCGCGGGGCGGCGCGCCCCGGCGCTCAGCTCTGGTTGTAGAAGCGACCGGTGCCCTTGGCAGGCGGTGCCTCGACCTCCTCCTCGCCCGTGATCTCCACGTGCTCGGGCGACAGGAGGAAGACCTTGTTGGTCACGCGCTCGATCGCGCCGTGCAGACCGAAGATCAGGCCGGCCGAGAAGTCGACGAGACGCTTGGCGTCGGCGTCGTCCATGTCGGACAGGTTCATGATGACCGGGGTGCCGCCGCGGAACGCCTCGCCGATCAGCCGGGCGTCGTTGTACGAGCGCGGGTGGATCGTGGTGATCCGGCGCAGCTCGGACGACGGCGCAACCTCCCGCAGGGCAGCAGGACGGCGCAGCGGCGTCACGTCTGCGGGGTAGTCGTCACGGTCACGCACGGGTGCCTCCAGCTCGTCCCCGAAGTCATCGCCGTACTCGTCGGCGTAGTTCTCTGACTGCCCCTGGTCGTCAGCAAGGCCCAGGTACAGCATCGTCTTGCGAAGCGCTCCGGCCATCGCTCCCACTCCGTTTCGTCGCCCCTTGCGGTCGGGTGCCTTGACGTTAACCACGTGGGCACGCTAAGGAGCGTGCGACACGCCGGTGTGTCGTCCTGCCTGATCAGGCCAGGACGACGACTCCGGCCTGACGTCCCGTCGTCGTGCCCGCCGCGGTGGCCCGCCGGTGCGAGAAGAGGTCCGGGTCCTCCAGCGTGCAGCGGTCGACGTGCACGGTGGCCCGCACGCCGCTCGCGGCGAGCTGCGCCAGCACGGCCGCCGGCAGGTCGAGCGCCGGCGTGCCGGCCCTCGTGGTGGCGCGCGCCGCGGGGACGACGGCGGCGACGTCGTCGCGCATCGCGGCGGGCACCTCGTAGCACCGCCCGCACACCGCCGGCCCGACGGCGGCTCTCAGGCCCGCCGTCGTCGCCCCGACGGCGAGCATCGCGTCGACGGCACGGTGCACGACACCGACCCGGACCCCGCCGCGACCGGCGTGCACGACCCCGACGACCCGCGCGACCGGGTCGGCCAGCAGCACCGGCACGCAGTCGGCCACGAGGACGCCCAGGCCGAGGCCGTCGGCCGCCGTGACGACGGCGTCGGCCTCACCGGCGGCGACCGGCGGCGCGTCGGACGCCCACTCGGCGCGCTCGGACTCGCCGAGCATCAGGACGTCGTCGCCGTGCACCTGGGCCGCGAAGGCCACCGGCGCGCCCAGCCAGGCGCCGACCCGCGAGCGGTTCTCCCGCACGCGGGCCGGGTCGTCACGGACGCCCGCTCCGAGGTTCAACGACGACCACGGCGCCGGGGAGACGCCGCCGTGGCGGGTCGTGAAACCCGCCACGACGCCCTCGCCGAGGTCGACGCGGAGCAGCCCCGCGCCGACGCCGTCGGGGAACAGCGCCTCCTGCGACCAGCCGACCGGTTCCGTGTCCTTGACGCTGGGTACGGTCACGCTCGCCTCCGCCCGGCGCTCACTTGAGGAAGTCGGGGACGTCGAGCTCCTCCTTCGGCGGAGCGGCCTCCCAGATGCGCGGCACCTCGACGGGGCGCTCGACCGTGACCCCGTAAGACTCCTCGACCACCGCGACGGCCGGGCGGGCCTGCGCGACGGGCTGGAGGCTCGCGGGCACGTCGTCCGGGTCGGCCGGGATCGGCCGCGGCAGCGTGTGCGCGCCGGCGGCGACGGGCGGCTGCGGCACCGGGACCGTGGCCGGGCCGGCCGCGGTGACCGAGACCTGGCCGTTCGGCGACGTCGTCACCGTGGGCTTGACCGGCTGGCCGGCGATCTGACCCAGGCCGCGCCCGTCCTTGCGCGTCTGCGGCACACCGCCGTCGAACCCGGCGGCGATGACGGTGACGCGCACCTCGTCGCCCAGGGCGTCGTCGATGACGGTGCCGAAGATGATGTTGGCCTCCGGGTGGGCGGCCTCCTGCACGAGGCGCGCGGCCTCGTGCACCTCGAACAGGCCGAGGTCGCTGCCGCCCTGGATGGACAGCAGCACGCCGTGGGCACCGTCGATGCTGGCCTCGAGCAGGGGGCTCGAGATCGCGAGCTCGGCCGCCTGGACCGCGCGGTCCTCGCCGCGCGCCGAGCCGATCCCCATGAGCGCCGAGCCCGCGCCCTGCATGACCGACTTGACGTCGGCGAAGTCGAGGTTGATGAGGCCCGGGGTGGTGATGAGGTCCGTGATCCCCTGGACGCCGGAGTGCAGCACCTGGTCTGCCGAGTGGAACGCCGCGATCGCGGAGACGTTGCGGTCCGACATCTGCAGCAGCCGGTCGTTGGGGATCACGATGAGGGTGTCGACCTCCTCGCGGAGGGCCTCGATGCCGTGCTCGGCCTGGACCGAGCGGCGGCGGCCCTCGAAGGTGAACGGCCTCGTCACCACGCCGACCGTCAGCGCGCCGAGCGAGCGGGCGATGCGCGCGACGACGGGCGCGCCGCCCGTTCCGGTGCCGCCGCCCTCTCCCGCGGTGACGAAGACCATGTCGGACCCGCGCAGGACCTCCTCGATCTCCTCCGTGTGGTCCTCGGCGGCCTTGCGGCCCACCTCGGGGTCGGCGCCGGCGCCGAGGCCGCGGGTGAGGTCGCGGCCGACGTCGAGCTTGACGTCGGCGTCCGACATCAGCAGCGCCTGCGCGTCGGTGTTGATCGCGATGAACTCGACACCCTTGAGCCCGACCTCGATCATGCGGTTCACAGCGTTCACGCCGCCGCCGCCGATACCCACCACCTTGATCACTGCCAGGTAGTTCTGCGGAGTTGCCACGTCGATGCCTCTCGGGTCGATCCTTGTCCCCGACGCCCGCACCCTGAACCCTAAGGTTCGACTTGAGGGTCAGAGTTATGTCAGGTCTGCTGTCCCTGACGGTATGTGGCAAGGCGAGGGCTTGCGGGGAACACGCTCCGGCGTGTCGCCGCCACGACCTCAGCGTGTCACGGGAAGGTCGGGCGAGCTGACGTCAAAGATGCGCGCCCCGGGGTCCGCCTGCCGCAGGGTCTGCACGACGGCGACCTTGACGGCGATGCGCGCGTCGCTCCCCCACCGCACCTCCTGGCCCGAGGCGAGCGTGGTGCGCACGTCGTCCCGCGTCGCCGCGGTCACGTTCGTGACCTGCGCGGACAGCTCCGGCGGCAGAGCCGCGAGCACGTGCAGCGCGGCCTCGAGCGCGGCGGCGTCCTCGGGCCCGAGCCCGACGTCGACGACCGGGAGCCCTGCGGGCGGCTCGGGCACGGTGCCGACGCGGACGCCGTCGGGGTCGACCAGCGCGACGCCGTCGTCCGCGGGGACGGCCGCGACCGGCTCGCGCGACGTGAGCTGCACGTCGAGGCCGCGCGGCCACGAGCGCAGGATCCGCGCGTCCTTGACGGCGTTCAGCTCGAGCAGCCGCTCGCGCAGCCCCACCGTGTCCAGGCGCGGCAGCGGGATGCCCGCCGCCTCCGCGACGACCGCCTGGACCTGGCTGACGTCGATCGTGGTGCCCTGACCGGTGATGTCGACCTTCCCGGAGTCCAGCGCGAGCAGCGGCGAGAAGAACGCGGCCCACCCGAGGCCGACGGCGACCGCCACGCTGGTGACCCAGAGGGCGACGGAGCGCAGCACGCGATGGCGTCGCATCGCGCGCTTCTCGGCGAGGCGGCGCGACATCGTCGTCGAGACGGTGGGCCGGCCGCGGGTCTGGTCGCGTGGGCGCGGCGCCGGCGCGCGAGGGACGGCCTCGGTGCGCGGGCTCGCCGCCTTCGCGGCGCGCTGCTGCGGCGCCGGGCGCTGCGGCGCCGGACGCTGCGGAGTGCCCGACGGCGCCGCCGGAGCCGGCATCGCGCTCTTCGCGACGGCGGGCTTGGGCGGCACGCGGGGCCGGGCAGGAGGACGCACGCGGCCATCTTGCCGCGAGCGCGCCCACATCCCGGGCAGGCACCGCCGGGGGTGCCCGTGATCCGGGTCTCTACCCGGCGAGGTCCGCCAGGACGAGCGGGACCAGGTCGGTCACATCGCCGGCACCGACCGTGAGGACCAGGTCGCCCGGGCGGGCCAGCGCCGCGACCGTGTGCGCGGCCTCCTCGCGGTCCTCGACCGCGCGTACTCCCCCACCGGTCGCCGTCGTGGGCAGCAGGCCGGTGATCGTGCGGGCCGTCACGGCTGGGTCCACGTCCTCGCGCGCCTTGTAGATCCCGGTCACGACGACCTCGTCGGCGAGGGCGAGCGCCGCTGCGAACCGGTCGGCGAAGATCCGCGTGCGGGAGTACAGGTGCGGCTGGAACAGCACGAGCACGCGCCCCTCGCCCGCGACCGGCCGCGCCGCGCGCAGCAGCGCCTCGATCTCGGTGGGGTGGTGCGCGTAGTCGTCGACGACGCGCACGCCGCCGGCCTCGCCGCGCGGCTCGAAGCGCCGCCCGGTCCCGACGAACGCCGCGGCGCCTGCGACGGCGTCGGCGGGCGGGGTGCCGAGCAGCACGGCGGTGACGACGGCGGCGGTCGCGTTGAGCACGTTGTGCGCGCCCGTCACGGCGAGCCGCAGCTCGAGAGGCGTCTCCCCGAGCGGGCCGCCGCTGAGGGTCGCGCCCGCGCCGTCCGACGTCGAGACGACGTCGCGCACGACGACGTCGGCGTCCGCTGCGGCCCCGTACGTCACCGCGGTGCCCCCGCCGGCACGGTGGGCGGCCGCGAGCTCCGCGGCGCCGGCGTCGTCGGCGCAGGCCACGAGCACGCCGCCCGGGCGCACGCGCCGGGCGAACGCGACGAACGCGGCGTCGAAGGCCTCGCGCGTGCCGTAGTGATCCAGGTGGTCGGGTTCGACGTTGGTGACGACCGCGACGGTCGGGGCGTAGTTGAGGAACGACCCGTCGGACTCGTCGGCCTCGGCGACAAGCACGTCGGACGCGCCGAGGTGCCCGCCCGGGATCGCGGTGATCTCCCCGTCGGCGCCGAGCACGCGCACGGTGCCGCCGATGGCGAACGACGGGTCGGTGCCGCTCGCGCGCAGCACGGTGGCGATCATCGCGGACGTCGTCGTCTTGCCGTGGGCGCCCGCGACGGCGACGGCCCGCTGCCCCACCATGAGCGAGGCGAGGGCCTGCGAGCGGTGCAGCACGCGGATGCCCGCGGCGCGCGCGGCGGCGAGCTCAGGGTTGGCCTCGCGCACGGCGGTGGAGACCACCAGGGTGTCGACGAGCGGGGTGCCGTCGGGCGCGACGACATGGGCAGCCTCGTGACCCACCCACACGCGGACACCGTCGGCGCGCAGCGCGGCGAGCGCCGGGCCCGCGACGGCGTCGGAGCCCTGGACGGGAACGCCGCGGGCCGCGAGCAGGCGCGCGACGACGCTGACGCCCGCACCGCCGACGCCGACGAGGTGGACGCGGCCGAGCTGCTCGAGGGGCAGGACCTCGGCGCTCACCGCGCACCCTCGCCGGCCGCCTGCTCGACGAGGTCCGCGACGCGCGCCGCGGCGTCGCGCACGCCCGTCTTGCGAGCCGCCTCGGCCATCGCGGCGAGACGCCCGGTGTCGCCGAGGAGCGCCGGCACCTGCTGGGCGACCCATGCGGGGGTCAGGTCGGCGTCGTCGACCAGCACGCCGCCGCCGGCCGTCACGAGCGGCGCGGCGTTGAGCCGCTGCTCACCGTTGCCGACGGGCAGCGGCACGTACACGGCCGGCAGGCCGAGCGCCGCGAGCTCGCACACCGTCCCCGCGCCCGAGCGTGCGACCACGAGGTCGGCGAGGGCGAGCGCGAGGTGCATCTCGGACAGGTACTCGCGCACCTGGTAGCGGCCGGTCTCGACGGCGCCGCCGAGGTGCGCGACGGCGGAACGGACCGGGCCGTCCTTGCCCTTGCCCGTCAGGTGCAGCACCTGCGCGCCCGAGGCGAGGAGGGCCCCGGCCGCGCCGGCGACGGCGGTGTTGAGGCTCAGCGCGCCGGACGAGCCGCCGGTGACGAGCACGGTGGGGCGCGTGGGGTCGAGGCCGAGGGCGTCGGCGGCCGCGACGCGCGTGCCGGCGGCGTCGGCCTCGCGCGCGGTGACCAGCGCGGCGATCTCGCTCCGCAGCGGCAGGCCCGTGACGACGCCGCCCTTGAGCGGAGTGCCCTCGAACGTGAGCCCCACGCGTGCGGCCCAGCGCGCACCGAGCTTGTTGGCAAGGCCGGGGCGAGCGTTCTGCTCGTGGATCACCACGGGGACGCCGCGGCGCCGGGCGGCGAGGTAGGCGGGTGTCGAGACGTAGCCGCCGAAGCCGACCACGACCTGCGCCCCGATCTCGTCGATCGCCGCCTCGGCGGCGTGCACCGCCGCGCTCAGCTTGCCGGGCAGCGTCAGCAGGTCGACCGACGGCCGGCGCGGCAATGGCACGCGCGGCACCGGCCACAGCTGGTAGCCACGGGCGGGCACGAGGTCGGCCTCGAGGCCCGTCGTGGTGCCCAGCACCAGCACCTTCGCCTCGGGCTGGCGCGCGCGCAGCTCGTCGGCGACGGCGAGCAGAGGGTTGACGTGGCCGGCGGTGCCACCGCCGGCAAGCACGACGGACTGGACCTTGCTGTCACTCACAGACGCGACCCTACCGGGGCGCGCGGGGCGTCAGCGCCGCCCGCCGGCCGGCCGTCGGCCTGAGGTCCCGCCACCCGCGCGCCCACCACCGGCGCGCCCACCACCGGGGCGCCCACCACCGGTGCGCCCACCACCGGGGCGCCCGCCCACCGCGGCACGCCGGACGCCCAGCACGGCCAGCGACCGGCGCACCACGCCCCCGCGGGCGGCGAGCGCCTCGGCCGCGCCCGGCTCGGAGCGCGCGAACGAGATGACCATGCCGAGCGCCGCCATGGTCGTCACGAGCGCGGAGCCACCCGCGGAGACCAGCGGGAGCGGGACGCCGATGACGGGCAGCACGCCGATGACCACGCCGATGTTGATGAACGCCTGGCCCACGACCCAGCACGCGACGGCGGCCGTCGTGACCTTGACGAACGGGTCGGGGTGGCGGCGGATCACGCGGCTCATCGCGATGCCGAGCGCGATGAACAGGCCCAGGACCATGAGCGTGCCGAGCAGGCCGAGCTCCTCGCCGATGACGGCGTAGATGAAGTCGTTGTGCGCCTCGGGCAGGTAGCGCCACTTCTCGCGGCTCGCCCCGAGGCCCAGCCCGAGCACGCCGCCGCTGCCGAGCGCGTACAGGCCGTGGATGGACTGGTAGCACTCGCCCTGCGGGTCGGTGCAGCTGCCGTAGGCGGCGAAGATGCGGCCCATGCGGTCGCTGCTGCCGTAGACGAACACGTAGCCGATGATCACGGCGCCGAGCCCGGCGCCGAGACCGAGCAGGCGGCCCGACGCCCCGGCGACCCAGAACGCGCCGAGCGAGAGCGCGATGAGGATGAGCGCCGTGCCCAGGTCGTGCCCCGCGAGCACGAGGGCCAGCACCACGAGGAAGCCGGGCACCGCAGGCATGATCACGTGGTTCCAGCGCCCGAGCAGCCGCTGCTTGCGTCCGAGGACGGCACCGAGCCACACCGCGAGCGCGAGCTTGGCGAGCTCGGACGGCTGGAACCGGACCGGGCCGAGCACCAGCCAGTTCCTGTTGCCGTTGACGAGGACGCCCATGAACATGACCGCCACCAGCAGGACGAGGGCGGCGAGCAGCGCCGGCCAGGCCATCCGCTTGTACCAGCGCACGGGGATCCGCGCCCCGACGAGCAGCAGCGGCAGGCCCATGATCGCGAACTTCGCCTGGTCGAGGAATGCCGCGTAGGGCGAGGCGCCCTCGGCGATCGACGTCACGGCGGAGCTGGACAGCACCATGACGAGCCCGAGCACGAGCAGCAGCGCGGTGGCCCCCACCAGCACGTAGTACGAGGTGACGGTCGAGTTCCACTGGCCGAGCCAGGGCCTCTCGTCGGTCGTTGCTGCCGCCATGGTGCGCCTTCCGTCACCCACCCTCACGCGTCGCCGGCGATCGCCTCCACCGCGGCGGCGAAGGCCTCGCCCCGCTGCGCGTACGAGCGGAACTGGTCCTGCGAGGCGCCGGCCGGGGCCAGCAGCACGGTGTCGCCCGGCTGGGCGAGGAACCGTGCGGCGTCGACGGCGCGGCGCATCACGGAACCAGTCTCGCCGGGGTCGACCACGACGACGGGGATCTCGGGCGCGTGTCGGGCGAGCGCGGTCGTGAACGGCTCGGGGTCGAGGCCGATGACGACGGCGGCACGGAGCCGGTCGGCCCGGGCGTCGACGAGGTCCTCGAAGCGCGAGCCCTTGGCGAGCCCGCCGACGACCCAGACGACGCTGCCCGGGGCGAACCCTGAGAGCGACGCCGAGGCGGCGTGCGCGTTCGTGGCCTTCGAGTCGTCCACGTAGGCCACGCCGTCGAGCGTGCCGACCTGCTGGATCCTGTGCCCGCCAGGGCGGAAGGCGCGCAGGCCGTCGCGAACGGCCGCGGCCGGCACGCCGTGCGCGCGGGCGAGCGCCGCGGCGGCGAGCGCGTCGGCCACCACGTGCGGCGGCGTCGGGCCGGAACCCGGCCCGAGGTGGGCGAGGTCGGCGAGCGTGCCGAGCTCGGCCGCGGAGGTCAGGCGGTCGACGGCGTCGGCTGGGGCGTGGAAGGCCCGGTCCACGAGCACGTCCTCGACGACGCCGAGCATGCCGGGCCCGGGCGCGCCGAGCGTGAACCCGACGGCGCGGGCGCCGTCGGAGACGTCGGCCTCGCGCACCAGGTGCTCGGTGCGCGGGTCGGCCGCGTTGTAGACGCACGCGACCTGTGCGCGCTCGTAGATCCGGCCCTTGTCCGCTGCGTACGCCTCGACCGAGCCGTGCCAGTCGAGGTGGTCGGCGGCGATGTTGAGGATCGCCCCGGCCTGCAGGGTCATGGTGTGCGCGAAGTGGAGCTGGAAGCTGCTGAGCTCCACGGCCAGCACGTCGAGCGTCGGGTCGAGCGCGGCCTCCACGAGCGGCGTGCCCACGTTCCCCACCGCGCGCGTGCGCAGGCCGGCGGCCGTGAGGATCGAGGCGAGCATCTCGACCGTCGTCGTCTTGCCGTTCGTGCCGGTCACGGCGAGCCACTGGGCCGGCCCGCGCCCGCCGGCGCGGTCGACCCGCAGCCGCCACGCGAGCTCGACCTCGCTCCACACCGGCACGCCCGCGTCGCGCGCGGCGACCAGCAGCGGGTCGGTGGGCCGGAAGCCGGGCGAGGTGACGACCAGGTCGACGTCCGCCAGGAGCGCCGCCAGGTCGGCCGGGTCGCTCGGCGTCCGCACGTCGGCGTCGTCGGACGGCGCCACCGTGACGACGGACGCGACGCGACCCGTGCCGGCAGCGCCGCGCAGCACCGCGGCGACGGCGCGACCGGTGACGCCGAGGCCGGCGACGAGGACCCGCGCCTGCGCGAGCGCGACGCGCGGCTCGACCGGCCCGTGGTCCTCGAACGCCACTACGAAACCACCCACTCCGCGTAGAAGATGCCCATCCCGAGGGCCGCGAAGAGGCCCGCGATGAGCCAGAAGCGGATGACGATCGTGACCTCGCCCCACCCCGAGAGCTCGAAGTGGTGATGCAGCGGCGCCATCTTGAACACCCGTCTCCGGGTCATCTTGAAGAACCCGATCTGGATGATGTCGCTCATCACGATGATCACGAACATGCCGCCGATGATGGCCGCGAGGATCTGGGTGCGGGACAGGATCGAGAGCGCGGCCAGGGCGCCGCCCAGGGCCAGCGAGCCGGTGTCGCCCATGAAGATCTTGGCCGGGCTCGCGTTCCACCACAGGAACCCGAAGCAGGCGCCGACGACGGCGGCCGCGACGATCGCGATGTCCTGCGGGTCGCGCACCTCGTAGCACCGTGGCCCCGCGACGGCGAAGCGCTGGCACGACTGGTTGAGCTGCCAGATGCCCAGGAGCACGTACCCCAGGAAGACGACGAGCGAGACGCCCGTCGCCAGGCCGTCGAGACCGTCCGTGAGGTTGACCGCGTTGGACCAGGCGGTGATAAGGAAGTTCGCCCAGATCACGAAGAGGATCAGGCCCACCGTGGCGCCCGCGAAGGCGAGGTCCAGGTTGGTGTCGCGCAGGAACGAGATGCGCATCGAGGCGGGCGTGCGCCAGTTCGCGTTGGGGAACTGCAGCGCGAGCGCCGCGAACGTGATGCCCACGAACCCCTGGCCGATGATCTTGGCGCGCGGCGTCAGCCCGAGGGAGCGCTGCTTGCGGATCTTCGTGAAGTCGTCGGCGAACCCGACCACGCCGAGGCCCGCCATGAGATACAGGGAGAGCAGCGCGGTCGCGCTCGGCAGGCGCTGCGCCACGGCCATCGAGGCCGCGACGCCGATGAGCGTCGCCCCGATGATGACGACGCCGCCCATCGTGGGCGTGCCGCGCTTGGTGAAGTGCGCCGTCGGGCCGTCCTGACGGACGAACTGCCCGTAGTTGCGGCGCACGAGGAAGCGGATGAACAGCGGCGTGCAGAACAACGCCACGAGCAGGGAGACGCCCGAGGCGACGAGGATCGAGATCACCGGGCGGCTCCCGCTTCCCCGGCCTGCTCGGACTCGCCGTGCGCGCCGATCGTGCCGGCCGCCAGCTCGTCGCCCAGGCGCCACAGGCCCGAGCCGTTGGAGGCCTTGACCAGGACGACGTCGCCAGGACGCAGGCGCTCGTCGAGAACCGCGCGTGCGGCGTCGAGGTCGGGCACGAACACGCTCTCCTCCCCCCAGGAGCCCTCCTGCATGGCGCCCTCGTGGATGTGGTACGCCCCGTCGCCCACGACGACCAGGAGCTTGACGTTCAATCGCACCACGAGCCGCCCGATCGCGTCGTGCGCCGCGCGCGACCCGTCGCCGAGCTCGAGCATCTCGCCGAGCACGGCCACCGAGCGCCGCTCGCGGCCGGCCATGACGGCCAGCGACCGCAGCGCGGCCCGCATCGACTCGGGGTTCGCGTTGTAGGCGTCGTCGACGACGGTGATGCCGTCGGGCCGCTCGGTGACGGCCATGCGGTGCGGGCTCCCCGGCTCGGCGTCGGCGAGACGCTGGGCGATGACTGCGGGCGGCTGGCCCGCGAGGATCGCGGCCGTCGCGGCGGCGAGCGCGTTGGACACGTGGTGCTCGCCCACGAGGCGCAGCCGGACCGGCACACGCACGTCGTCCGAGACCTCGCCCGCGGCGGCCACCTGGGCACGCACGCGCAGCACGAACGAGGCGCGGCCCGTGGCGTCCACCGTCACGTCTTCGGCGCGCACGTCGGCGGACGGCACCCGGCCGAACGTCACGGTGCGCAGGCCGCGCGCGGTGGCGCGCGGCACCAGCCCCATGACGCGCTCGTCGTCGGCGTTGAAGACGACGGAACCACCGTCGCGCACGCCGCCGATGATCTCCGCCTTGGTGTTGGCGATGGCCTCCTGGCTGCCGAAGTTGGCGATGTGCGCGGTGCCCACCGCCAGGATGATCGCGACCTGCGGGCCGGCGATCGAGGCGAGGTAGGTGATGTCGCCGGGCTTGTCCGCGCCCATCTCCATGACGAAGCTGCGCGTCTTCTCCGTGCCGCGCAGCACGGTGAGCGGCAGACCGACCTCGCTGTTGAACGAGCCGCGGGGCGCGATGGTGTCCTCGGGGTCGGGGCCCTGCACGAGCAGGCCCAGCAGGTCCTTGGTCGTCGTCTTGCCGACCGAGCCGGTGATGCCGAAGACGTGGACGGCCGGGTGCGCGTCGCGCAGCCGCGCGAGGACGAACCGCGCGAGGTCGCCGAGCGCGTTCTGCACGTCGTCGACGACGACGGCGGGCACCGGGGCGTCCGCGGTGCCGAGCTCGCGCTGGGCCAGCACGAGGACGGCGCCCGCCTCCACTGCGCCCGGCGCGAAGTCGGCGCCGTCGACGTGCTGGCCGGGCAGGGCGACGAACAGCGAGCCGGTCTCCACCAGGCGCGAGTCGGCGACCACCGGCCCGGTGACCCTGACCTGCGGGTCGGCGGCGAGCCGTCCCCCCGTCGCCTGCGCGACCTCGGACGCGGTCAGCTCGATCATGCGGTGGTGGTCCCTTCCGTCGTGGTGCGTGCCGGGCCGGGCCGGGCCGCGAGCGCGGCCCGGGCCTCGACCCGGTCGTCGAGCAGGACGTCGACACCCGCGACGTCCTGGATGGTCTCGTGCCCGCGGCCGGCCACGAGGACGGTGTCGCCCTCGGCGGCTTCCGCGACGGCCGTGTGGATGGCGTCGGCGCGCGGCGCCAGCTCGCGCACCTCGACGGTGCGCGTCTTGCTGGGTCCAGCCTGCGCAGCGACGGCCTGCGCCGCACGCGCTCCGGCGAGCACCTGCGCGCGCACCGCTGCGGCGTCCTCCCCGTGCGGGTCGTCGTCGGTGACGACGACGGCGTCGGCCCCGGCGACGGCGGCCGCCCCCATCGCGAGGCGCTTGCCCGCGTCCCGGTCGCCGGTGGCGCCGAAGACGACGGTCAGGCGGCCGGGCGTCGTCGGGCGCAGCGCCGCGAGCGCGAGCTCGAGCGCCTCGGTGTTGTGCGCGAAGTCGACGACGACCCGCGGCTGCCCGCTGCCGGGCTCGCCCGCGCCGACGACCTCCATGCGGCCCGGCACGACGCCGGCGAGCCCGCCCGAGGCCTCGAGCGCCTCCGCGACGTCCTCGAGGTGCGCGCCCCCCTCGAGCACCATGACGAGCGCGAGCGCCGCGTTGGCCACGTTGAACCCGCCCGGCAGGGTGGTCGAGGTGCGCAGCGTGCGCCCGTCGGCGTGCGTGACGGTGAAGGCGGACCCGGTGCCGTGCGGCTCGACGTCGGTCACGACCCAGTCGGCGGCCGGGGCGTCGTCGGCGCCCGGCTCGGCAGGCGTCGTGCGCAGCGTCGCGACGGGGATGGTCGCGACCGCGGCCATGCGCTCGCCCCAGGCGTCGTCGACGACGACGACGCCCCGGCGCGCGTGCTCGGGCGTGAACAGCAGCGCCTTCGCCCCGAAGTACGACTGCAGGTCGCCGTGGAAGTCGAGGTGGTCCTGGCTCAGGTTGGTGAACCCGGCGACGCCGTACCGCACGCCGTCGACGCGGTGCAGCGCGAGCGCGTGCGAGCTGACCTCCATCGCGAGCGTGCGGACGCCGTCCTCGCGCATCGCGGCGAGCAGCGCCTGCAGGTCCGCGGCCTCGGGGGTGGTCAGGCGCGAGGGCAGCACGCGGTCGCCGGAGCGCATCTCGACCGTGCCGATCAGGCCCGACGTGAAGCCGAGCGCGCGCAGCAGGTGGTCGAGCTGGTAGGTGGTGGTCGTCTTGCCGTTCGTGCCGGTGACGGCGAACGTCGTCAGGTGCTCCGCCGGCGAGCCGTAGACCCAGGCGGCGACGGGGCCGAGGATCTCGCGCGGGTCGCCGGCGACGAGCACCGGGACGCCGTCGGGCAGGGTGCCGGCCTCACCGCGGGAGGCGAGGAGCTCCGCCCCGGTCGCGTCGGTGAGCACGGCGCGGGCGCCACGTGCCACGGCGTCGGCAGCGAACCGCGCGCCGTGCGCGTGCGCACCCGGAAGGGCCACGAACAGGTCCCCGTCGGCGGCCAGGCGGTTGTCCGACACGACCGACGTCACCGACGGTCCGTCCCCCTCGGGGCCAGGTCCCGCGGCGACCCGGAGGTCGAACATGTGGGCGAGGTCCCGCACCCGGCGCGGCGCGGTGGACGCGGGCCGGATCCGTTCGAACGGGGATGTCACGGGGTAGACCCTACTGGGTGAGGAGCGGGCCGCCGGGCCGCGTGGACGCACTGCGCCGCCGCCCGCGGCCGGTGGCCGTCGCCCCGGCCACGGCTGCCGTGCGGGGCGCCGCTCACCAGGTCAGCGGCAGCGGCGTCGGGGCCGCCGCGCTCGGCGGCACGGCCTCCTTCTGCAGCACGAAGCCCATGACGTCGCGGAAGACGGGGGCCGCGACGACCCCGCCGAAGATCGAGCTGTGCGGGCTCTTGAGGAACACCGAGACGGTGTAGCGCGGGTCGTCCGCGGGGGCCACCCCGATGAACGACGCCATGTACGTGTAGCCGCCGCCGGGCAAGAAGATCTGCGCCGTGCCGGTCTTGCCGGCCACGCGGTATCCGGGTACCTGCGCCGCCTGCGCCGTGCCCTCCTCGCTCGTGACCTCCTCCATCATGTGGAGCAGGGTCTGCGAGGTCGCCTCCGAGATGACGCGCGTGCCGGCCTTGCGCGCGGTGGGCACCAGCTCGTCGCCAGGAGCGCGCGTGCCCTTGACCAGCGTGGGCGGCACGCTCACGCCGCCGTTGGCGACCGTCGAGAAGACGTCGGTCGCCTGCATGGCGTTGACCGAGACGCCCTGGCCGAACGCCACCGCGTACCGGGTGCGACCGTCCCACTTGTCGACCGGGTGCAGGGCGCCGCGCGACTCCCCGGGCAGCCCCAGACCCGTCAGCTTGCCGAAGCCGAACTTGCTCATGAAGTCGTGCTGGACCTGCGGCGGGATCTTCTCTGCGACCTGCACGGTGCCCGAGTTCGAGGAGTGCGCGAGCACCCCGGCGAGCGTGAGCCGCTCCACCGGGTGGTGGTGCGAGTCCTTGAAGGTCTGGCCGTTCGGCGTCGTGAACGTGTAAGGCACCGTGAGCTGGCTGTCGACCTTCCACGCCCCGGTCTCGAGCGCGGCCGCCATGGTGACGACCTTGCCCGTCGAGCCCGGCTCGAACGTGTCCTGCACCGCGCGTGAGCCCTTGGCCACGCTCGCGTCAGATCGGTCGTTGGGGTCCACCGAGCCCGAGTCGGCGACGGCGAGCAGCTCGCCCGTCCGGGTGTCCTCGACCAGCACGATGCCGAAGGCCGCGCCGGACTTCCTGACCATGTCGTCGATCGACGACTGCGCCTTCCACTGGACGTCGTGGTCGATGGTCAGTACGACGTCGCCGCCCGGCACCGCCGGGGTCGAGGACTGCTCCCCGCCAGGGATCCGCACGCCGTCCCGCGAGCGCTCGTAGCTCTCCGACCCGGCCGTGCCCGCGAGCACGTGGTCGTACGCCCGCTCCAGGCCGCCCTGGCCCTTCTGGTCGCTGTCGACGAACCCGACGAGCGCGCCCGCGACGGTCCCGGCCGGGTAGACCCGCTTCGAGACCAGCTCGGTGCGGATGTAGGCCTGGAGCCCGAGCGCGCGGATCTCCCGCTGCCTCTCCGGGACGACGTTGCGGGCCAGCACCACGTAGTGCGAGCTGCCGTTGATCGTCGCGGCCAGCTCGGCCTTGGTCGACCCGAGCACGGGCGCGAGCAGCTGCGCGACGCCGAGCGCGCCGTCGGCGACCGGGTTGCCCTCCGCGTCCGCTCGCTGACCGCCACGGAAGCCCTGGATGGCCTTCGGGTCGGCCGAGACGGTGTACCGGTCCACGGAGGTGGCGAGCACGACGCCGTTGCGGTCGGTGATGTCACCGCGATGCGCGGGCACGACGACGGTGGTCAGGCGCTGGCTCCTGGCCGCCGCCGCCAGGCTCGGCGCCTGGAAGACCTGCACCTGCACGAGCCGGCCCACGAACACCGCGACGACGATCGCCGCGACGACGAGCAGAAGACGCTGGCGGCGCTCGGGCGACGCGGCGGCGGGCGCGCGGCGCGGGCGGGGCGGGCGACGGCGCTCGACGGCGCCGCCCGAGCGGGAGACCGCCTTCGGGCGCGCCTGGGCGCGAGCGGCGGGGCGCGCCTGGGCACCGGCGGCCTGGCGCGGCGTCGTGCGGGCCGCGGGACGCGCCGTCGTGCGGGCGGGCTGGGCCGCCCGAGGCGGCTGGGCGGTGCGGCCCTGCTGGGCGGTACGGCCCTGCTGGGCGGTACGGCCCTGCTGGGCGGACCGCCCGGGCTGCTGCCGTGGCGTCGTCCGCCCGGTGGTGCCGCTCGCACCTCGACTCTGCGCTGCGGACCCCGTGACCGGGCGCGAGGCGCCCGCGCGTGTCGCGGGCGCCTCGCGCCGCGTCACTGCCCGGCCTCCGTGGTGGGCGCGGCCGGCGCCCCGGTCGCACCGGTGATGTCGAGGATCGCCGCGCCCTCGCTCGGCACCATGCCGAGCCGGGTGGCCCGACGCTCCAGGGACGCCTCGGCAGCGCCCAGGTTCTCCTGGCTCGTCTGGACGTCCTGCGCGACGCGGCCGACCTGGCCCTGCAGGTGCGCCATCTCGTACGAGCCGCGCGCCATCGTGGTGTTGAGCACGAGAACGGCGAGGAGGGCGCCGACCAGCACGGAGCCGCACAGCACGAGGAACGGCACGCCGGAGCGCGCCTGGAGCGGCGCGCGGACGGCCGAGAAGCGCCGCCCGCCCTCCCCGCGGCCGCCGGGCAGCGCGGTCAGGCGCGTGCGGCGCGACGGCGCTGCCGGGCGGCTCGGGACGGCGGCCGGGGCTCGAAGTGCGCTCATCGACGTTCCTCCTTGCGGGCGGAGCGGGTGGTGCCGGTGCTGCTGGTGGTCCTCAGGTGGTCGGGCGTCGGCCGCAGCCGCGCCGCCGCCCGCAGGCGCACGGACGCCGCGCGCGGGTTGCGGACGAGCTCGTCGGCGTCGGCCTCCTCGGCGCCGCGCGTGAGCGGCTGGAGGTACGCGCGGTGCGTCTCGGGCTCGACGGGCAGCCCGGGCGGCGCCGACGACGTCGTGCCGCGCGCGATGGCCCGCTTCACGATGCGGTCCTCGAGCGAGTGGTAGGACTCGACGACGATCCGCCCGCCCACGGCGAGCGCCTCGATCGCGGCCGGTACCGCGCGCTCGAGCACCTCGAGCTCGCCGTTGACCTCGATCCGCAGCGCCTGGAACGTGCGCTTGGACGGGTTTCCGCCGGTCTTACGGGTCGCTGCGGGGATGCACGCACGCACCAGGTCGGCGAGCTCATGCGTGCGGGCCCACGGGCGCTCCTGGCGGCGGCGCACGATCGAGCGGGCGATCTTCGCCGCGAACCGCTCCTCGCCGTACTCCCGCAGGATCCGGGTCAGCTCGCGCTCGTCGTACGTGTTGAGCACCTCGGCCGCGGTGATGCCCGTGGTCTGGTCCATGCGCATGTCGAGCGGGGCGTCCTGCGCGTACGCGAAGCCGCGGTCCGCCTCGTCGAGCTGCAGCGAGCTGACACCGAGGTCCATGAGGACGCCCTGCACGCCCGCCGTGAACCCCAGGTCCGCGACGACGTCGCCGATCTCGTCGTACACCGCGTGCACGGGCGTGAACCGGTCGCCGAAGCGGGCGAGCCGCTCGCTCGCCAGGCGCAGCGCCTGCGGGTCGCGGTCGATCCCGACGACGCGGGCCGTCGGCACCTGATCGAGGACACCCTCGGTGTGGCCGCCCATGCCGAGCGTGCAGTCGACCAGCACGCTGCCGGGCTCCGCGAGCGCCGGGGCGAGCAGGTCCACACAGCGCTGGAAGAGCACGGGCAGGTGGCGGTCGGCCGTCGCGCGCTCGTCGCGTGCGGCGTCGTCGTCGTGGTCCGGGGGCCGGGTGGTGTTGTCGTCCATGTGTGCTCCTCCTCTCCATCCTGGGGCCGATCCATCGTGAGGCCGAGGCCCCGTCCTGCCAGGTCTCCCTCCGCGTCTTCTGGCGCCGGGGAAGTGACGCCAGACCCTTCGCGGGAGGAGGCCTCGCGGGGCGGGGCCTCGGTGCGGGTCGTGCTGTGCAGTTGTCCGTGCTCAGAAGGCAAGGTCCGGGAAGATCTGCTCGGCCGTCTCGGAGTACGCGGACTCCTGGGCGGCCAGGTAGCTCTCCCACGCCGCCCGGTCCCAGACCTCCACGCGGGTGCCGGCGCCGATCACGGCGACGTCCCTGTCGAGACCTGCGTACTCGCGCAGCACGGGCGGGATCGAGATCCTGCCCTGCTTGTCCGGCACCTCGTCGCTCGCCCCCGACAGGAGCACGCGCAGGTAGTCGCGTGCCTGACGGGAGGTCACGGGAGCCTGCCGGACCTGCTCGTACATCCGGCCGAACTCGTCCATCGGCAGAAGGAAGAGACAGCGCTCCTGCCCTCGCGTCATGACCAGCCCGGGAGCGAGTCGGGCCCGGAACTTCGCGGGGAGGATCAGACGGCCCTTCTCGTCGAGCCTGGGGGTGTGCGTGCCCAGCAGCAGGCCAGTACCGGTGAACGACTCGACCCCTGCCACGGCTCGCACCTCCCTCAGCGCTCCCGTGCCCTCCACGCTACTCCACAACCCTCCACCGTTCCCGGCGAAATGGCACCGGGCGCTCCACCGCACGGGTGAAGTCCGGGTGACGACGCAGGTCAGAAAGTCGCGCCAGCGGTGGACGGCGGTGGAGCGCATCGCGTGTCGCGGGGTGGCACCAGGTGCGGACGGATTGAACCGCTGTGAGCGTTGTCACGTTGAAGTCACACGTCCACTAGGCTCGAAGCACTCCCCCAGGAACGGGTGGAGCAGTCCTCGACGCGGAGGTCCCTGTGCAGCCCGAACCCGCTACCCCCACACTGGCCGAGCCCGCCGTCGACGGGCTCCCGCACGGCAACGGGACGGGGCAGGCAGCACTGAGCGCAGGGCTGGGCGAGCTCGTGGAGGTCACCACGCGAGTGCGGGCGGCGGTCGAGTCCGTGGTCACGGGCCGGCCTGCCCTCGCATGGCTGACGGTGGGGGTGCTCCTCGCCGAGGGCCACCTGCTGGTGGAGGACGTCCCGGGCGTCGGCAAGACGACCCTGGCCAAGGCGCTGGCCCGCACGATCGACTGCCGCGTGGGACGCATCCAGTTCACGCCGGACCTGCTGCCGAGCGACCTGACGGGCGTCAACATCTTCCGCGCCGCCACCAACGAGTTCGAGTTCCGGCCCGGTCCGGTGTTCAACAACATCGTCATCGGCGACGAGATCAACCGCGCCTCACCCAAGACGCAGTCGGCGCTGCTCGAGTGCATGGAGGAGGGCCAGACGACGGTCGACGGCACCACGCACCATCTGCCGCACCCGTTCCTCGTCGTCGCGACGCAGAACCCCGTCGAGATGGAGGGCACCTACCCCCTCCCGGAGGCGCAGCGCGACCGCTTCATGGCGCGGCTCACTGTCGGCTACCCCGACGCCGACGCCGAGCTGCTCATGCTCGACCGGCAGGAGGCGTCCTCGCCGCTCGCGCACCTGTCCCCGGTGACCACCGGCGCGACCATGCTGCGCCTCGCCGAGCTGGTGCGGCACGTGCACGCCTCCCACGCGGTGAAGCAGTACGTGCTCGACCTCGTCGGCGCCACGCGCCACCACGCCGGGCTGCGCCTCGGCGCGTCGCCGCGTGCGTCGCTCCAGCTGCTCCGGCTGGCCAAGGCGACCGCGGCCATGGCCGGCCGCGAGCACCTGCTGCCCGACGACGTGCAAGAGCTGGCCGTGCCCGTCATCGCGCACCGCCTCATCCTCACCACCGAGACGCGCCTGGCCGGCACGTCCGCACAGGACATCGTGTCCCAGGTCGTCGAGCGCACCCCGGTGCCGTCGGCCCCCGCCGGACGGCGCTGATGCGCGAGGCGCTGCGCCGCATCGCACGCGTCCGGCCCACACGCAGAGGTGTCGCGCTGACCGTCATCGGGGTCGCGCTCGGGCTGTTCGGCGCGCTCCTGGGGCTGCCCGACATCGTCGGGCTCGGCGCCGCGGCGGTCGCCGCGGTCGTCGTCGCCTGGATCGCCCAGGGGCTCCAGCGGCTCGACGCCGGCCGCGGCGCGCTCGCCGTCGACCGCCGGGTCACGCCCGATCCCGTGGTGCGCGGCCAGGAGGCCGCGACGCACCTGGTGGTCTCGCCGGCCCGGCCGTCGGCCGCGGCCTACGAGCGCCTGGCCCGCATCCGCCTCTCGGAGCAGGCCGCGCACGAGCTCGCGGGCACCGCGGGCGTGCGCGCTCGCGTGTCGGCCCGGCCGGACCGGATCCAGGTCCGCTACGCGATCCACCCCACCAGGCGCGGGCGCTGGTCGCTCGGACCGCTGCTGACGACCCGCACCGACGCGTTCGGGCTCGTGCGCACCACGCAGCCGCTCGGGTCGCCCACCGTCGTGTCGGTGTGGCCGCGCACCACCGAGCTGTCGGTGCGCACGGGACTCCTGGGCGACCTCGAGAACGCCGGCACCGGCGCGCGCCTCACCGCTCCCGACGACGCCGTGCTGCGGGAGTACGTGCCTGGCGACGACCCCCGCCGCGTGCACTGGCCCACGGCCGCACGCCAGGGCCGGCTGATGGTCCGCACCGACGAGGCCGCGGGTGTGCGGCCGGTCTCCGTCGTGCTCGACCGCGCGCTGCTGCCCGCTCCGGGCGAGCAGCGCGGTGTCGCGGGGACGTTGCGCGCCGACGGCGAGTGGGCCGTCGAGCTCGTCGCCTCGCTCGCCTGCTCGTTCCTCGACGCCGGCCACCCGGTGCGCCTGGTGCCGACGGCCCGCGCCGCGCTCGGCGAGACCGCGGGGTTCGTCACCGGCGCCCGCACCGGCCGGCCCGCGCTGCTCGACGCGACCATCGACCTGCACGGCCACCGCACCGAGGCCGACGCCGACGCGGCCCTCTCCGCGACCGCGCAGGCGCTCCGCATCGGGCGCGCCCCGGGTGAGGTGACCGTCTCCGTCCTGCGCCCGCAGCCCGCCGACGCGCTGCGCGAGCTCGCTGCCCTCTCGACCGAGGCCGCCTCGTGCTGGGCCCTCGTCGTCTGCAGACGCGAGCCCGACGCCGAGGCCACCGTCGTCGCCCTGCGCGCCGCGGGCTGGCGTGTCGCCACGACGCGCCCGGGCGTCGCGCACGACCAGGCGTGGGCCGTCCTGGCGGAGCGTGCCGCGTGATCCCCGCCCGCACGCCCGCGACGGTGCGCCTGGCCGTCTCGACCGGGCTGGTCACCGTGGCCGTCCTCGCGTCGATGCTCGCGCTCACGAGCGTGGTGCTCCGGCCGTGGCCGGCCGTCGGCGTCGTCGGCGTGCTGCTGGTCGGCGCCACGCTCGTGGTCGCGCGGGCGATGGTCGGCGGCCGCCGCGCACGGGTCGCCGCCGCGGCCCGCGCCGGTGTCGCCGTCCGCCGCATCCCGTTCGACGACGGCGGCACCGCCTCGATCTGGCCGACGCTCGCGGGGGCCGTCGTCGCCGCCTGGTACCTGCTGGCCCGGTTCGGGGGCGTGGGCGGCTCGACCCAGTGGTTCGTCACCACCGGCTCGGTCTCCCGGCTCTTCGAACAGCTCGGCCTGGCGGGCGACGTCATCCGCGACGAGGTCGCGCCCGTGATCGCGACGCCGCCCACGGCCCTGCTGTGCGTCGGCGGCTCGCTGATCGTGCTCATCATGGCGGACGCGCTCGCCTCGGGGCTCCGGCACCCCCTGCTCGCGGGCTCCGCCGTGCTGGTGCTCTGGCTCCCGCCGCTGATCCTGATGTCGGACGTGCCCTGGCAGACGTTCGCCGTCACCGTGGCGGCCCTGCTGCTCGGGCTGACCCTCGACGAACCGACGACGTCGAGGCGCGCCCTGCGCGACGCCCAGGTCGGGGCCCAGGTGCGCCGCGCCGAGCAGCGCCGGGCGGTGCGGACCACGGTCACCGCGGCGGGCATCACCGTGGTCGCGATGGTCGCTGCGGCCGCGTCCGCCGGCCTGCCCGGTCTCGGCACCGCGTGGACCAACCTGTTCACGACGTCCGCGCGCTCCGTGCGGCTCGCCGACGACCTGGACATGTACCGCTCGCTCACGTCGCGCTCGGGGGCCGTCGTGCTGAGCTACACGACGTCGACGGGCGACTCGATCGGCCCTCTGCGCCTCATGACGCTGTCGTCGTTCGACGGACGCCACTGGAACGGAGGCCCCGACGCCGACGGCGTCGAGTTCGCCAAGGGCCAGGTCCTGTTCCCGCAGGAGGTCCACCCGGAAGACGCCGCGACCCGCGTGGACGTCACGGTCGGATCCATGCGCGAGGACCGGCTGCCCGTCTCGATCGACCCCCGCACGGTCCGGGCGCAGACCGGCTGGCGCTACGACGCCGGGCGCGACGAGGTGGTGGGCGGCCCCGCGACGCAGGAGGGCGACACCTTCACGCTCGAGGTGCACTCGCGCAACCTGACCCCCGAGTCCCTGCGGGATGCGCCGTCCGGCGCCCGCAAGGTCGACGACGCGTTCTTGCGCGTCCCGGACAGCAGCCACAAGGCGGACATCGCGGGGGCGGCCAAGTCGATCGTCGGCGGCGCCCTGACCGACTACGACCGCGCGGTCGCCCTGCAGACCTACCTGCGAGACACCAGCCGCTTCACGTACGACGTCGACGTCCCCCGCGGGCGCACCGGGGATGCCGTCTGGGACTTCCTCCAGCAGCGCCAGGGCTACTGCGTCCAGTTCGCCACGACGATGGTGATGCTGGCGCGCACTCTCGGCATCCCCGCGCGCCTCGCCGTGGGCTACCTGCCGGGCACCCCGATCGACGGGGGCGTCCGGTGGGACGTGACCGGCGAGGACTCCCACGCCTGGCCCGAGCTGTACTTCCCGGGCAAGGGCTGGGTGCGCTTCGAGCCCACGCCCGCGATCCAGACCGGTGCGGCACCGGCCTACGCCGACCCGACCTCAGGCGCGCCGGGGCCGGCCCCCACGCCCACCATCGACGAACGCTCGGGGCAGACGTCCGTCCCCTCGGCCCAGGCATCCGTGCCGGTCGCCTCGCCGAGGCCTCTCTCCCCCGCAGCGCGGGCCGAGGCAGCGACGCACCTGCGGCGCTGGCTGGTCGGCAGCGGCGTCGCGCTCGTGGTCGGCGCAGGGCTCGTGGTGCTGTGGCTGCGACGCCGGTCCACCCGCCCGCCACGCGACGCCGAGGACGCGTGGGCACGGGTCGTGGCGGCGCTGGGCTCCGCCGGCGTCACGCTGCCGACGGCGACCACGCCGCACCGCGCGCCTCAGGAGGCCGCGTCTGCCTGGGCTGTTCGCACCGGGGACGCACTGCCCGGAGACGTGCGTGACGGGCTGGCGACGCTCGCGGACCTGCTGGAGGCCGAGCGCTACGCCGCGGATCCCGAGCCGCTCGACGCCGAGACGCTGGCGCAGCTCACGCGTGAGGTCACGGCGGGGATCGCTTCGGCGAACCGGCCGCGCTTGGGTGCAGGGCGCTAGCTCAGGCGTGTACAGGGCGCTGGTTCAGGCGTGCTGAATCAGCGCCGGTGCTGAATCAGTGGCGAAACCGAATGAGTGGCGGTGCCGACCCAGCGGCGGTGCTGACTCGGCGGCGGTCCTGGCTCGCGATGCTTGCTCAGCGACCCTGCTCCTTGCGGTGGTCCCAGCGGGCCTCGAGGCGTGCCATGAAGCCCTGCTTGGTCCTCCGAGCACCCTTGGCTGCAGGCCTGGCACCCACGCTGCCGTTCGCGCGGGCCGCGCCTTCGGGGCCCTTTGACCGTGGCGCGAACGCGAAAGCCCACGCGACGCCCGCGAACATCACCGCAAAGCCGATGACGCCCAGGACGACGTTCGAGCCAGCCGCGCCCAGGACCAGGATGAGCAGGCCCGCGACCAGGCCGATCGCGGCGACGACATAGCGCAGCACGGGCCGGCGTCCCGACGACTGAAGTGTGTTCGCCAATCGGGGATCGTCGCTCGTCAGCGCGCGCTCCATCTGCTCCAGCACGCGCTGCTCGTACTCGGACAGAGGCATCCGAGACCCCCTCGTCTGGTGGAGTTCTTCTCCTGACCAGGATAGGCCCGCTCTTCGGTGAAGGGGTAGTCAGGAGGCCTTCACGGTAGCTTCTCGCGGCCGACGCTGACGGTTCCGTCGTCCGGACCCCGATCAGCCGGCCTGCGCGTGCCTGGAGTCCCGCAGCCGCTCCGCGTCCTCGAACTCGCGCTGGCTCTCCGCGGCCATCCCGCCGGCGCCGAGCCCGATCGCGCCCTTGCCGAAACGGAGCCGGACGGCGTCGAGTGCCAGCTCCGCCTCGCGCTGAGCGGACGGGCGCTCGGCGCTGGCCTGGTCGAGCGTGAGCTGCTCCGCGAAACCGGCGCGCTCCTGCAGGTTCTCGGCGCGCACGCCCACCAGGCGCACGGGCAGGCCGCGCAGGTCCACGGCCGCAAACAGCTCGCGAGCGACCCGGTAGAGCTCGCGCGCGACGTCGGTCGGGCCGTCGAGCGTGCGCGACCGCGTCAGGGTGCGGAAGTCGTTCGTACGCACCTTGAGCGCGACCGTCCGGGTCACGAGGTTCTGCTCGCGCAGCCGTGCCGCGACCTTGTCGCACAGCTCGAGCACCCGCGCCTCCACCGCGGCACGATCGCGCTGGTCGGAGCCGAACGTCGTCTCGTTCCCGATCGAGCGCTCACGGTTCACGGGAACCACGGGGCGCGGGTCGCGCCCCCACGCCAGGTCGTGCAGGTGTGCCCCGTGCACGCGCCCGACAGCGGCCTGGAGCGTCGCGACGTCCGTGTCCGCGAGCTGGGCGACCGTGCTGATGCCCCATCGGCCGAGCTCCTCCTCCGTCTTCTCCCCCACGCCCCAGAGGGCTCCCACGGGCAGCGTGCGCAAGAACGGCACCGACGCCTCGGCCGGCACGAGCAGCATGCCGTCGGGCTTGGCGTGCGTGGAGGCCAGCTTGGCGAGGAACTTGTTCTTCGCGATGCCCACCGAGCACGTGACCCCGTGCACCGCCTGCACGTGCGCGCGGAGCCGTGCCCCGATCGCCGTCGGCGGCCCGAGGCGGCGACGCGCGCCGGAGACGTCGAGGAACGCCTCGTCGATGCTGATCTGCTCGACGATCGGCGTGATCTCGGCCAGGGTTGTCATGACCGAGCGCGACACGTCCGTGTAGCGCCGGTGGTCGGGCGGCACGATGACCGCCTGCGGGCACAGCCGCATCGCGGAGACCATCGGCATCGCCGAGCGGACCCCGAACGCCCGCGCCTCGTAGGTCGCCGCCAGGACGACACCGCGGCCGCGCCCGCCGACGATGACCGGCAGGCCGCGCAGCTCGGGTCGTCGGGCGAGCTCGCACATCGCGAAGAACGCGTCCATGTCGACGTGCATGATCGACGTCCGGGACTCGTCGGAACCCCAGTCGCGGTTGGCGGTCGCCGACCGCGGTGCCTTGCTCATGGCGCCGCCTCGCTCATGACGCGGCCGTCGTCGTCGCCCAGCGCAGAGGCTGCGAGAAGCGGGCCTCCGGGTCGACGAGCATCGCGACCTCGTCGCGGAAGTCCTCCGCGCAGGCCACGAGCTCGGCGGCGCGCGTGGCGCCGACTGCCTCCCCGTGCCCCGCGTCGACGGCGGCGCGCAGCCGCGCGCCGGACGCGAAATACACCGACCACGCGGCGAGCTCCGGCTCGACCTTCGCAAGCATCTCCCACACGGTGCGCGCGCCCGAGCGCGGGCCGGGCCGGCCCCGCAGCTCCACGACGGCCGCAGCACTGCGCAGCGCGGCCAGGTGAGCGTGCAGGAACCGGTCCGCCGGGTCACCGGTGGCCGCCGCCTCCGCGAGCTCGGAGTCGGCCAGGGCGAGCAGCCGTGCGACGGGGCCAGGGACGACGGTCGGGTGCGCGGGCGCCGGCGCAGGGGAGGCCCCCGGCTCCGGCGCGGCGGGCGCCGACGTCCGGCGTCGCGCCGTGTGCTTGAGAGTC
Organism: Xylanimonas sp. McL0601; assembly: GCF_049852175.1. Classification (GTDB taxonomy): domain Bacteria; phylum Actinomycetota; class Actinomycetes; order Actinomycetales; family Cellulomonadaceae; genus Xylanimonas. The sequence goes on from NZ_CP187527.1 coordinate 2,810,284, forward strand.
ATCTCGCACCTCCCGTCCGCGGGGTAGTCCCGCTCCGTCAGTGTCGAACATATGTTCGATCGTTGTCAACCGTGGGCGCACCGTCGCATCGATGGTCACTGGGACACTGGTCCCATGGCCCGCCGCAACGAGCGCTCCGCGAAACGCTCCCCATCGTCCGCCGAGCCACCGACACGAGGCGGCGTGCTCCCCGTCGGGCCTGTGGAGATCGACACGGGCACCGCCGAGGTCGTCCCCGACCTCGACCACTCTGCCCGCGTGACCCTGCAGGTCAACGGCGTGCCGAGCTCCTACCTCGACCTCGACGACCCGGGCTTCCTCGCGTTCGAGTACATGCAGCAGATGGACGCCGTCGTCGCCGCGACCAGCGCCGGCCCGCTGCGCGCGCTGCACCTCGGTGCCGCCGGCTGCGCGCTCGCGCGCTGCTGGGACGCCGAGCGCCCCGGCTCTCGCCAGCTCGCCGTCGACGTCGACAGCAGGCTCGTACAGCTCGTCCGCGAGTGGTTCGACCTGCCGCGGTCGCCGCGACTGCGCCTGCGCGCGGACGACGCCGGCCGCGCCGTCGCCACCGCAGCGTCCGGGACCTACGACGTCGTCGTCCGCGACGTCTTTGCCGGCGACGCCACGCCGGCGCACCTCGTCACGCGCGAGACCGCCGACCACGTGTCGGCCGCCCTGCGCCCGGGCGGGCTCTACCTCGTCAACTGTGCGGACCGGCCACCCCTCGACCGAGCGCGGCGCGAGCTCGCGACCCTCGCGGCAGCCTTCGGCCCCGGCGCGGCCGCCGAGGGGCGGCTCGCGCTGATCGCCGAGCCGGGCATCCTCAAGGGTCGGCGCTACGGGAACCTCGTGCTGGCGGCGGTGCGCGCCGTCACGGACGACGAGCCGGAGACCGAGGCGCCCGACCTGCGAGCGCCCGCGCTGGCCCGCGCCCTGCGGGCCCTGCCGGTCCAGGCCCAGCCGCTGACGGGCCCGGACCTGACCCGCTTCGTGGGCACCGCCCGCCCGTACTGACGGCTGTGGGTGCAGCCTCGGGGGCTCTGAACGACGTCAGAACCCCCGAGCCTGAACCCACGCTGTCGGGGATGACAGGTCAGAGAGGAACGACCTGCTCCGCCTGCGGGCCCTTGGGCCCCTGGGTGATCTCGAACTCCACCCGCTGCGCCTCTTCGAGCGTGCGGTAACCGTTCGACTGGATCGCGGAGTAGTGGACGAAGACGTCGGCGCCGCCGCCGTCCTGGGCGATGAACCCGTAGCCCTTCTCCGAGTTGAACCACTTCACAGAACCCTGCGCCATTGCTGTTCTAGAACCTTCCGTGCAGCCACCGGTGGACCTGGTGGCCCGCCGTCCGCTGCAGTGTTGCACGTCACACCCCGCCTCGTCACGGGATCTTCACAGGCGAGGTCAGTCGTCGTCCCCCTGCTGGGCGAGATACCGCTCGAACTCCGCCGCCAGCTCGTCGGCCGTGGGGATCGGCGCCGCCTCGGCGAGCAGGCTGGGCTTGCCCAGGCTGCGCGCGAACTTGTCGTACTGCTCCTCCAGCGCACGGACGACGGCCCGGACCTCGCCGGACTCTCGCACCTGCTTCTCGACCTCGAGCGTCGCGTCCGCGGCCGCCTCGGCCAGCCGACCGGTCAGCAGGTCCAGGCCGGTGGCCCGCTCCACGTGCCGGAGCGCGACGACGGAGGCCGGCGCGTACGCCGACTGCGCGAGGTAGTGCGGCACGTGCACCACGAACCCGAGTGCGTCGTGCCCGGCCTCGCCCAAGCGGTACTCGAGCAGCGCGGCCATCGAGCTCGGCACCTTCACCGTGCCGAAGAACGACGTGTAGTCCTCCGTCAGCCCCGGGCGCGTGCCGTGCGCGGTCAGGGTGAGCGGGCGGGTGTGCGGAACCCCCATCGGCACGCCGTGGAAGCCGACGGTCAGCGAGACGCCGAACCGCTCCACGAGCCCCTTGACCGCGGTGACGGCGCGCTCCCACTGGAGGTCCGGCTCGGCACCATGCAGCAGCAGGAACCCGGTGCCGTCGGCGTCGCGCATGTGGTCGAGGGCCAGGAACGGCTCGTCATAGGCCGTCCAGCGGTCGGAGTCGAACGTCATGAACGCCCGCTTGGAGCGGTAGTCGAGCAGCTGGTCGACGTCGAAGGTCGCGAGACGCGTCGCCTCGAGCTGGTCCACGAGGTGGGCGGCGGCGATCTCGCCCGTGCTGCCGGCGTCGACGAAGCCGCGCAACGCGTGCAGCATGACCGGGCCCGAGCGCGCGCCGGCGCCGCCCTGGCCGAGCGCCGCGGCCACGGCCTGCTCGTCGACGGTCACGATCCCCTGCGGGTCGAGCACGACCACTCCCCTCGTCCACGACGGCGCACACCGCCGTCGTACGCACAACCCTTGCGACCCGGAGATGCTTCCCGCGGGGGCGTTCGCCCAGCGCTGAGGCTCAGCGGGGTGGCAGCCGCACCACGGAGACGAAGAAGTCGTCGATCTTGCGCACGACGTCGACGAACCGGTCGAAGTCGACAGGCTTGGTCACGTAGGCGTTGGCGTGCAGCGCGTAGGAGGCGACGACGTCGTCGTCGGCGTCGGACGTGGTCAGCACGACGACGGGGATCCGCGCGAGCTCGGGGTCACCCTTGACGGCGGCGAGGACCTCGCGCCCGGACATGCGCGGCAGGTTGAGGTCGAGCAGGACGAGGTCGGGCGTGGGAGCGTTCCGGTGCGAGCCCTGCTTGCGCAGGAACTCGAGCGCCGTGACGCCGTCGGGCACCACGAACAGCCGGTTGGGCACGTGGTGCTCGTCGAGGGCCTCTCGCGTCATGAGCACGTCGCCCGCGTCGTCCTCGACCAGCAGCACCGTGACGATCCCCTGGCCGCCCCCGCCCTGTCTCACCACAGCCACCTCTCCGGCCCGTCCCGTCGACGGCGGACATCACCGCAGGTCAGAGCACTTCCTGGAAGCCTAACCCACGTTCCCCGGGGGGCGCGTCCCCCCGCCGGGCCGTCTTACGGGCAATCCCCGCGGCAGGGTCCACGCGACGGTGGTTCCCCCTCCGGGCGCGGCCGCGACCCAGACGCGACCGCCGTGGTACTCGACGACGCGCTGCACCAGCGCGAGCCCGATGCCCGTCCCCTGGTACACCTCCTTCGGGTGCAGCCTCTGGAAGATGACGAACACGCGGTCCGCGTACTTCGGGTCGATGCCGATCCCGTTGTCCGTCACCGCCAGCTCCCACGCGCCGCCCGTGTCCCGGGCCGCGACGTGCACGCGGGCGGGCACGTCGGGTCGCCGGAACTTGAGCGCGTTGCCGACGACGTTCGTGAGCACGAGCCGCAGGAGGGTCGGGTCGCCCATGACGACCGGCAACCGGTCGTGCGTGACGGTCGCCTCGGCCGCCGCGACGCGGTCGGCCAGCTCCGTCAGCACGTCCGCCAGGACGCCGTCCAGGTCGACCTCCACGTCGCGGACCTCGGCCCGCCCGACGCGGGAGAACAGCAGCAGATCCTGGATGAGCCGCTGCATCCGCTTGGCGCCGTCGACGGCGAACTCGATGTACTGGTCCGCGCGCTCGTCGAGCTGGCCGCTGTAGCGCTTGCCGAGCAGCTGGGTGAAGCTGGCGACCTTGCGCAGCGGCTCCTGCAGGTCGTGCGAGGCCACGTACGCGAACTGCTCGAGGTCCCGGTTCGAGCGCTCGAGCTCGGCGGCCTGCGCCCGCAGCTGCTCGTGCGCCACAGCTGTCTCCTCGTGCGAGGTGCGCAGCTCGTCGAGCTGCTGCGCCAGCTCGGCGCGCATGTGCTCGACGTCGTCGGCGAGCGCCACGACCTCACCGATCCCGACGCGCGGGACCTCACGCCGCAGGTCGCCCTCGGCGACGGCACGGGCCGTCTCGGTGAGCTCCGCGAGCGGACGCAGGACGTCGTGCTCGAGCGCCTTCCACACGAACATGCCCAGCACGACGGCGACGACGGCGAGCACCGCGAGCACGACGACGAGCAGGCTCAGGCCGGCGCGCGCCTCGTCGTAGTGCGCGATCTGCTGCGTGTTGCCGGACTCGGGCACGAGCCCGTCGAGGAACTCGTCGGACCGCACGAGCACGACCACCGCGAAGCCGTAGACGACGAGCAGCAGGAACGCGCTGAGCGTCAGCAGGCGCGCGACCCGGCTCCGCAGCGAGAGACCGAGCAGCGTGTGCCCGCCGAGCAACCGCAGGGGCCGGCCGGCGCGCGGCTCGGAGGCCGGCGGCCGGGCCGGGCTCGTCACCGGGCCCACTCGACCGAGTCGGCGAGGGTCGACGACCGCTCACCGAGCACGGTGGAGCTGCCGGTCCAGCCGACCATGAGCAGCGCGGCGTCATCGACCAGCGGCCCGCCGTGCAGGTCGCGCACCCGCCGCAGCACGCGCTGGACGAGCCCGGCGAACTCGCCGCGGAGCTCGGCGTCCAACGCCCGCCGCAGGCCGGGCACGCCGAGCCGCGGCACGCCTCGCTGCGACGCCACGTCGGCCGACGCCGCGGTCGCGACCTCGGCCTCGACGAGACCGTCGGTGTAGAGCACGACCGAGAACGGCCCCTCGAGCTCGACGCGCTGGGCGCTCCAGCCGCCCTCGACGGGGATGCCGAGGGCACGCCCGCGGGCGCTCGGCTCGAGCACCGTGCACTCGACGGCGCCGACCGGGCCGGTGAGCAGCAGGGGCGGCAGGTGTCCCGCCAGGTACACCTCGACGGAGCGGCGGTCGGGCGCGACGACCAGCTGGCACAGGGTCACGAACACGTCGCTCCCCGCGCGCTCGGTGCGCAGGACGCGCTCGAGCAGGGGCAGCACGCGGTCGGCCGTGGTGTCGGAGAGGACGAGCGTGCGCCACGCCGTGCGCAGCGTCGCCCCGAGAGCCGCCTCGTCGGGGCCGTGGCCGGCGACGTCGCCGATGACCGACAGCACCGACCCGTCCGCCCGCTCGACGGTGTCGAAGAAGTCGCCGCCCAGCAGGCCGTCACGGCCGGGCAGGTAGCCGACCATGACCGACACGTGCGGGTCCGCGACGAGCGGCTTCGGCAGGAGCGCGCGCTCGAGCCGCGCCGTCTCCGCGGCGCGCACCTCCCCGCGGAACAGCGCGCGCTCCTGCGCCGCGGCGCGGCGCCGCTGGAGCGCGTACCGCAGCGAGCGGCCCAGCAGTACGGGGTCGGTCTCGCCCTTGACGAGGTAGTCGTCGGCGCCGGCAGCGACGGCGCGGACGCCGTGGTCGACGTCGGCGTTGCCGGTGAGGACGACCAGCGCGGGCGGGTCCTGGCGGGCCGCGCCGAGCGAGCGCAGGCGCTCGACGGCGTCCAGGCCGTCGGCGTCGGGCAGCCCGAGGTCGAGCAGCAGGCACTCGACGTCGTCGCGTGCGAGCTCAGCAGCGGCCTCCTCGACCGACCGCGCGCGCCGCAGCTCGACGTCGACCGCGGCGTCGGCGAGCAGCTCGGTCACCAGAAGCGCGTCACCGTCGTCGTCCTCGACGAGGAGCACGACGGGCCCTGCGGCACGCGCCGGCTCCGCGCTCAGCGCGACTTCGTCGCCGCTCACCATGGGACGGATCGTAGACCGCTCGACCCGGTCCAGGGAGAGCCACGGGGCGTGTCGCCGCAGGCCTGTGCGGGTCGGTCCGTGGGGCGGAGCGAGCGCGACGGTCGTCCATCCTGTGGCGCCCAGAGCGGAAGGCGGCACCCAGCACCCCGCGCGTCGGCAATAATGGTCGGCCGACCCGTCCGGACGGGTCGGACGCGAGTACGCAGGGAGTAGGAGGACCAGTGGCGGGCAGGCAGGACGAGCTGGCACACGAGCAGGCTGTCGTCGACGGTCTCTACGCCCGCCTGGACGCACTGCGCGCCCGCGCGCGCGGCAGGCTCCGCGACGTGCGCCGGGAGGGGCCTTCGGGCTCCCCGCAGAACCGCTCGGAGCGCGACGCCTTCGCGACGCTCTACGAGGACCGTACGGCCCAGCTCGACGCGGTCGAGGACCGCCTCGCGTTCGGCCGCCTCGACCTTGCGGAGGGCCCGGCCGAGGCCGCCGGAGAGGGCACCGTCCGGTACGTCGGCCGCATCGGCCTCACCGACGACGACCAGCGCTCCCTTCTCACCGACTGGCGCGCCCCGGCCGCCGAGGCCTTCTACCGCGCGACGTCGCTGCAGCCCGCGGGCGTGCGCCGACGCCGGCACCTCGTCACCGTCGGCCGCAAGGTCACCGGGCTCGAGGACGAGCTGCTGGACCTCGACCACGCCGTCGGCGAGGGCGCGGGCGAGATCGACGCGGCGTCCCTCTCGGGCGAGGGCGCGCTGCTCGCGGCCCTTGCCGCGCGCCGCACCGGCCGCATGACGGACATCGTCGCGACGATCCAGGCCGAGCAGGACCGCATCATCCGCTCCGACCTGGCCGGCGCCCTCGTGGTGCAGGGCGGCCCCGGAACGGGCAAGACGGCGGTGGCGCTCCACCGCGCCGCGTACCTGCTGTATGCGCACCGGCGTCTGCTGGAGCGCTCGGGCGTGCTGCTCGTCGGCCCGTCACGCTCGTTCCTGCGCTACATCGACCAGGTGCTCCCCTCCCTCGGCGAGACCGGAGTCGTCTCGACGACGCTCGGCGAGCTGCTGCCGGGCATCGCCGCGACCGCGGTCGACGAGGGTGCGGTCGCGGAGATCAAGGGCCGCCTGCTGTGGGCGGACGTGATCCGGCGGGCGGTGCGCGCCCGCGAGCGCGTGCCGGAGCGCGACGTCCGGTTCCGCCTCGACGGCCACGACCTGGTCATCCGCCGCCGTGACGTGCGCGACGCGATCGCCCGGGCGCGCCGCAACCACAAGCCGCACAACGAGGCGCGCGCGGGGTTCGTCCGCGACATGCTCGCCCGCCTCGCCGAGCAGTACCAGCTCGCCGACGGCGGCGACCTCACGCCCGAGGACCGCGCCATCGTGCTCGAGGACCTGCGCGAACTGCGCGACGTGCGCGTGGCCCTGAACCTCGCCTGGTTCCCGATCTCGCCGAAGAAGCTCGTCGACGACCTGCTCTCTCGTCCGCACCGTCTCGCGGAGGCCGCACCCGAGCTCACCGACGCCGAGCGTGCGGCCGTGCGGCGTGCGCCGGGGGCGCCGTGGACCGAGTCGGACGTGCCGCTGCTCGACGAGGCCGCAGAACTGCTGGGCGACGACGACGCCGTCGCGCGTGCGGAGGACGCCGCGCGCGCCGCTGAGCGCGCCGAGGCGCTGCAGCACGCCCGCTCCGTGCTCGCGTCGGGCGCCGCGGACGGCGCGATGATCCCCGTCGACGCCGAGACGCTCGCCGAGCGCTTCGCGTCGACCGGTCCGCGCCTGACGACGGCCGAGCGCGCCGCCGGCGACCGCGGGTGGACGTACGGCCACGTCGTCGTCGACGAGGCGCAGGAGCTGTCGCTCATGGCGTGGCGCATGCTGGTGCGCCGCGTGCCGACCCGTTCGATGACGATCGTGGGCGACGTCGCGCAGACGTCCTCGCAGGCCGGCGCCCGTTCGTGGTCCGCCGCGCTGACGCCGGTGCTGCGCGACGGGTGGCGGCTCGAGGAGCTCACCGTCAGCTACCGCACGCCCGCCGAGGTCGCGGACACCGCGCAGCGGGTGGCGAAGGCGGCCGGCCTCCCGGCGTCGCCGCTGACGGCGGCGCGCGAGGTGCCGGGAGCGATCGTGGACACCCCGGTGACCAGCGGCGGGACGGCCGGTGCGGTCGTCGAGGGCGTCGGCACGCTCGCGCGTGAGCTCGTCGGGCCCGACGGCGCCGGCCGCGTCGCGGTCATCGCCGCCGAGCCTGCCGTGGCCGGCCTGCGCCAGGCGGTGGCGGCTGCGCTGCCCGGCGTGCTGGGTGCCGCCGAGGCGGCGCGCCTGCGCGCGCAGCGCCCCGAGGACGCCCAGGTCACCGTGCTCGGACCCCGTGAGGTCAAGGGCCTCGAGTACGACGCCGTCGTGCTGGTCGAGCCCGCCGACGTCGCTGCCGGTGCCGGCGGCTGGTCCGACCTGTACGTGGCGATGACGCGTCCCACCCAGCGTCTCGTCGTCGTGCACGAGCGCGAGCTGCCGGACGGGTTCGCCGGGTAGCGGCCCGGCGGCCGGAGACGCGCCGGGCCAGGCGACACCCCGCGACATCGCGCGAGACAGCCGTGAGACGGGTTTGGACGGCGCTCGCCCCAGGGCGCACCATGGGGTCGTGCTGCGAGCCCTCCTCCTCGAGAACGTCCATCCTGTCGCCACCGAGATCCTGCGCAACGCGGGGTTCGAGATCGAGACCCGTTCCGGTGCCCTCGACGAGGCCGAGCTGATCGAGGCGCTCGAGGGCGTCCACGTGCTCGGCATCCGCTCGAAGACGAACGTGACGCGCAAGGTGGTCGAGTCCTCCCCCGGCCTCCTGGCCGTCGGGACGTTCTCGATCGGCACCAACCAGATCGACCTGGCTGCGGCCGCGTCGCACGGCGTCGCCGTCTTCAACGCGCCGTACTCCAACACGCGCTCGGTCGTCGAGCTCGCGCTCGCCGAGATCATCTCGCTCACCCGCCGCCTGTCGGTGCGTGACAAGGCGCTGCACGACGGCGTCTGGGACAAGACCGCCGACGGCGCGCACGAGGTGCGCGGCCGCACGCTCGGCATCATCGGCTACGGCAACATCGGCTCGCAGCTGTCCGTGCTCGCCGAGAACCTGGGCATGCGCGTGGTGTTCTTCGACGTGCAGGAGAAGCTGGCGCTGGGCAACGCCCGCCGCGTCCGCACCATCGACGAGCTGCTCGAGGTCTCCGACGCCGTGACGATCCACGTCGACGGCCGCCCGGGCAACGCCGGCTTCTTCGGCGCCGACCTGTTCGAGCGCATGAAGCCCGGCGCGATCTTCCTCAACCTGTCGCGCGGCTTCGTCGTCGACGTCGAGGCGCTGCGCAGCGCGATCGAGTCGCGCCACCTGAGCGGCGCCGCCGTCGACGTGTTCCCGACCGAGCCCAAGAAGCGCGGCGACCAGTTCGAGTCGCCGTTGCGCGGCCTGCCCAACGTCATCCTCACGCCGCACGTCGGCGGCTCGACGGAGGAGGCGCAGGAGGCGATCGGTGAGTTCGTGGCCGGCAAGCTGCGCGACTACCTCGCGACCGGCTCCACGATGCTCAGCGTCAACCTGCCGAACCTGCAGCTCGCCCCGACGGGCGTCGGCCGGATCATGGTGCAGCACCGCAACGTGCCGGGCGTGCTGGCCGCGATCAACCAGGTGTTCGCCGAGCACGGCGCCAACATCGAGGGCCAGATGCTCGCCACGCGCGGCGAGATCGGCTACGTGGTCACCGACATCTCCGACGTGGCCCAGCGCGGCGCCTCCGCCAAGCTGCAGGCGATGGCGACGACCGTGCGCCTGCGGATCCGGGACGCGTTCGAGCGCCCCGAGTTCCCGCCGGGGCCGGCCGCCGGCGCCTGAGTCCTCAGCCCTTCGAGTCCCCCGCCACGGGCGGCGCGTCCTCACGCGCCGCCCGTTCGGCGTGCTCGGCTCGCAGCGACGTGATCGCGCTCTCGAAGTCCTCGAGCGACTCGAACGCCTGGTAGACGCTCGCGAAGCGCAGGTACGCGACCTCGTCGAGGTCACGGAGCGGGCCGAGGATCGCCAGGCCGATCTCATAGGCGTCGATCTCGGCGCTGCCCTGCTGCCGCAGCGTCTCCTCGACCTTCTGCGCAAGGAGCGCGAGGTCGTCCTCGCTGACGGGGCGGCCCTGGCACGCCTTCCGCACGCCCGAGACGATCTTGTCCCGGCTGAACGGCTCGGTGGCCCCCGAGCGCTTGACCACCGACAGGCTCGCCGTCTCGAGCGTCGTGAAGCGGCGTCCGCAGTTGGGGCACTGGCGGCGCCGGCGGATCGACGAGCCGTCGTCTGCGGTGCGCGAGTCCACCACGCGCGAGTCGGGGTGGCGGCAGAACGGGCAGTACATGCCCGTGAGACTACCGGGCGCGTGGCCGGTCACGGCCGGGGCTGGCCGGTCGACGGGCTGGTCAGCCCTTCGGGATGAGGATGGTCTGGCCGACGCGGAGCGCCACGGTGCGCAGCTCGTTGAGGTCGCGCAGCTCGGCCACGACATCCCGGACGTCCTGGCCAGGCCTCGAGATCTCCCGCGCGAAGGCCCAGAGCGTCTCTCCCGGCGCGACGGTGTGGACCGTCACCTCGACGGGGCGCCCCGGGGCGCTGGCGATGGCCCTGCCACCGAGCCCGAGGAGCGGGAGCGCGACCAGCAGCGCGAGCACGATCAGTACTGCGCGGCCACGGCGCGTCAGGCGGAGGCCGCCGAGCCCGAGCGGTCCGTGCGGGGCGGACAGGGCGGCGGTGCTGACCGTGGGGCAGGCGATCGTGGCGGCCATGACGTCCTCCGTGTCGAACAAGGGTTCGTTAGAACATGCGTTCGTTAGAACGTGTGTAGCATGCCACGGGCTCCCGATATTGTCGAGACACGCCTCGAACACGTGTTTGATCCCACGTTCCCGGTGGCCTAGGGTGGGGCTACGACCAGCACGAACGGACGGTCGCGACCGACGGCGAGACAGACGCGCACGACGACGGACGGAGAGGTCATGACGGGTCGGACGACGAGCACGGGTGCCGGCAGCCCCGGGCTTGCGACGGTGAGCACGCTCCCCGACCCCGCAGGCCAGCGGGGCCTGACGCCGCGGCAGAAGCGCGTGCTCGAGACCATTCGCAAGTCGGTCGAGACGCGCGGCTACCCGCCGACGATGCGTGAGATCGGCGAGGCCGTCGGGCTGGCGAGCCCCTCTTCGGTCAAGCACCAGCTCACGACTCTCGAGCGCAAGGGCTACCTGCGCCGCGACCCGAACCGGCCGCGCGCGATGGAGGTCGTCGACCCCGCCGCGGACGACGCCAAGCCTTCGAGCGCGCGGACCGCACCGACCGCACTGCCGGCTGCGGGCCTCGACGACGAGCAGCTCGCCGCGCCGTCGTACGTGCCCGTCGTGGGCCGCATCGCGGCCGGCGGGCCGATCCTCGCCGAGCAGCTCATCGAGGACGTCTTCCCGCTCCCGCGCCAGCTCGTGGGCGACGGCGAGCTGTTCCTGCTCAAGGTGCAGGGCGACTCGATGGTCGACGCCGCGATCTGCGACGGCGACTGGGTCGTGGTGCGGCGCCAGCCGGTCGCGGAGAACGGCGAGGTCGTCGCCGCGATGATCGACGGCGAGGCCACGGTCAAGACGTTCAAGCAGGACCACGGGCACCTGTGGCTGCTGCCGCAGAACCCGGCGTACGCGCCGATCCCCGGCGACGAGGCGCAGATCTTGGGCCGCGTCGTGGCGGTGCTGCGCGCGCTCTGATTTGTCGGGCGAGCGCCGGCAGCCCTAGCGCCATCCGGGGCGCGCTGAGCCCCGAGGACTCGGCGCGCCCCAGATGTGCAGTGCCTCAGAAGCCGAATCGCCGCTGAACCGCCTTCATGCTGTCCGCGGACGCCGTCAGGCCGGCGATCTCGTCGTTCGACAGGGGCACCTTGATGACCTCAGGAACGCCTCGGCGGTCGAGCAGCGACGGAACCGACAGGCACACGTCGCTGATCCCGTAGTAGTCGTCGAGACGCGACGAGACCGGCAGGATCCGGTGCTCGTCCTTGAGCACCGCCTCGATGATGCGGGTCGCGGCGAGGCCGATTGCATAGTTGGTCGCACCCTTGCCCTCGATGATGCGGTACGCGGAGTGGACGACCTCGCGGGCGATGGCGTCGCGCTCGGCCGCGCCCAGCCCACCGTTCTTGTGCAGAGGCCTCCAGTCGAGCAGCGGCACGCCCCCGATGGTCGCCGAGCTCCACAGCACGATCTCGGAGTCGCCGTGCTCGCCCGCGATGTACGCGTGCACGTTCCCGACGGCGACGCCGCAGTGCAGCGCGATCGCGGCCCGCAGGCGCGACGAGTCGAGCACGGTGCCGGACCCGAAGACGCGCTCGCGGGGCAGGCCCGAGATCTTCTGTGCGGCGTAGGTGACGACGTCGACCGGGTTGGTGACCAGGATGTAGATCGCGTCGGGTGCCACCTCGAGCAGGCCCGGCAGGATCTTCTTGGTCAGGGTGACGGTCGCCTCCGCGAGGTCGAGGCGGGTCTGTCCCGGCTGCTGCTTCGCCCCCGCCGTGATGACGACGACGTCCGCGCCGCGGCAGACCTCGACGTCGTCGGAGCCGATGATCTGCGCCGGCGGGATGAACATCATGCCGTGCTGCAGGTCGAGGACCTCGGCCTCCACCTTCTGCTTGTTCACGTCCAACAGCGCGACGGTCCGTGCGGTCCCGCGCGTCAGCGCGGCGTAAGCGAGCGTCGAACCCACGGCGCCCGCGCCCACGATGGCGAGCTTGTTGGTGGTCGAGCGCAAGGTGGGAGCGGTCACGTGGTCCTCCGGAGGATGACGAGGGGCAGCGGGCCGGCGGGCAAGCGCCCTCGGCCCCAGACTAGGTGGCGAGGCGGTGCAGCGCAGCGCGCACCACACCGGGGTCGGTCGTGGGCCAGAAGTCCGGCATCGACCTGGTCAGGAACGTTCCGTACCGCGCCGTCGCGAGACGCGGGTCCAGCACGGCGACGACGCCGCGGTCGTCCCCGGTGCGGATCAGCCGGCCGGCACCCTGCGCGAGCAGCAGGGCCGCGTGCGTGGCCGAGACCTGCATGAACCCGTTGCCGCCGGCCCGCTCGACGGCACGAGTACGCGCCGAGCGTACCGGGTCGTCGGGCCGCGGGAACGGGATGCGGTCGATGAGCACCAGCCGGCACGACGGACCCGGGACGTCGACGCCCTGCCACAGCGACAGCGTCCCGAACAGGCACGTGGCCGGGTCGGCGGCGAACTGCCGCACGAGCGTCGGCAGCTGGTCGTCCCCCTGCGCCAGCACCGGCACGTCGAGCCGCTCGCGCATCGCCTCCGCAGCGGCGTTCGCGGCACGGCGGGAGGAGAACAGGCCGAGGGTCCGCCCGCCCGCGGCCTCGATGAGCCCGGCGATCTCGTCGAGCTGCGCCTCCGTGGTGGGCTCGCGGCCGGGGGCCGGCAGGTGCCGCGCGACGTAGAGGATGCCCTGGCGCGGGTAGTCGAACGGGCTGCCCACGTCGACGCCGGTCCAGTCGCCGCCCTCGTCGCCCTCGCGGCCGAGCCCCAGGGATCCGGCGACGGCGTCGAACCGGCCGCCCAGGGTGAGCGTGGCCGACGTGAAGACACCGGTCGTCTCGGCGAGCAGCCCCGCGCGGATCAGCCCCGCGACGTGCAGTGGCGCCGCGTGCAGCCGTGAGACGCCGTCGCCGGCCCAGGCCCCGCCCGGGCCGTCACCCGGACGCGCGCACCACAGCACGTCCGACGTCGTGTCCTCGGCAGCCATGCGCTCGGCCACCTCGAAGAGCTGAAGGACGGCCGACTGCGCCATCTTCGCGCCGCCGTCGGGTGCCCCGGCCGAGTCCTTGGCCTTGCTGGGGTCGGGCTTGACCCGGGTGAGCAGCTCCCGGGCGGCGTCGCGGACGGCGCCGACGGCGGTCCGCAGGTCGTCCGGCAGGCCGAGCGGGAAGCTGCCCGCGGGTGCCTGCGCGACGAGCGAGCCGAACGCCTGGGCCGCGGCGTCGAGCTGCGTGGTCTCGGCCGCCGCGTGGCGGCGCGCGAGCCGCGCGGCGTGCTCGATGCTCGTGAGCGACAGGTCCACGGTGGCGGCCGACGTGACGCGGTCGGCGAGCTCGTGCGCCTCGTCGACCACGACGACGCCGTGCTCGGGCAGCACGTTCGGGCTGCCCGAGACGGCGATGCCGAGCATGGCGTGGTTGGTGACGACGACGTCGGCCTCGCGCGCGGCGGCACGCGCTCGCTCGGGGAAGCACTCGGCGAGCAGCGGGCACTTCTGCCCGATGCACTCGAGCGACGTCACCGAGACCTGGCGCCACGCCCGGTCCGGGACGCCCGGCACCAGCTCGTCGCGGTCGCCGGAGTCCGTCTCCCGGGCCCACGCGTGCAGCCGGCGGACGTGGTCCGCGAGCGACGTCGCGCCGTCCTCGCGGCGGGCGCGGCCGGCTTCGGCGGGATGGTCGGCGGCGCCCTCCCCCGGCGCGAGCCCGGGCAGGTCGAACAGCGTGGCGTCGTCGACGGGGTACCCGCCGCCGGTCTTGTGCAGGCAGAGGTAGTTGTGCCACCCCTTGAGCAGCGCGACCTTCGGCGGGCGCGGCAGCAGCGGGGCGACGGCGTCGGCGACCAGCGGGAGGTCGCGCGTGACGACCTGCCGCTGCAGCGCGAGCGTCGCCGTCGAGACGATGACGCGCTCGTCCGCCATGACGGCGTGGCGCACCGCCGGGACCAGGTAGCCGAGCGACTTGCCGGTGCCGGTACCGGCCTGGACCAGCAGGTGCCGGCCGTCCTCGATCGCCGTCTCGACCTCGATCGCCATGCGGTGCTGGCCGTCGCGGCGCCCGCCGCCGAGGCGGCCGACGGCGAGGTCGAGCAGCTCCTCGACGGAGGCGACCTCGGCGTCAGCGCTCTCGGCGGCCTCGGGGGCTGTGGTCACCGGACGATCCTAGGCACGGCACGCGCCGTCCCTGGCGCCGAAGTCGGGTTTCCACAGCCGGCGTTCGCGCCGCGTGACACGACCGCAGGCAGCTCAGCCGGCGGCAGCGGTGACCCTGGCCCGCTCGAGCTCGGCCGCGAGCGCCTCGTCGACCCGACCGCGCAGCAGCGTCCCGGTCGCGAGGTGCTCCTCGTGGTCGATCTCGCCGGACTGGTGCACCCGGTTGACCAGGTCGCCGCGCGAGTAGGGCACGACGACGTCGATGGCGACGTCGGGCCGGGGCAGCTCGTCCTCGATGAGGCCGCGCAGCTCGGCGATGCCCTCGCCTGTGTGCGCCGAGACGACGACGGTGCGCTTCTCGCGGCGCTGGATGCGCCCGACCACGCTCGGGTCGGCGACGTCGGCCTTGTTGAGCACGATGACCTCGGGGACGTCCTCGATGCCGGGGATCTCCGAGAGCACCTCGCGCACGGCGGCGATCTGCCCCTCGGGGTCGGGGTGCGAGGCGTCCACCACGTGCAGCAGCAGCGCAGCGTCGCCCACCTCCTCGAGCGTGGAGCGGAACGCCTCGACGAGCTGGTGCGGCAGGTGCCGCACGAAGCCGACGGTGTCGGCGAGCGTGTAGACGCGGCCGTCGTCGGTGCGGGCCCGGCGCACGGTCGGGTCCAGCGTGGCGAACAGAGCGTTCTCGACGAGCACGCCGGCGTCGGTCAGGGCGTTGAGCAGCGACGACTTGCCCGCGTTGGTGTACCCGGCGATGGCCACGTTGGGGATGGAGTGGCGCTTGCGCTCGAGCCGCTTGGTCGCGCGCGACGGGGCCATGTCCTTGATCTCGCGGCGCAGCTTGGCCATCCGGTTGCGGATGCGGCGGCGGTCCAGCTCGATCTTGGTCTCGCCGGGGCCGCGGGAGCCCATGCCGGCGCCGGCCGAGCCGACCTGGCCACCGGCCTGGCGGGACATCGACTCGCCCCAGCCGCGCAGGCGGGGAAGCAGGTACTCGAGCTGGGCGAGCTCGACCTGGGCCTTGCCCTCCCGTGACTTGGCGTGCTGGGCGAAGATGTCGAGGATCAGCGCGGTCCGGTCGACGACCTTGACCTTGACGATGTCCTCGAGCGCACGCCGCTGCGACGGGGCCAGCTCGGTGTCGGCGACGACGGTGTCGGCGCCGACGCTGCGCACGAGCTCGGCCAGCTCCGCCGCCTTGCCCGAGCCGAGGTAGGTGCCGGGGTCGGGCTTCTGGCGGCGCTGCAGCAGAGCGTCGAGCACCTGCGAGCCGGCGGTCTCGGCGAGCGCGGCGAGCTCGCGCAGCGACACCTCGGCCTCAGCCGCGGCGGCCTCGCCACCGGAGTACATGCCGATGAGGACGACCTTCTCGAGGCGCAACTGCCGGTACTCGACCTCGGTGACGTCCTCGAGCTCGGTCGACAGGCCTCCCACGCGGCGCAGCGCGATGCGCTCCTCGAGGTCGAGCTGCTCGCCGTCGTGCGCGGTGTGCACGGTGCCGCCCTCAGCGCGCGCGGTGCCGGCCCTGGCGAGGACCCGTGCCACGACGTCGTTCGCGATGGCCTGCGCGGAGCGGTCCGCGGCGGGGCCGTCGTCGGCGTGCTCCGTGGCCGGAGTCTCGGGGTCCTGCGGGGTCTGGGTCAAGGTGTGCCTTTCACGACGATCGCGCCGTTCTCCCGGCGCCTTCCAGAACAAGTTTCCCACGCCTGATCGTCCCGGTCCCCGGCTTTTCCACCGGGGAGCGCATCGCGCCCCACGTAGGATCACGAGGTGACCGACGCCGAGCTCCCCGACGTGCCCGACCACTACTTCACGGGCGGGCCGGCGACCGACGCGGAACGGCGGAAGGTCACGGTGCGCATCGCGGGGCGGCACGTCGAGGTCGAGGTCGCCCCCGGGGTCTTCTCCCCCGGCCGCATCGACCTCGGGACGCAGGTGCTCCTCCGCGAGGTGCCCGCACCTCCGCAGGCCGGGAACCTGCTCGACCTGGGCTGCGGCTGGGGCCCGCTCACGCTCACGCTCGCGACCGAGGCGCCCGGCGCCGCGGTCTGGGCCGTCGACGTCAGCGAGCGCGCGCTCGACCTCACGCGCCACAACGCCGAGCGGCTGGGCCTGACGAACGTCCGCACCGCGCTGCCCGACGCCGTTCCCGACGACGTCGCGTTCGCCGCGATCTGGTCCAACCCGCCGATCCGCGTCGGCAAGGACGTGCTGCACGGCATGCTGCGGACCTGGCTCGCGCGGCTGGCGCCGTCGTCGTCCGACGCCGACGGGGCGTGGCTCGTGGTGCAGAGGAACCTCGGCGCGGACTCGCTGGCGCGGTGGATCGAGGTCGAGCTAGGCGAGCCGCTGGGCGTGCGCGTGGAGCGCACCAACAGCGCGAAGGGCTACCGGATCTTGCGCGTCACGCGCTGACCGGCGCGACCCGCGCCGCGCCGTCCGGAAGCCCGCCCGCTACAGCCGCGTCTCGCCCGTGAAGACCAGCTCGGCCGGCCCCGCGAGCTCGGCGCGGCCGCCCTCCAGGGCGCGTACGCGCAGCAGGCCGCCCGGCACATCGACGAACCAGGTGTCGACGGGCGTGCGCCCGCCGGCCGAGGCCCAGGTGCGCACCGCGAGCGCCGCGGCGACCGCCCCGGTGCCGCACGACTGCGTCTCCCCGACGCCACGCTCGTGCACGCGCATGCGCACGCGTCCCGTCGTGAGCCCCGTCTCGCCGTCGGTCTCCTCGCCGAGCGGGACGACCAGCTCCACGTTCGTGCCGTGCGCCGGCAGGGGCGCGACCTGCGGGGCGCGCGTGAGGTCGAGGGCCTCGAGCTCGGCGGTCGAGGCCAGCGCGACGACGGTGTGCGGGTTGCCGACGTCGACGGACAGGGCCGGCCGAGGCGCAGTCCAGCCGCGCACCGCGACCGCGGCATCGGCTCCCGCCGCCTCGGCCTCGGGGCCGCCGGGCAGGTGCCACGGGCCCATGTCGACGGCGTACCACGGCGTGCCGTCGGGCCCGTCCTCCTTGCGGACGCGCCGGACGCCGGCGCGCGTGCCGAGCGCGAGCTCGCCGCCCCCGTCGAGCGTGGCCAGGCCGAGCGCCTCGGCGAACGCCGTGAAGACGCGCACGCCGTTGCCGCACATCTCCGCGACGGACCCGTCGGCGTTGCGGTAGTCCATGAACCAGATGGCGCCCGGCTCCTCCGCCAGGACGGCGTCGGCGACCGCCTCGCCCGCGCGCGCGATGGCGGCGGTGGGCGCGAGCCGGATGACGCCGTCGCCACCGATGCCCCCGCGCCGGTCCGCGAGGCGCCGCACCTGCTCCGGGGACAGGTCCAGGTCGCCGCGCGTGTCGGCGACGAGCACGAAGTCGTTGTGGGTGCCGTGGCCCTTGGTGAAGTGCAGAGTGGACGGAGTCGTCGGGCGCGGGCTCGGCAGGCTCGTCATGACCCCAGACTACGGCGCACCGGAGCCTCGCCCGGATGGGGCAGGGTGCCGCCGTCTGCCGCCGACACGATAGCGAGCGCCTGCTCGAGCAGGTCGGGGGCCGCGGCGTCGAGCCACTGGACGCGCGGGTCGCGCCCGAACCAGCCCATCTGCTTGCGGGCGAGCCGCCGGGTGTTGGCGGTGACCTCCTCACGGGCCTCGTCAGCGGAGGATCGGCCCGCGAACAGCTCGAGCACCTCGGCGTACCCGACGGCGCGGGCTGCCGTCGTGCCGAGGCCCCTGCCCGTGCCGCCCTGCTCGGGGCTCGCGAGCCCGCGCACCTCGTCGACCAGGTCCAGCGCCCACATGCGGTCGACGCGGGAGGCGACGCGCGTGTCGAGCGTGGGCCGGTCGCAGTCGAGCCCGATCTGGACCGCGGGCCGCACGTACTCCTGCCGCGGCAGGTTGGCGGTGTACGGCTGCCCGGTGATCGCGATGACCTCGAGGGCGCGGACGATGCGGCGCGTGTTGTGCGGGCCGATGCTCGCGGCGGCCTCCGGGTCGAGGCGCGCGAGCTCGGCGTGCAGGGCGCGGCGCCCGTCACGCTCGGCGCGCTCCTCGAGCTCGGCGCGCACCCGCGGGTCGGTGCCGGGGAAGTCCATGTGGTCGAGCAGCGCCCGCACGTACAACCCCGACCCGCCGACGACGACGGCGCGGCCGCCGCGTGCGCCGATCGCATCGAGGTCGGCGCGGGCACCGGCCTGGTAGCGCGCGACGGACGCGTCCTCGAGCGGGTCGAGCACGTCGAGCTGGTGGTGGACGACGCCGCGCCGCTCGCCCGGCGGGACCTTGGCCGTGCCGACGTCCATGCCGCGGTAGAGCTGGTAGGCGTCGGCGTTGACGACCTCGGCCGGGGCGTGCGGCGTGGAGAGCGCTTGCGCCAGGTCCAGGGCCAGGTCCGACTTCCCGGTGGCGGTGGGCCCCACGACGGCGACGACGATCACGCGCCCACCGTACGACGTGCGGACGGCGTGGCCGTCGTGCCTGGCAGGGGTCTACTCTCCGGCCCATGCAACGTCGCACCGACATCGACGCCGACCCGGCGTCCGAGCGCCTGTGGACCTCGGCGACCGCGGTGACCGCGGTCCGCACCGTGGCATCCCTGGCGCTGTGCCTGCTGGGCGCCCGCGAGCACAGCCTCCCGCTGCTCGTCGTGGGCCTGGGCGTCTACTGGGTCGGCGACATGCTCGACGGTGCCGTCGCCCGGTTCCGCGGGTGCGAGACGCGCATCGGCGCGGTGCTCGACCTGCTGTGCGACCGGCTCAACGCCGCCGGGTTCTACCTCGGTCTCGTGTGGCTGCGTCCCGAGAACGCACTGCCCGTGGGCCTGTACCTCTTCGAGTTCCTGGTCGTCGACGCCTTCCTGTCGCTCGCGTTCCTCGCGTGGTCGGTGCGCAGCCCGAACTACTTCTACGACGTCGACCGGCGCATCTGGGCGTGGAACTGGTCGAAGCCGGGCAAGGCCGTGAACTCGGCGCTGTTCGCGGTGCTGCTCCTCGTGACGTCGTTGCCCTGGGTGGGTGCGGTCGTCGCCGCGGGGCTGCTGGTGCTCAAGTGCGTGTCGCTCGGCTGGCTGCTGCGGATCGGCCTGCCGGTCCCGGCGCGCTCGGCCGACCCGGAGGCGTCGTCGGCGTCGTCCGCGCCGGCGCCCACCGCCTGAGGCCGCAGCCGTGCTGGTCGCGCTGACGACGTTCGCGACGGCGATCGTCTCGGCGCTCGTCCCGCTCGTGAACCTCGAGCTGTACCTCGGGGTGCTGGCCACCCAGCTCGACGGGCGGACCGCCGCGGTGCTGGGCTGCGCGGTCGCGACAGGGCTGGGGACCGCCGTCGGGAAGCTGGTCTGGTACTGGCTCGCCGCAGGCTCGATGCAGTCGCCATGGGTGCAGAAGAAGCTCGCCAAGGACTCGTGGCGGCGCGCGTTCGACCGCTGGCACGGCTCGCTCGCCGGCCGGCCGTGGCTCACCGCGGGCATCCTGCTGGCCGCATCGGTGGTCGGCATCCCGCCGCTGCTGATCATGGCTCTCGTCGCGGGGGCGCTCCGCGTCCCGATGGCGGTGTTCGTCCCGACCGTCGCGGTGGGGCGCGCCGTGCGCGCCTGGCTGATCCTCGCGGGGGTCGGGGCCGTGCTCACCTGGTGAGGCGGCGCACCGTCACGCGGTAGGAGGCCGGCAGGTGCTCGTGGCGCTGCGGCACGTCGAGCACCTCCTCGGACCACGGCGCCGCGGCGGTGAGCTCCTCGAGCACTGCGTCGACGCCGGGGGCCGGCTGGTCGGCGACCACGAGCAGCCCGTCCGCGCTGTCAGCGCCAGAGGGTGCCCAGGTGAACCGTCCTCCGGACAGCGCGGACCGCAGGCGGTCGGCCGCCGCGACCACGACCGCGGTCGGCGCCTCGCCGGGCACCTCCACGACGTCGACGGCTCGCGCGGCAAGGTCCACGCCCGCGTCGGCGAGCGCGAGGAGGGCGACCGACGGGCCGGTGGAGGCCGTGCCGTCCCACGGGACGGCTCCGTCCCGGCCGGCCGGACCCGCGACCCCGGGGGCCGACGTCGTCGTCGCGCCCTCAGAGGTGGCCCGCGGCGCACGACCGTCGGCGATGCCCGCAGCCCCGAGCGTCGGGCGCAGGCGCCCCGCACGGGCGGTCGGGCCCGCCCCGAGGACGACGACGGCGCCGTCCACATCGGCGAGCTCGCGCGCCAGGACGCCACGGACGACGTCGCGCAGGCCGGCGAGCGCGTCGACGCTCCCCGACGCGCCGGGGACGAGCAGAGGGGTGGCGGGGACGACGACGAGGCGCGGCACGCGCCGACAGTACCGCCGGGGCGACAAACGCGGCCCACGATGCGGATCCACCCGCGCGGTCCGGCCGCCCGCGGACGTCGGCCGGTAGTGTGGGCGGGGTGAGGTTCTTCGGGTCACGCCGGGACGGTGGTTCTGCCGGCCGCTCTTCGGGGCGAGGCGAAGGCTGTGTCCCGGCGCGACGACAGCACGGGTCCGCTGTGCCGGACGGCGGCGCCAGCACCCGTGACGACGACGAGGACGAGCGGGACCTGGACGAGGACGAGCTGCGCGACCGCATCGAGGGCGTGCTGCTACGGGTGGCGGGGGGCGCCCGTACCCCCGGCCAGGCACCGCTCGACGCCACCCTGGTCCCCACCCCGCTCTCCCGCGACCGCATCACCGCGTGGCTCGGGCGCTCAGGGTTCGCGTACTTCACGGACTCCGACGGCGACCTCGGCGGGCTCTGGCACGGCCGGCTCTTCTACTTCCTCGTGCTGGGTGACCAGGACGAGGTGCTCCAGGTGCGCGGCCAGTGGAACCGCGACGCCACGATCGAGCGCCTCGAGGAGCTGCTCGAGGCCTGCAACGCGTGGAACGCGGACCACATCTGGCCCAAGGCCTACGCCCGGGTGCGCGACGACGGCAGCGTCGTCGTGTGCGCGGACACCACGGTGGACGTCGAGCACGGCGTGACCGACGACCAGCTGGACCAGCTGCTGCAGTGCGGCCTGACGACGGGGTCGATGTTCTTCGACAGCCTCGACGCCGAGTATCCCGACCCGTTGCGGAGCGCGCCATGAGCCGCCGCACGACGTGGCTCGACCGGGTGCGGGGGCTCGCCGGGACGCGGGCGCGGGGCCCGGAGCGGGCCGTGGCCGGCGTCGCGGGGCAGCGGCCGGAGCCGCTCTCGTCCCAGCGCGTCGGCGACGACCTGACCCGGCGCGGCTACCGGTTCCGCGTCGACGCCGACGGCGACGTGACCGGGACCTGGGACGGGAACCGGTTCTGGTTCCTGCTGCTCGGCGACCACGAGGAGATCCTCCAGGTGCGCGGCCGGTGGGCCGGCACCGTGCCGCCGCACACGCGGCTGGCAGTGCTGCAGGCCGTCAACGACTGGAACCGCGAGCGCATCTGGCCCAAGGTCTACGCGCGCGACGAGGGCGAGGGCCTGGCGCTGTACGCCGAGGTCTCGGTCGACTTCGAGCACGGGGCGACCGACGACCAGCTCGCCGCGACCGTCTCGTGCGGGCTCGTGACGGCGAGCCAGTTCTTCTCCTCGCTGAGCACGCTGACGACCGACCACGAGTCCTGAGGGCGCCGACGCCCCACCGGGTCAGCGGGTCAGCGGCGCAGCGTCGGCATGCCCAGCACGACGGGGCCCGACGTCGTCGCACCGCCGTGACCGTGGCCGTGCTCGTCCTCGCCGCCGCCGAGGCGGGTGCGCTCGCGCTGCGCCCAGGTGTCGCCCGAGCGCGTGCGGCGCACCGCGTACGTGCCGCCCGCGAGCGCCGAGTCCGCGATGAGGTGGTGCGGCGCGGCATGCGTGACGACGGCGGTGACCATGTCGCCCGGGCGCGGCAGGCGCGGGTCGAGGTCGGCGGTGGGCGCGAGGCGCGGGTCGTCGAGCGACGCCGGTGCGCCCGGCACGGTCAGGCCGGCAGGCAGCGCGACGTGCACGAGCCGGTTGTCCGGGGCGCGGCCGGAGATGCGCGCGGTCGCGCCGTCCTTCTTGCCGGAGGCTTCGATGACCAGCACCTCGAGCGTGCGGCCGGCCTGCTTCGCGGCCTCGGCGGCCGAGATGCGCTCCTGCAGGGCCAGCAGGCGGTCGAACCGCTCCTGCACGACCTCCTTGGGGAGCTGGTCGTCCATGGTCGCGGCCGGCGTGCCCGGGCGCGGCGAGTACTGGAACGTGAATGCCGACGAGAACCGCGACGCCTCGACCACGCGCATCGTCTCGGCGAAGTCCTCCTCGGTCTCCCCCGGGAAGCCGACGATGATGTCGGTGGTGATGGCGGCGTCGGGCATCGCGGCCCGGACGCGGTCGAGGATGCCGAGGAACTTCTCGGACCGGTACGAGCGGCGCATCGCACGCAGCACGCGGTCGGAGCCGGACTGCAGCGGCATGTGCAGGCTCGGCATGACGTTCGGGGTCTCGGCCATCGCGGTGATGACGTCGTCGGTGAACGCGGCCGGGTGGGGGGACGTGAAGCGGACGCGCTCGAGCCCCTCGATCTGGCCGCAGGCGCGCAGGAGCTTGGCGAACGCGCCGCGGTCGCCGAACTCGACGCCGTAGGAGTTCACGTTCTGGCCCAGCAGCGTGACCTCGACGGCGCCGCCGTCGACGAGGGCCTGGACCTCGGCGAGGATCTCGCCGGGCCGGCGGTCGCGCTCCTTGCCGCGCAGGTGCGGCACGATGCAGAACGTGCAGGTGTTGTTGCAGCCCACCGAGATCGAGACCCAGCCGGCGTAGACGGACTCGCGGCGCGTCGGCAGGGTGCTCGGGAACACCTGCAAGGACTCGGCGATCTCGACCTGCGCGGCCTCGTTGTGCCGTGCACGCTCGAGCAGCACGGGCAGCGCGTCGAGGTTGTGGGTGCCGAAGACGACGTCCACGTAGGGCGCCTTCGTCACGATCTCGCCGCGGTCCTTCTGCGCGAGGCATCCCCCGACGGCGATCTGCATGCCCGGCCGCTGCGCCTTGATGCTCGCGAGGTGCCCCAGGTTGCCGTACAGACGCGTCGCCGCGTTCTCCCGCACCGCGCACGTGTTGATGACGACGACGTCCGCGGTGCTCGCGGCGTCCTCCTCCGCGCTCGCCCGGACGTAGCCGGCCTGCTCGAGCATGCCGGCCATGTGCTCGGAGTCGTGCACGTTCATCTGGCAGCCGAGCGTGCGCACGACGTAGGTACGTGCGGAGGGCACGCCGGTAGCGGGAGCGGTGGTGGTGGACATCGCGTCTAGGGTACGGTCCCCGACCCAGGGCACGGAACACGCCCGCCGTCGCCGCAGGTCATGACCGGCGGTAGGGCCTATCGTGACCAAGATGTAGCCGGACAGCGACGTCCGTGGTCTGTTCCTGGAAACACGGGGCAGGGATGCTGGACGTCGTGGACGTACGACGGAGGGGTTCGAACGCCATGGAGACAGCCGCGCCCGCCCTGGTGGAGCTCAAGGGCGTCAACAAGCACTTCGGCGACCTGCACGTGCTGCGGGACATCGACCTGACCGTGCGCAAGGGCGAGGTGCTCGTGGTGATCGGGCCCTCGGGCTCCGGCAAGTCCACGCTGTGCCGGGCCATCAACCGCCTCGAGACCATCGACGACGGCGAGGTCCGGGTCGACGGCAAGCCCCTGCCGGAGGAGGGCAAGGAGCTCGCCCACCTGCGCGCCGACGTCGGGATGGTGTTCCAGTCCTTCAACCTGTTCGCGCACAAGACCGTGCTCGACAACGTGACGCTCGGCCCGCGCAAGGTGCGCCGCGCGTCGAAGAAGTCCGCCCAGGACGAGGCGCTCACGCTTCTGCGGCGCGTCGGCGTCGAGGACCAGGCGCGCAAGATGCCGGCGCAGCTCTCGGGCGGCCAGCAGCAGCGCGTCGCCATCGCCCGGGCGCTGGCCATGCACCCCAAGGTGATGCTCTTCGACGAGCCCACCAGCGCCCTCGACCCCGAGATGGTCAACGAGGTGCTCGACGCGATGGTCGCCCTGGCCAAGGAGGGCATGACGATGATCGTCGTCACCCACGAGATGGGGTTCGCCCGCAAGGCCGCCGACAGGGTCGTCTTCATGGCCGACGGGCAGATCCTCGAGGAGGCGGACCCCGACACCTTCTTCACCGCGCCGCGCTCCGAGCGCGCGAAGGACTTCCTCTCGAAGATCCTCGTCCATTGATCCGCTGAACCGCTGCACGCGTCCGGGGGACGCACCGAACGAAGGGGACACCATGCGAAAGAGAACCACCGCGCTCCTCGCCCTGGCGGCGACCGCCGCCCTGACCCTCTCCGCCTGCTCCAGCGCCGACGTCGGCAACCAGGGCGGTGCCACCACCGGCACGGGCACCGGCGGCGCGAGCGGCAGCATCAAGATCGGGGTCAAGTTCGACCAGCCGGGCCTCGGCTTCCAGGAGGGCGACAAGCACACCGGTTTCGACGTCGACGTCGCCACCTACGTCGCGGGCAAGCTCGGGTACTCCGCCGACAAGATCCAGTGGGTCGAGTCGCCGTCGGCCCAGCGCGAGCAGATGCTCCAGACCGGTGCGGTCGACATGATCTTCGCGACCTACTCGATCACCGACGAGCGCAAGAAGGTCGTCGACTTCGCCGGCCCGTACTTCGTCGCCGGCCAGGACCTGCTCGTGGCGCAGGACAACACCGACATCACCGGCCCGGACTCGCTCGAGGGCAAGAACCTGTGCTCCGTCACGGGGTCGACGTCGGCGCAGAAGATCAAGGACAAGTACTCGAAGGGCGTCAACCTGCTCGAGCGACCCGGCTACGCCGAGTGCGTCACCGCGCTCGTGGCGGGCCAGGTCGACGCCGTCACGACGGACGACATCATCCTCGCCGGCCTCGCCGCGACGCCGGCGAACAAGGGCAAGGTCAAGATCGTCGGCGCCCCGTTCTCGACCGAGCGCTACGGCGTCGGGCTTCCCAAGGGATCGAAGGACACCTGCGAGAAGGTCAACGACGCCATCAAGGCGATGATCGACGACGGTACGTGGCAGGAGCTCATCACCAAGAACACCGAGGGCACGGGGTACACGCCCAACAAGGACGAGAACCCGCCCGCGCAGGACGCCTGCGCCTGATTCGTTCCACTCGGCGTGGTGCCGACGGGCTCGACCACCGGCTCCGGTGGCTGAGCACGTCGGCACCGCACGACGAAAAGGGGCCTTGTGTCAGGATTCCTCGACGTCCTCTCCCAGTACGACATCCTGGGCGCGTTCTGGGTCAACATCCAGCTGACGTTCTGGGGCGCGCTGCTCGCCCTGGTGATCGGCACCGTGCTGGCGGTCATGCGCATCTCGCCGCTCGCCTCGCTGCGAGCCGCGGGCACCGTCTATGTCGACATCTTCCGCAACACGCCGCTGACGGTGATCATGACGTTCCTGGTGCTCGCCGTGTGGACACAGCTCGGCGTCACCCTGTCGCCCGACTTCACGACGAACTTCTTCCTGTTCGCGGTCCTCGGCCTCGGCGTCTACCACGCGGCGTTCGTGTGCGAGGCGATCCGCTCGGGCGTCAACACCGTGCCTGTCGGCCAGGCCGAGGCGGCTCGAGCGATCGGGCTCCCGTTCCTCGCCGCGGCCCGGATCGTCGTGCTGCCGCAGGCGTTCCGCGGCGCGATCGCCCCGATCGGCAACACGCTCATCGCGCTCCTGAAGAACTCGACCGTCGCGGCCGCGGCGTCGGTGTCCACCGAGACGTCCAGCGTGATGAAGACCATGATCGAGTTCCACGCCGACTATCGCTGGCAGATCTTCATGACCTTCGCGATCGGGTTCGTCATCCTCGTCATCCCGATCGGCCTCGCCACCACGTGGCTGTCGAGCCGCCTGGCGGTGAAGCGATGAGCTCGATCCTCTTCGACGAGCCCGGGCCGCGCGGCCGCCGTGCCATGGCCGTCGGCAACGCCGTCGGTGCCGTCGTCGTGCTCGGGGTGCTGGCCTGGGTGCTGGTCGTGCTGGCGCGGAAGGGCCAGCTCGACGCCTCCCTGTGGCAGCCCGCCACCGACGCGAGCGCCTGGCAGTACTACTACCTGCCCGGCCTGCGAAACACGCTGCAGGCCGCGGCGTTCGCGACGGTCGGCGCGGTGGTGTTCGGCATCCTCTTCGGCATGGGCCGGCTCTCCCACGTGGGGGGCGTGCGCTGGCTCTCGTCGGTGGTCGTCGAGTTCTTCCGCGCGGTGCCGGTGCTGCTGATGATGGTGTTCCTCAACGCCCTGTTCGGCATCAGCCTCCGGGGCGTCGTGGCCGACCCCGCGTTCACCGCCGTCGTGGTCGCGCTCATCCTGTACAACGGGTCCGTCATCGCCGAGCTCGTCCGCTCCGGCGTCGGGAACCTTCCGCGCGGCCAGGCCGAGGCCGGTCTGTCGCTGGGGCTCACGAGGGGCCAGACGCTGCGCTCCGTCCAGCTCCCGCAGGCACTCATCGCGATGCTGCCCGCGGTGGTCTCGCAGCTCGTCGTCGTGCTCAAGGACTCGGCGCTCGGCCAGCTCATCGGCTACAGGGAGCTGCTGCGCTCCGCGCAGATCCTCGCGTCGGGCAATGGCAACCCGCTGCAGACCCTGTTCGTCGCGGCAGTGGTCTTCATCCTGCTCAACATGCTGCTTTCGTGGGTGGCGCACCTGCTCGCCCGCCGGCTGTCGAGCAGGACCTCGGGCAAGACCGAGGCGGGCCCGGGGATCGGGCCGAGCATCGCCGTCACCCGGCAGCTCGGCACTGCCGAGGCGTAGCTACTCGAGGTCGGGCAGGTCGCCGGTCTGTTCACCCTCGGCGGCGAGCGCGTCCTTCACGGCCGCGAACGCGAGGCCCGGGCCGTACCCCTTGCGCGCGAGGGCCGACGCCGCGCGGCGCACACGTGCGTCCCGGTCGAGGCCACGCGTGCGGGCGACGAGCCGCTGGGCGAGCCGCGCGGCCGCCGCACGTTCGCCCTCGTCGTCGACCTGGTCCAGCGCGTCCGCGGCGGTGTCGTCGTCGATGCCGCGCCGGCGCAGCTCGACGGCGATGGCGCGCCGGGCGAGGCCGCGCTCGGCGTGCCGGGTGCGCACCACCATCTGCGCGTACTCGGCGTCGTCGACCAGCCCGACCTCGTCGAACCGGTCGAGCACCGGCGTCACGACGTGCTCGGGGTAGCCCTTGCGTGCAAGGGACTGCTCGAGCTCGCGGCGGCTCTTGGGCGCCGCCGTGAGGATGCGCAGCACCGTCTCGCGGGCGAGCTCGACGGCGCCCTCGGCCGTGAGCTCGCCCGCGTCGAGGCGTTCGGCAACGGTCTTGCGCGGCGCGCGCTCGCCCGAGCGCGTCCCGCTCAGAACGGCGCCTTCTTGCCCTTGCCGGCCGGAGCTGCCGCCGGGGCGGCCTGCTCAGCGGCGGCTGCCGCCGCGCCCGCCGCGACGTCGTCCGCCGGGGCGTCGAGCCTGGCACCGATGCCGAGCTTCTCCTTGATGCGCTTCTCGATCTCGTTGGCGAGGTCGGGGTTGTCGCGCAGGAACTTGCGGGCGTTCTCCTTGCCCTGGCCGAGCTGGTCGCCCTCGTAGGTGAACCACGACCCGCTCTTTCGGACCAGGCCGTGGTCGACGCCCATGTCGATGAGGCCGCCCTCGCGGGAGATGCCCACGCCGTAGAGGATGTCGAACTCGGCCTGCTTGAAGGGCGGGGCCATCTTGTTCTTGACGACCTTGACGCGCGTGCGGTTGCCGACCGCGTCGGTGCCCTCCTTGAGGGTCTCGATACGGCGGATGTCCATGCGGACCGACGCGTAGAACTTCAGCGCCTTGCCACCCGTCGTCGTCTCCGGGGACCCGAAGAACACGCCGATCTTCTCGCGCAGCTGGTTGATGAAGATCGCCGTCGTGCCGGAGGTGCTGAGCGCACCGGTGATCTTGCGCAGCGCCTGTGACATGAGGCGGGCCTGCAGGCCGACGTGGCTGTCGCCCATCTCGCCCTCGATCTCGGCCTTGGGCACCAGGGCCGCGACCGAGTCGATGACGATGATGTCGAGCGCGCCCGAGCGGATCAGCATGTCCGCGATCTCGAGCGCCTGCTCGCCCGTGTCCGGCTGGGACACGAGCAGCGCGTCCGTGTCGACGCCGAGCTTCTTGGCGTACTCGGGGTCCAGGGCGTGCTCGGCGTCGATGAATGCGGCGATGCCGCCGGCCCGCTGCGCGCTGGCGACGGCGTGCAGCGCCACCGTCGTCTTGCCCGAGGACTCCGGGCCGTAGATCTCGACGACGCGGCCGCGCGGCAGGCCGCCGATGCCGAGGGCGACGTCGAGCGCGATGGAGCCCGTGGGGATCACCTCGACGGGGGCGCGGGTCTCGTCGCCGAGCCGCATGATCGAGCCCTTGCCGAAGCTGCGGTCGATCTGGGCAAGCGCGGCCTCGAGGGCCTTCTCGCGGTCTGCCGGTGCGGGCATGTCGGTCACCTTCGTGTTCGGGGCGCGGCGGGTGCGCGCCGGCTTCTGTGTCTGCGTGCTCATCGGTTTCAGACCGTATGCGCAGCCACCGACACGGACGCCTTCTCCGGCCCCTGCCTGTCGACAAGGTTCCGGAATCCGTGCCTGTGGATCGACTCTAGCCGAACATCTGTTCGAGTGTGACGGACACGCCGGCGTGTCAGCACCCGCGGATCACCGGCTGCGCGGCGGCGCCTTCCGGTCGGCGTCCTTGCCCCAGCGCTCCACCTCGGGGACGTCGAGCGCATCGCACAGCGCGTGCCACACGTCGCGAGGCTGCAGCCCTGCCTCGAGCGCCTCGACGGGGGTGCGGTCGCCGAGGGCGGCCAGCACCTGCTCGCGCGCGAGGGCGCGCCCGTACCCGGGGCCGAAGACCTCGTCGACCAGCTGCCAGAACTCCCGCAGACGCACCCGCCCAGGGTGCCACCCGCGTCAAGCGAGGCTCGGCGACTGTCGGTGGCCCGGGTCAGAATGGGCGCGTGACGTCCCCTCTCGACCAGTTCGGCCCCGCGACCCGCGCATGGTTCGCGGGCGCGTTCGAGGGCCCGACGGCGGCGCAGGCCGGCGCGTGGGAGGCGATCGGCCTGGGACGGCATGCGCTCGTCGTCGCCCCCACGGGCTCGGGCAAGACGCTCGCGGCGTTCCTCTGGGCGATCGACCGCCTGCACCACGAGCCGGTCCCGGAGCGCGCCCGCCGCTGCCGCGTCCTGTACGTCTCCCCGCTCAAGGCGCTCGCCGCGGACGTGCAGCGCAACCTCCGCTCGCCCTTGGCGGGCATCCGCCAGGCGGCCGCGCGCGGCGGGCTGGAGACGCCCGAGATCGACGTCGGCATGCGCACGGGGGACACGCCCGCCTCGGAGCGCCGCGCCTTCGCGACCCGCCCACCGGACGTCCTCGTCACCACGCCGGAGTCCCTCTTCCTCGTGCTCACCTCCCAGGCGCGTGCGGGCCTGCTCGGGGTCGAGACCGTGATCCTCGACGAGATCCACGCCGTCGCCGGCACCAAGCGTGGCGCCCACCTTGCCGTCAGCCTCGAGCGGCTGGACGAGCTGCTCGTCGGCGCGGGCAGCCGGCCGCCCCAGCGCGTGGGCCTGTCGGCGACCGTCCGGCCGGTCGACGAGGTCGCGGCGTTCCTCGGCGGGCACCGCTCCCCTGCCGAGGGCGGGCGCGAGGTCGTCGTCGTGCAGCCGCCCGCCACCAAGGAGTGGGACATCGAGGTCGTCGTACCCGTGCCGGACCTCGCGGACCTGGACGCAGTGGGTGCCGGGGCCGACGACGCACCCGGTCCGTCGGGCGACGGCGTTCCCGGCGTCCCCGACCTCACGGGCGACGCGTCGTCTCCCCTGCGCAGGGCGTCCGTGTGGCCGCACGTCGAGGAGCGCGTCGTCGACCTGGTCGCGGCCCACCACTCCACGCTGGTCTTCACCAACTCGCGCCGTGGCGCCGAGCGCCTCACGAGCCGCATGAACGAGCTGTGGGCCCAGCGGCTGGGCGAGGCGGTCGAGGACCCGGGGGGAGTCTGGGCCGCCCAGGCCCCCGGCCAGTCCGGCACGTCCGCTGCGCTGGCCGCGGGCGCCGAGATCCTGGCGCGCGCGCACCACGGCTCGATGAGCCGCGCCGAGCGCACTCGCACCGAGTCCGAGCTCAAGGAGGGCCGTCTGCCCGCCGTCGTCGCGACGAGCTCGCTCGAGCTCGGCATCGACATGGGCGCGGTCGACCTCGTGGTCCAGGTCGGCGCGCCGCCGTCGGTCGCCAGCGCGCTGCAGCGCATCGGCCGCGCCGGGCACCAGGTGGGGGCGGTGTCGCACGGCGTCGTCTTCCCGACGCACCGCGGCGACCTGGTGCCCTCCGCGGTCGTGGCGCAGCGCATGCGCGACGGCGAGATCGAGCCGCTGCACGTGCCCGCGACACCGCTCGACGTGCTCGCCCAGCAGGTGGTGGCCGCGCTCGCGACCGACGACTGGGACGCCGACGAGCTGCTCGCGACCGTCCGCCGCGCCCACCCGTACGCCCACCTCGGTCAGGCGACGTGGCACGCGGTGCTCGACATGCTCGCGGGCCGCTACCCCAGCGAGGACTTCGCCGAGCTGCGCGCCCGCATCGTCTGGGACCGCGCGACCGGCAGGCTCTCCGCCCGCCCGGGCGCGCTGCGCCTGGCCGCGACGAGCGGCGGCACCATACCCGACCGCGGGCTGTACGGGGTCTTCCTGGCCTCGGGCGACGCCGCGGACGGCCAGCGCGGCGGCAAGCGCGTCGGCGAGCTCGACGAGGAGATGGTCTACGAGTCGCGCGTGGGCGACACGTTCACCCTCGGCTCCTCGACGTGGCGCATCGAGGACATCACGCCCGACCGCGTGCTCGTCTCCCCCGCCCCCGGCGTGCCGGGCCGCCTACCGTTCTGGAAGGGCGACTCCCAGGGCCGCCCCGTCGAGCTGGGCCGCGCGATGGGCGCGTTCGTCCGCACCACCGACGCGCTGCTCGCCGACGACGACGCCACGGGGCGCGCCCGTCTGCGCGAGGCCGGCCTCGACGCCTGGGCCGCCGACAACCTCGCCGCGTACCTCATCGACCAGCGCACTGCGACGGGCCGCGTCCCCGACGACCGCACCATCGTCGTCGAGCGCTTCCGCGACGAGCTCGGCGACTGGCGCGTCGTGGTCCACTCCCCGTTCGGCGCGCGCGTGCACGCGCCGTGGTCGCTGATCCTCGCCGGGCGGCTGCGCGAGCGGTACGGCCTCGACGTCGCCGCGATGCACTCCGACGACGGCATCGTCCTGCGCCTGCCCGACGCGGGGGCGGGCTGGGACCTGGGCGAGCCACCGGCCTGGGCCGACGGCGACCACCACGCGGCCGGGGCCGGCGACGCGCCGCTCGTCACCGCGGAGGACCTGCTCGTGGACCCCGACGACGTCGTGCGCTCGGTGCGCGACGAGCTCGGCTCGTCGGTGCTGTTCGCCGCGCGGTTCCGCGAGGCCGCCGCGCGTGCCCTGCTGCTGCCGCGCCGTCGCCCCGACCGCCGCCAGCCGCTGTGGCAGCAGCGCCAGCGCGCGGCGCAGCTGCTGCAGGTCGCGGCGCAGTTCCCCGACTTCCCGATCACGCTCGAGGCGGCCCGCGAGTGTCTCCAGGACGACTTCGACGTCGCCGCGCTGGCGGGGCTCATGACCGACGTCGGCGCCGGGCGGGTGCGGATCGTCGAGGTGACCACGCAGAGCCCGTCGCCGTTCGCCCAGTCGCTCCTGTTCGGCTATACCGCGCAGTTCCTCTACGACGGCGACGCTCCCCTCGCGGAGCGGCGGGCCGCGGCGCTCTCGCTCGACCCCGACCTGCTGGCCGAGCTGCTCGGGGACCAGGGCGCGACGGCGATCGCGGACCTGCTCGACCCGGCCGCCGTGGAGCGGACGGAGGCCGAGCTGCAGGCGCTCGCCCCCGACCGGCAGGCCAAGGACGCCGAGGCGCTGTGGGACGTGCTCCGCCGCACCGGGCCGCACCCGCTCGGAGCGCTCGAGGCGCGCACCCGGCCGGACTCCCGCCCGCAGGTCGCCGGGTGGCTCGAGGGGCTCGAGCGCGACCGGCGCGTGCTCCGCGTGCGCTTCGCGGGCGCCGAGCAGTGGGCCGTGGCGCAGGACGCCGGGCGCCTGCGCGACGCGCTCGGTGTCGCGCTGCCCGTGGGCGTTCCTGAGGCATACACCGCGCTGGTCCCCGACCCGCTCGGCGACCTGGTGCGCCGCCACATCCGCACGCACGGGCCGGTCCCGGCCCCCGACGTCGCCGCCCGGTTCGGGCTGGGCATCGCCGTCGTGCTGCACGCGCTGGCGCGGCTCGAGGCGGCGGGCACGGTGGTGCGCGGGGCGCTGCGGCCGTCGTCGCTGGGCGGCACGGGCGACGAGTGGTGCGACCCGGACGTTCTGCGCACCCTGCGCCGCCGGTCGCTCGCCGCGCTGCGGGCCGAGGTCGAGCCGGTCGAGCCGCAGGCGCTGGGCGTGTTCCTGCCGCGGTGGCAGCAGGTGGGCTCGCGCTCGGCGGCGCGCGGGATCGACGGTGTGCTGCGCGCGGTCGAGCAGCTCGCCGGGGCCGCGGTACCGGCGAGCGCCCTGGAGACGCTCGTGCTGCCGGAGCGCGTCCCCGACTACTCCCCCGCGCTGCTGGACGAGCTCACCACGGCCGGCGAGGTGCTGTGGTGCGGCCACGCGCGGCTGCCCGGCTCGGGCGGCGGCGACGGCATGGTGTCGCTGCACCTCGCCGACGGCGCCCCGCTCACGCTCCGGCCGCCGGACCCGCTCGAGGGCGGCCCGCTCGACACCGACCTGCACCGCGCGGTGCTCGACCTGCTCACCGGGTCGGGCGGGTACTTCCTCCCGCGCCTCGCGGAGCTCGCGGACGCCTCGACGTCGGCGACCCTCGAGGCGCTCTGGGATCTCGTCTGGGCGGGCTGGGTCACCAACGACGGGCTGGGGCCGCTGCGCGAGGCAGTCGGCACCGGTGCCGGCGGGGCGCACCGGGCGCCGCGCGCGCCCGCCCGGGCACGGCCTGTGCGGCACGCGCGGTTCGGCACGCTCGGGCGGCCGACGGCGTCGCCGGCGGCCGCGGTGCGGACCGGTGGCGGGCGCTGGTCGGCGCTGCCGGCGGTCGAGCAGGACCCGACGCTGCGCGCGCACGCGCTCACGCAGGTGCTGCTCGAGCGGCACGGCGTGCTCACGCGCGCGGTCGCGCCGTCGGAGGGGGCGTCGCGGGCGTTCCGCGACGTCTACCGCGTGCTCCGGGAGCTCGAGGAGCGCGGCGCGGTGCGGCGCGGCTACTTCGTGGAAGGGCTGGGCGGGTCGCAGTTCGCGCTGCCGGGCGCGGTCGACCAGCTGCGCACGGACGCGGCGGACCGGGCGCGCGCGCACGAGGCCGACGACGACACGGCCGGCTCGGCGCCGGCGGGGCCCGGCGCCAGCGGGTCGCGCGCGCCGGGCGCCCTGCTGCTCGCCGCGACCGACCCCGCGAACCCGTACGGCGCGGCGCTGGCGTGGCCGCCCGGAACCGCGCCCGAGGACGGGGCGTCCACGCACCGCCCCGGGCGCAAGGCGGGTGCCGTCGTCGTCCTGGTCGACGGCGACCTCGTGCTCTACGTGGAGCGCGGCGGGCGCACCGTGCTGTCGTTCGCGCCTGCCGGGCCCGGCGCCGGGCGGCGCCTCGGCGCGGCCGCCCGTGCGCTCGCCGAGGCGGCGCGCGCGGGCAGGCTCGGGCGCATCCTCGTCCAGCGGGTCGACGGCGCCGCCGCGCTCGGCGCGGCCCGCGAGCGGACGCCCGCGGCCGGGGCACTTCTCGACGCGGGGTTCGCCGTGACCCCGCGCGGCCTGCGGGTCGCGGGCGGCTGAACCCGTGCCCGAGGGGGACGTGCTGCGGCTGACGGCCGAGCGGCTCGGGGCGGCGCTCGCCGGCAAGCCGCTCGTGCGCGCCGACCTGCGCTGGCCCACGGTCGCCGGCGCCGACCTCGTGGGCCGGACGGTGCGCGAGTCGGTCGCGTACGGCAAGCACCTCCTGCTCCGGTTCGACGACGGCCGCACGCTGCACGCGCACCTGCGCATGGAGGGCTACTGGCAGGTGCAACGGACCGGTTCCCGGGAGGCTGCGGGCCGTTCCCCGGCCGTGCGCGCCGTGCTCGCGACCGACGCGTGGACCTGTCTCGGCTGGCACCTGGGCATGCTGGACCTGCTGCGCACGCGCGACGAGCGCTCTTTGCTCGGGCACCTCGGCCCCGACGTGCTCGCGAGCGACTTCGTGGACGGCCCCGGCGCCGCCGAGGGCGCGCGCCGCCTCGCCGTCGACCCGGACCGCACGCTGTGCGCAGCCCTCCTGGACCAGCGGACGGTCGCCGGCCTCGGCACGATCTGGATGGCGGAGTCGCTCTTCGCCGAGCGCCTGTGGCCGTGGTCCCCGGTGGGGGCGCTCGACGACGATCGCCGGCGCGCGCTGCTGAGCACGGCGTCGCGCCTGGTGTCCCACAGCGTCACGGTGGCTCGCCGGTCCGGCATGCGTGCGGTCGAGCGGCGAGTCCACGGCCGGCACCACCGGCCGTGCGTCCGCTGCGGGACGCCGATCGCCCTGGGTTCGACGACGGGCCCGGACTCTCGGCCGGACCAGGGCGCGATGGAACGGGTCGTCTACTGGTGCCCGACCTGCCAACGCGCTCCGGAGTGAACCCCGGAAAAGCGATTCGGGCGGTCCCCCCGGTGGTGGGGGACCGCCCGAATCGGCCGTCTGTGGTGGGTGCGGGTCAGCCGACCGGGGTCAGCTCCGCGTCGACACCACCGCGCCAGTCGCCGCCGCGGGCCAGGAGGCCCGCCACGAAGTCCGCGGGAATGGTGTCGGGGATGGCGAAGCCTTCGGCGATCGCGATGCGGTCGCTGACTTCGCGCAGCACGAGCGACATCGGAAGGTCCAGCGCCTCGCAGATCGAGGCGAGCAGCTCCGACGACGCTTCCTTCTGCCCGCGCTCGACCTCGCTCAGGTAACCGAGCGAGACGCGGGCGGCCGAGGACACCTCACGAAGGGTGCGCCCCTGGCGCTGCCGCGCGTCGCGCAGCACGTCGCCGATCTCACGTCGAAGAACGACCATCTCGCGCCCCCTCTCGTTCCCCGTCCGGTCCCCGTGACCGGAAGTCGACCTACCGTACCCTGCGCCCACCGGCTCGGGCCGGGTCTGGCGCATGCCGAGCCGCCCTGTGGGTCTGGTGCTGATCACGCCCTCTCCAACGCCGTCCCCCAGACCCTTGTTCCCTGCCGCGCCGACGATGTGACGCCCGTCACGGTTGACCATGGTTCGAACCTCCCACGCGCGCCGACCGTGTGGCAACCGGGACACCGAATCGTGACCCGGATTCACCTGCCAGGAGTGAGCACCTCCACCGCGAGGGTCATGACGGCGTCGACCGTGCCGGCCCGGACTGCGGGCCTGTCGCCCTCGAGGTCCAGCCGGCGGACGCTCGTGCGCTCGGGCGTCGCGACGGCGACGTACGCGAGGCCGGGCGCCTTGCCGT
The DNA here is from genome assembly GCF_049852175.1 of Xylanimonas sp. McL0601. Taxonomy (GTDB): domain Bacteria; phylum Actinomycetota; class Actinomycetes; order Actinomycetales; family Cellulomonadaceae; genus Xylanimonas. Next base: position 2,846,235 of record NZ_CP187527.1, read on the forward strand.
CCTGCGGTTCGGGTCCCGCGACGCCCGTCGTCGCGAGGCCGACGTCGGCCCTCGCGACGATGCGGACGCCGGAGGCCATGGCCGCCGCGACGTCGGGGTCGACGGCGCCGCGCTCGGCGAGCAGGGCGGCGTCGACGCCGAGGAGCGACGCCTTGAGGTCGGTGGCGTACGCGACCACGCCGCCGCGCAGCACGGCCGACGCTCCGGGGACCTCGACGAGGGCGGCGACGAGGAGGCCGCCCGTGAGGGACTCCGCGGCGGCGACCGTCCAGCCACGGGCCGCGACGGCGGCGAGGACCTCGGCGGGAGTGGTCACCGGTTCCGGGTCACGCGGTCGGGGTCCTGGTGGCGGGGTTGCGGCGGGCGTCGCGGCGCACGCGCAAGCCCGTCCTGGCATAGTCCACGCCCGTCACGACGGTCACCACGATGGCCGCCAGCATCACGACCCACGCAATCACCCGGATGAAATCGGGCAGGTGGTCGAGCGGCAGGAGGAAGAGTGTGATGGCCGCGATCTGGAGCACCGTCTTGAGCTTTCCGCCCCTCGATGCGGGGATGACGACGGTCCGCCGCAGGGACAGGCGCATGACCGTGACGCCCAGCTCGCGCACCAGGATGACGACGGGGACCCACCACGGCAGCTCGCCCAGCGGCACCCACAGGAGCACGAGCGCGACCCCCACGAGCGCCTTGTCGGCGATCGGATCGAGGAGTTTGCCCAGGTCAGTGACCAGGTTGCGGCTGCGGGCGAGGTAGCCGTCGAGACGGTCGCTCGCCGCGGCGACCAGGAACACACCGGTCGCGACGAGGCGCCACTCGACGGTGTGCCCGCCTTCGGCGAGCAGCGCCCACGCGAAGATCGGCACGAGCGCGATGCGTGCCATCGTCACCAGGTTGGCGGCGTTCCACGGGGAAGGGGCTGCGTCGACCACCGGTCCAGCCTAGTTGCTGCACACGAGGCGAGATGCCGTCCGCGTCATGGGGCGCTCGGCGGGGCGACGCGATGCCCTAGGTTTCGACGATGCACATCGCGGCCTCCACGCCCGGCGGCCGGCCGTGAACCGGCACCACCGCGACTCCGGGCGCATCCACCGCCGGCTCGTCCTGCGGCTCGTCGCCACTGCCCTCGCCGCTGCATCGATCGCCGGCGTCGTGACCACCCAGGTGGTCTCGCGCACCCTCGGGGCAGCGGTCGCGGAGCCCGCACCGGACCCGACGGCCGGCGCACCGGCGTCGCCGCCACCTTCCCCGCAGCCCGCCGTCTTCACGATCGTCGCCGCCGGGGACGTCCTGCTGCACGATGCGGTGACGCGGTCCGCCACGCACGACGGCGTCACCGACTACTCGCAGGTGCTGTCCGGGCTCGACGCCTGGGTCCAGGGCGCCGACCTCGCGCTCTGCCACTTCGAGACGCCCGTCGCACCTCCTGGCGAGGAGGTGACGACCTACCCCGTCTTCGGCGTGCCGGCGCAGATCGTGACCGACCTGGCCGAGCAGGGCTGGGACGGGTGCTCGACGGCGTCCAACCACTCCATCGACCGCGCGGTCGCGGGGATCGGCGCGACCCTCGACGCGTTCGACGCCGCGGGCCTTGGTCACGTGGGCACCGCCCGCAGCCAGGCCGAGGCGGACGCCCCCCAGCTCTACCGGCTCGAGCGGGCGGACCGGACGCTGACCGTCGCGCAGCTCTCCATGGCGTACGGGCTCAACGGGTTCACGCTCCCGGCGAGCGCACCCTGGGCGGTCCAGCTCGTCGACGTGGACGCGACCGTCGCCCGGGCGACGGCGGCGCGCGCGGCCGGCGCCGACCTCGTCGTCGTGAGCCTGCACGACGGCGTCGAGTACCGCGCCGACCCCACGGAGGAGCAGCTGGCCGTCACGCAGGCGCTGGCCGCGTCCGGCGTCGTCGACCTCGTGCTGGGCCACCACGCGCACGTCCCGCAGCCGGTCGTCAAGCTCGACGGCGGGCCGGGAGGCGCGGGCATGTGGGTCGCGTACGGCCTCGGCAACATGGTGTCGAACCAGAGCGCCGCCTGCTGCAGCCCCGCGTCGTCGAACGGGGTGCTGCTGACCGCGACGGTCGAGGCGCAGCCCGACGAGCCGGCACGGGTCACGGGCGTCGAGTGGACCGGCATCACGGTCGACCGCGAGGCCGGGCACCGGGTGCGCGTCATCGCCGACGCGCTCGCCCACCCGGAGGGCGGCACGCTTTCCCCCGCGGAGCTGAGCGAGCGCGAAAAGCTTGTGCGCGACGTCGTGGGGCCCCAGGCGCCCGAGCGGACGACTCCCCCGGTGCCCACAGGCCCGCAGGCCGTCGTCGTGCGCCGGGCCGGCTGAACGACGGGCCCGACTGAACGATGGGGCCGACAGGACCGGAGCCCGGGCCGGCTCAGCGCCAGCCGGTCTCCGGGTCGGTGTCCGCGTCGTCGTGGTAGTCCGTGGCCACCGGCGGGCGGTGGCCGTCCACGCCCTCGGCGTACGGGTCGGCGGCGTCGCCGCCCGGCCGCTCGTCCTGGTCGAAGAGCTGCGGCGGCTCGCCGCGGAGAAGCGCCAGCGCCGCCGGCAGGTCGTCGGGCTGGACCAGCACGTCGCGGGCCTTGGACCCCTCGGAGGGGCCGACGATCTCGCGCGACTCCAGCAGGTCCATGAGCCGGCCCGCCTTGGCGAAGCCGACGCGCAGCTTGCGCTGCAGCATCGACGTCGAGCCGAACTGGGTGGTGACCACGAGCTCGGCCGCCTGGAGCAGCACGTCGAGGTCGTCGCCGATGTCGTCGTCGATCTGCTTCTTCGCGCCGGCCGGTGCGGTCACGTCGACGCGGTACACGGGCTTGAGCTGCGCCTTGACGTGCTCGACGACGGCGTGCACCTCGCTCTCCGCGACCCAGGCGCCCTGCACACGCATGGGCTTGGCGGCGCCCATGGGCAGGAACAGCGCGTCGCCCTGGCCGATGAGCTTCTCCGCACCGGGCTGGTCGAGCACCACGCGCGAGTCGGCGAGCGACGATGTCGCGAACGCCAGCCGCGACGGCACGTTGGCCTTGATGAGGCCCGTGACCACGTCGACCGACGGGCGCTGCGTGGCCAGCACCAGGTGGATGCCGGCGGCGCGCGCGAGCTGGGTGATGCGCTGGATCGACGCCTCGACGTCGCGCGGGGCCACCATCATCAGGTCGGCGAGCTCGTCGACCACCACGAGCAGGTACGGGTACATGGCGATCTTGCGCTCGGAGCCCGGCAGCGGCTTGACCTTGCCGGCGCGCACGGCGGCGTTGAAGTCGTCGATGTGCTTGTAGCCGAACGCCGCGAGGTCGTCGTAGCGCGCATCCATCTCCCGCACCACCCACTCGAGGGCCTCGGCCGCCTTCTTCGGGCTGGTGATGATGGGCGTGATGAGGTGCGGGATGCCCTCGTAGATCGTCAGCTCGACGCGCTTGGGGTCCACCAGGACCATGCGCACCTGCTCGGGGGTGGCGCGCATCATGATCGACACGATCATCGAGTTGATGAAGCTCGACTTGCCGGCGCCCGTGGCGCCCGCGACGAGGATGTGCGGCATCTTCGCGAGGTTCGCGACGACGTACCCGCCCTCGACGTCCTTGCCGATGCCGACGACCATCGGGTGCTCCGTGCGGCGGGCCGCTCCGGAGCGCAGCACGTCGCCCAGCACCACGATCTCGCGGTCGGCGTTCGGGATCTCGATGCCGATCGCGGACTTGCCCGGGATGGGCGCGAGGATCCGGACGTCGGCGCTCGCGACGGCGTACGCGATGTTGTTGGAGAGCGACGTGATGCGCTCGACCTTGACCTTCTGACCGACCTCGACCTCGTAGCGCGTGACCGTCGGGCCACGCGTGAAGCCCGTGACCTTGGCGTCGACCTCGAACTGCTCGAACACGCCGGTCAGGGCCTCGACCACGCGGTCGTTGGCTGCCGAACGGGTCTTGTGGGGGGCGCCCTTGACCAGCAGCTCCTCGTCGGGCATCACGTAGACGGTGTCGCCCTCGAGCATGGGCTGCACGGGACGGCCGATCGGGGCCGGGGCGGGCTTCGGCGTCGTCTCGCGCGCGGGCACGGATGCGGCGTCCGGGACGACGTCGATCCCTGCGACCACCGTGATGATCTCGGTCGCCGGGTTGGGGGCGTCCTTGCCACCCTTGCGGGGCTTCGCCGCTCCCGGGCCCTTCTCGAGCAGGGCGGCCGTCTCGAACGCCTCGTCGCCGACGAACCCGCCGTCGGGCACCTCGACGCCGTGCTTCTCCGCGGCACGCTCGGCGCGCGTCTTGCGACGGCGCTTCGCGGGCTCGTCGGTGCCGTCGTGAGCCAGGACGCCGTCGGCGAGCTGGAGGGTGTCGCCGTCCGCGGGGTGGGCCCGGTGGTTGCCCGTGAGGTGGTCGTACACGCTGCGCAGGCGCTCGGGGATGCGGTGCACCGGCGTCGCGGTGATGACCAGGAGAGCGAAGAACCCGAGTAGCAGGAAGAGCGGCACGGCCACCCACTCGGTGGTGACGCCTGCGAGCACGGGCGTCGCGACGAGGTAGCCGATGATCCCGCCGGCGTTCTGCACGGCGGCGAACCCGTCGCGCGGGCTGGGACTTCCCTCGGAGATCGCCACGAGCGCGCACACGCTCACGACCAGCAGCGTCACGCCGATCCCGACGCGTGAGTTCGACTGCGCACGCTCGGGGTGCCGCATCACGCGCACGCCCAGCCACAGCAGCAGCAGGGGCACGGCGACGCCGGCCGCGCCGACCGTGCCGGTGACGACCGCGTGGATCGCGGTGCCGAAGGCGCCACGGATGCCCCACCATTCCCTCGCCGCGACCACCAGGGCCAGGGCGACGAGGAAGAAGGCGACTCCGTCGCGGCGGTGCTCGGGTTCCAGTTCTCTCGCTCCTCGGAAGATCGTGCGGACGGTGCCCCCGACGCCGTGCGCGATACCCAGCCAGACGGCGCGGACCGCCCGGACCGGCCAGGGCGACGTGGGCGCCTTGCCGCGGCCGCGGGTGGTGGCCGGACGCTTGGCCGGGGACCGGCTCGCGCTCGGCCGCGCCGTGCCGGCGCGCGACCGGGTCGCCGCCCCCTGTGACCGTACGACAGCGCCACGCGGCGTTGCCGCGCTGCGAGGGGCGGCAGCACCCGACCGGCTCGACGCCACAGGGCGCGGCTTCCCGGCCGAACCCTGCGTCGCCCGCGAAGAAGGGGTCCGGGTCGCCATAGTGCTCCCACCGTAGTCATGGGGTGCGACGGCGCGCCGCACCGACACGGCTGTGCCACGTCACAGGTGAGCAACATCGTGGAACCATGCAGGAGAGCGTGAGGCGCGGTGGGGGGCGGCACGAGAGGGGCGAGTGTGCGTGAGCTGACGGAGGTCACGAGCGGGGTCTGGGTCGCGACGGCGAAGATCTGGACCTCCAACACCGTCGTCGTGGTCGACGACGACGGCGCTGCCCTCGTCGTCGACCCGGGGATCACGCCGGACGAGGTCGAGGGGCTCGCCGCCGCCGTCCGCGCGCACGGTTGGCACGTCACCGCCGGGCTCTCGACGCACCCGCACTGGGACCACGTGCTCTGGTCGCGGTCGCTCGGGAACGTGCCACGTCTTGCGACGCCGCGGGCGATCGCGGCGCTGGTCGGCGACGTCGAGCGCGGGTGGACCGAGGCCGGCGCGGCAGCGCCAGGGCACGAGCGTGCGCTCTTCGGGGACCTGGTCCCGCTCGGCACGGCGTCAGAGGTGCCGTCCGGCGCCGACGTGCCGCTCCCGCCGCCCGTGCCGCGTGGGTGCCGCGTCGTCGTCCACGACGCGCACGCGCCCGGCCACCTCGCCCTCGTGACCCGCGGCGTGCTCGCGGCCGGGGACATGCTGTCCGACCTCGAGGTGCCGCTGCTCGACGTCGGGCCCGGCGGGGACGCGGACCGGGCGCCCGGCGACCCGCTCGCGGACTATCGCTGGGCGCTCGACGTGCTCGAGCGGGCGGTCGAGACGTACGACGTCGAGGTGCTGGTGCCCGGACACGGGTCCGTGACGTTCGGGCGCGACGCGATCCTGGACCGGTTCGCGGCGGACAGGGCCTATCTGCGGGCGCTCGAACGGACGGCGACGGCGGTGTCCACGCCGGCGGAGGCAGAGCCGGAAGTGGCGGACCCGCGGCTGGCCGACGAGTGGGTGGCGGGCGAGCACGCCGCGCAACGCGCCTTCCTCGTCGGGCGACGCGCCGGGGCGTGAGGTGTCCTGGACGGGCGAGCTCAGGCCCGTAACAGCCCTACCGCGAGCGTGACCACACCGGTGGCCAGGACGAGCGCGCCGACCGCGAAGAGCACCGCCCACCGGTTGGGCGAGGTGCGGCCCGAACCCATCGCCGAGAAGAAGAACCCGGCGGGCAGAAGAACCGCCGCCCACAAGACGCCCGTCCCGGCGACCCAGCGCCAGACCCCGGTGAGCGGCGTCGTCTCCGCGAGCAGCAGGCACACCAGCCCGAGCGTCACCAGCACCCCGGCGTGGGCGTGCCCGGCCCGGTAGAAGGACTTCTGGAAGTCGGTGGCCCGCTCTCGTCCGGTCACCACCGCGAGCAGGAACGCGCCGCCCGACTCGATGCCGACGACGGTCAGCATCACGATCCCCGCGGTCACACGGGCCGCGTCGCTGATCTCGAGCATGTCTCCCCCAAGTGCGGGTGCCGGTCAACATTTCCGAACACTGTTATGAAACGCCGTTCGCAAATCCGGGTCAAGGGTTCTACGCTCGGTCCATGGCACGGCCCAGGCTCCATGACGACGCGCTCCGCACGCGCCTGCTCCAGGTGACCTCGGAGGTCATCTCCGAGCACGGCGAGGCCGCCGTGACCGTGCGCGACGTCGCCGCGAGGGCCGGCACCAGCGCCTCTGCGGTGTACGCGCTCTTCGGGTCGCGTGAGGCACTTGTCGGCGCCGTCAGCGAGGAAGGCTTCCGCCGTTTCGGCGAGCGTCTGGCGGCCGTCAGCCGCACCGACGACGCCGCCGCCGACCTGCGCGCTCTGGGCGTCGCCTACCGCGACAGCGCCCTCGAGGACCCGCACTTCTACCGGGTCATGTTCGAGCGGGCAGTCCCTCCCGGCGCGGGCGCCCCGCCCGCCGTCGAGCGCCCGACGTTCCGCGTGCTGCGCGACGCCGTCGCGCGCCTTCGGGTCGAGGGCGCCGAGGACGTCGCTCTCGCCCTCTGGTCGCTGGTCCACGGCATCGTCAGCCTGGAGCTGGCCGGGCTCACGCCGGGCGACGACGCCACCCGCGCGGCCCGCTACGACGCGACCCTCGGTGCCGTGGGCCCGGCGCTTCTCGCGGCGCCACAGTCGCCCGCTGACCTCGGCGGCCGCTGAGAGGGCTCGGCCTGTCGCCACCTAGCCGATGGTCGCCAGCCGCGCCCTCTGCCCCGCCGAGACGGCCCGGACGATGCGGACCCACAGGATGAACCCGCCGACCGTCGCAGCCGTCGCGCACATCTCGAATGTCGGGAGCGTCGACGGGTCGCGCGACCCCCATCCTGCGGCCAGGAACGACGCCTGCCCGGCCAGCCACTGGGCGACGAGCCAGCTGGCCCACCACCACCCGAGGGTCGAGCGCACACGCGCACCGGTGCCTGCCGCGACATCGCGCACGACCTGGTACGGGAACCAGAACGACACGACCGGGACGACCCAGCCAAGCCAGACCCAGACGCGGCCCCGAGTCTGCCGGACGGCCGGTGCGACGACCTCGGCGAACCGCCGGCTGTCCTGCAGCCACAAGCAGCCCACGACGTAGGCGGCGACGGTCACCGGCCCCGTCAGGAGGCCCAAGCCGTCGTAGGCGGTGTTGACCTTGAAGACGCTCGTCCCGGCCGCCGCCGCGGCGGCGTACTGGTCGGCGGCGTCGAACGATGTCGCAAGGCTCACGAACTGCAGGGCAGTCCAGACGGCGGCGAGCACGATCGTCGCGACCCCCAGGCCCAGCGGCGCCCGCAGCGGTGCCGCGCCCCACGGGCCCCGGAACCCGACGGCAGGCGGAACCCCGTACGGCGACGCGTACGCACCGTAGGCCGGCATCGGCGCGGACGCGGTCGGCGCCAGCACCTGCTGGGGGGTCACGGAACCCGGCACCGGCGCGGGCGGCGGGACGTACAGCGGGTCAGACATCGCAACCTCCAGGGGGGACAGTTGCGCCAGGCTAGTGGTGTCTCGCAGTCGCAGACCAGGGCACTCCCAGCATCTGGGGCCAAACGGGCGAATTCACCCGTTCGGAACGCCGGGCACGCCGCCCGGGGCGGGCATGTGCCCGCCCCGGCCGGGGACGTCGCCGTCCTGCTGCCCTCAGGCCTCGACGACGATGGGGACGATCATCGGCCGGCGCCGCAGGCGCCGGTTGACCCACTGCCCGACCACGCGTCGCATGACCTGCTGGAGCTGGTAGGTGTCCGCCGCCCCGGCCGTGATCGCGTCCTCGAGCGCCTTGACGACTTCGGGCCGGATCTCCTCGAACACGGCAGCGTCCTCGGCCATGCCGCGGGCCAGGATCTGCGGGCCGGCCAGCACCTTGCCGGTCGCGGAGTCGACCACGGCGAAGACGGAGACGAAGCCCTCCTCGCCGAGGATGCGGCGGTCCTTGAGCTCGGCCTCGGTGATCTCACCGACCGACGAGCCGTCCACGTACACGTATCCGCACGGCACCGCGCCGACCACGGACGCCTTGCCGTCCACGAGGTCGACGACGACGCCGTCCTCGGCGAGCACCACGCGGTCGGCGGGCACGCCGGTCTTGACGGCGAGCGCGCCGTTCGCGACGAGGTGGCGCACCTCGCCGTGCACGGGCATGACGTTCTTGGGCCGCAGCACGTTGTAGCAGTACAGGAGCTCCCCGGCCGAGGCGTGCCCGGAGACGTGCACCTTCGCGTTGCCGGAGTGCACCACGCGCGCACCCAGGCGGGTGAGCCCGTTGATCACGCGGAACACCGAGTTCTCGTTCCCCGGGATGAGCGAGGACGCGAGGATGACGGTGTCGCCGTGGGTCACCTTCACCTGGTGGTCACCGTTGGCCATCCGGCTCAGCGCGGCCATCGGCTCGCCCTGCGAGCCGGTGCTCATGTAGACGATGCGGTCGTCGGGCAGGTCTGCGGCCTTCTTGAGGTCGACGAGGACGCCCTCGGGAACCTGCAGGTAGCCGAGGTCGGCCGCGATCGCCATGTTGCGGACCATGGAACGCCCGACGAGCGCGACCCGGCGCCCGTGGTTGTGCGCCGCGTTGAGCACCTGCTGCACGCGGTGCACGTGCGAGGCGAACGAGGCCACGATGATGCGCTTCTCCGCCTGGGCGAACACCGAGTCGAGCACTGGCCCGATCTCGACCTCGGGGGTGACGAAGCCCGGCACCTCGGCGTTGGTGGAGTCGACCATGAACAGGTCGACGCCCTGCTCCCCCAGGCGCGCGAAGGCCCGCAGGTCGGTGATGCGGCCGTCGAGCGGCAGCTGGTCCATCTTGAAGTCGCCGGTGTGCAGCACCGTGCCGGCCGCCGTCGTGACGGCGACGGCGAGCGCGTCCGGGATGGAGTGGTTGACGGCGACGAACTCGCAGGAGAACACCCCGAGCTGCTCCGTCTGCCCCTCCTTCACGGCGAGCGTGATGGGCTGGATGCGGTGCTCCTTGAGCTTCGCCTCGACGAACGCGAGCGTCAGCTGCGAGCCGATCAGCGGGATGTCGCGCTTGAGCCGCAGCAGGTACGGCACGGCGCCGATGTGGTCCTCGTGCCCGTGCGTGAGCACGATCGCCTCGATGTCGTTCAGGCGGTTCTTGATGTACTCGAAGTCCGGCAGGATCAGGTCGACGCCCGGCTGGTTGTCCTCGGGGAACAGCACGCCGCAGTCGATGATCAGCAGGCGCCCGGCGTGCTCGAGCACGGCCATGTTGCGCCCGACCTCGCCGAGGCCTCCGAGCGCGACGACGCGCAGGCCGCCGACGGGAAGGGGTGGGGGCAGGGTCAGCTCGGGATGCGGGTGGCTCACGGGGACTCCCTCAGGGATGTCGGGATGCGGACAGGGGTGGCCGGTCCCGCCGGCCGAAGATCCAGGGCCGCGCTCAAGAGGTCACGGCGAGCACGCCCGCGTCGACGAGTCCGGCGCGCACGGCGGCGGCCTCGTCGTCGGACGCCGCGACGAGCGGCATGCGGACCGCGCGCCCGGTCACGACGCCGAGCGCCTCGACGGCGGCCTTGGCCATGACGGCCTGGAAGCCCGCGCCGTTGAGTGCGGCGATCGCGGGCAGCGTGGTGCGGAAGGCCTTGAGCGCCCGGGCGGTGTCCCCGGCGTCCCAGGCGGTGATGACCTGCGCGAAGGCGTCGGGCACGGCGTGCGCGGCCACGGAGACGACGCCGGCGCCGCCGTGCGCGAGGAACGGCAGCAGCAGCGCGTCGTCGCCCGAGTACCAGGCCAGCCCCGTGCGCGCCGCGAGGCCCGCGGCCGCGGCGACGTCGCCCGTCGCGTCCTTCGTGGCAACGATCAGCGGGTGCTGCGCGAGGCGCGCGTAGGTGTCGGCGGCGATGCGGACGCCCGCGCGGGCGGGGACGTCGTAGAGCATGACGGGCTTGCCGCCGGCCTCGGCGACGGCCTCCATGTGGCGGGCCAGGCCCTCCTGCGAGGGCCGCGAGTAGTACGGCGAGACGACGAGCAGGCCGTCGGCGCCGGCCTCGGCCGCCTGCTCGGCCATGCGGGCCGCGTGCAGCGTGTCGTTCGAGCCCGCGCCGGCGAGGACGGCGGCGCGGTCCCCGACGGCGTCGACGACGGCGGCGACCAGGTCGGCCTTCTCCGGCGCGTGCGTGGTGGGCGCCTCGCCGGTGGTGCCGTTGAGCACGAGGCCGTCGCAGCCGTGGTCGACCAGCCAGGTCGCGAGCGTGCGGGCCGCCTCGAGGTCCACGTCGCCGTCGGACGTCATCGGCGTCACCATCGCGGTGAGCACCGATCCGAAGGGGCGGGCGGGGTTGGACGTCAGTGCCATGGGATTACCGTACCGGCCGGGGCCCGCCCCAACCCGCCACGCGGCGGGGCGAGCCCGTGCGAGGCATGCTCTGACCATGAGCATCGCGCTGTCCCCCGCCCTCGTGTCCCACCTGCCGACCGGCCTGCTGGTCGGCGGGCACTGGGGCCCGGCCACGGGCGGCCGCACGTTCGAGGTGGTGGACCCCGCGACCGAGGAGGTCCTCTTCGACGTCGCCGACGCCTCTCCGGAGGACGCACGCCGTGCGCTCGCGGCCGCGCACGACGCCGCGCCCGCCTGGCGCGCGACCGCGCCGCGCGAGCGCGGGGAGCTGCTGCGCGGGGTCTACGAGCGCATCGTCGCCCGCGCCGACGACATCGCCGCCCTCATTACCGCCGAGTGCGGCAAGACGCGCGCCGAGGCCCGCGCCGAGGTGCTCTACGGGGCCGACTTCTTTCGCTGGTACGCGGAGGAGGCCGTCCGTTTCCCGGGCCTCCACCGGAGAGCGCCGGCCGGGGCCAACCGCCAGCTCGTCCAGCGCCGGCCGGTCGGGCCTGCGCTGCTCATCACGCCGTGGAACTTCCCCATCGCGATGGCCACCCGCAAGATCGGCCCGGCCCTGGCGGCCGGGTGCACCGTCGTCGTGAAGCCGGCGCAGCTCGCGCCGTTGACCACGATGCTCGTCGCCGAGGTGCTGCGCTCCGAGCTCGAGGACCGCGGCCTGCCGGCCGGTGTCGTCAACATCGTCCCCACGTCCCGCGCGGGCGACGCCACCTCGCCCCTCCTGACCGACCCGCGCCTGCGCAAGCTGTCGTTCACCGGCTCCACCGGCGTCGGGCGGTCGTTGCTCGCGCAGGCGGCCGGCCAGGTGCTCAACGTGTCGATGGAGCTGGGCGGTAACGCGCCCTTCGTCGTCATGGCCGACGCCGACCTCGACGCGGCCGTCGAGGGCGCCATGGTGGCCAAGCTGCGCAACAGCGGGCAGTCGTGCGTCGCCGCCAACCGGTTCCTCGTGCACGACTCCCTGGCCCGGGAGTTCGCGCGCCGCCTCGCGGAGCGGTTCGAGGCGCTGCGCCTGGGCCCGGGCGCCGACGACGGCGTCGACCTCGGTCCGCTCATCGACTCCGCCGCCGTCGACAAGGTCGACGAGCTCGTCGGCGACGCGTCCGGGCGCGGCGCGCAGGTGCTCACCGGGGGCGAGCGGCTGGGCCGCAAGGGCTACTTCTACCGCCCGACGGTGCTGGCGGGCGTCGACCCCGACGCGCGCGTGTCCCGCGAGGAGATCTTCGGGCCCGTCGCGCCCGTCCTCGCGTTCGCCGACGACGACGAGGCGATCGCCCTGGCGAACGACACCGAGCACGGGCTCGCCGCCTACGCGTACACGACTTCGCTCGATCGTGCGATGCGCCTGGGCGACGAGCTCGAGGCCGGGATGATCGGCATCAACCGCGGCATGGTCTCGGACGCGAGCGCGCCGTTCGGCGGCGTCAAGCAGTCGGGGCTCGGCCGCGAGGGCGGCGAGGCGGGGATCGAGGAGTACCTCGAGACGGTGTACGTGGCGCTCTGATCCCCCTGAGACACCCGGGCGCCTCCCGTGCCCCGCGTGGTTCAGTGGCTCGGTGACGCAAGCCCCCACCACCCCGGCCGTGCGCGCGGCCGTGCGGCAGGGACTGTCGGTCGCGGTCGCCACCGGCCTGTACGGCGTCTCCTTCGGTGCCCTGTCGGTGGCCGCGGGGGTCGGCGTGCTGCCCACGATGGCACTCAGCCTCCTCCTGTTCTCGGGCGGCTCGCAGTTCGCCCTCGTCGGCGTGGTCGGTGCAGGCGGGTCGCCGGTCGCCGCCGTCGCGACCGCCGTGCTGCTCGGTGCCCGCAACACCCTCTACGGCGCCGTCGTCGCGCCGCCGCTGGGCGTGCGCGGGCTGCGCCGGGTGGTGGCTGCGCAGCTCACGATCGACGAGTCGGCGGCCGTCTCCTCCGCCCAGCCCGACCGCCGGGCCGCACGTGCCGGGTTCTGGGTCGCGGGCGCCGGCGTGTTCGTGCTCTGGAACGCGTTCACGCTGCTCGGCGCGCTCGCCGGCGGGGCGATGGGCGACCCGCGCGCCTGGGGGCTCGACGCCGCCGCCGCGGCCGCGTTCCTCGCGCTCGTGTGGCCGCGGCTCGCCTCGCGCACGGCCCAGCTCGTGGCCGCCATCGCGGTGGTGGTGTCAGCCGCGCTCATCCCCGTGGTGCCGGCGGGCATCCCGGTGCTCGCGGCCGCCGCGTCCGCGATCGTCGTCGGGCTCGTGGCGGGGCGGCGCGCCGGGGGCGCGGAACCGTTCCGGGCCGTGCACGCTGCCGAGGCCGAGCTCGAGGCCACCGAGCCCGCCGTCGTCGACGAAGGACCCTCGGCATGACCGCCGCCGTCCTCTGGGCGACCGTCCTGCTCGCCTCGCTCGCGTGCTTCGCGCTCAAGCTCGCCGGGCACCTCGTGCCCGAGCACTGGCTCTCCGACCCGCGGGTCGCCCGCCTGACCTCGCTCGTCACGGTCGCGCTGCTCGCCTCGCTCGTCGTCGTGCAGACGCTCGGCGCCGGCCGCGGCGTCACCGTCGACGCCCGCCTGCCCGCGCTCGCGGTCGCCGGCGTCGCGCTGGTGCTGCGGGCGCCGTTCGTCGTCGTGGTGATCCTCGCGGGGGCCACGGCGGCGGGCGTGCGCGCGCTCGGCTGGGGCTGACGGGCGGGTACGGTCAGCCCCATGGCCCTGTTCACGTCCGCCGAAGGTGCGACCGCCGACGTCTCCGTCCGCCCCGCGGTCTCCGGCGACGAGTCCGCCGTGACCCGCGTCCAGACCGCCGCGTGGCGCCAGGCGCCGGCGCTCGGGGACGCCGTCGTGGACCTCGTCGACGGCGACGCCGTCCGCGCGCGCTGGGCCGAAGCCGTCACCGCGCCTCCCGGGCCGGGGTTCGCGGTGTTCGTCGCGCTGGCCGGGCCGACCGTCGTCGGGTTCGCGGCCGTGGCGCCCGGGCAGCTGCTCACCCTCGAGGTGGACCCCGACCACCGGCGCCGCGGGCACGGCTCGCGCCTGCTCTCGGCCGCGGTCGACAGGCTGCGCGCCGACGGCGCCGAGGAGATCGTCACCTGGGTGCTCGACAGCGACACCGCGCGCGAGCGCTTCCTCGCCGAGTCGGGGCTCGGCCCCGACGGTCCTGAGCGGGCGCTCGCCGTCGGGATGGACGACGACGGGGTGCGCAGCGTCGTGGAGCGTCGCTGGTCCGCGCTGCTGTGACGGCAGCGCTCCCCTCCCACGCCCGACCTGCCGCGACGCCCCTGCTTGCTGGTTGACTTGCCCGATGCGATCCACCGGCGACTCCCTGTGGGGGACCCTCCACCAGCTCAAGGGCAACCCCCGCGCCTGCGTGTGGACCGAGCCCCTGTGGGGCCTGTCCATGGCGCTGGTCCTGCCGTACCTCTCGGTCTTCATGCTGGGCGTCGGTCTGCGCGACGAGCAGATCGGCCTGCTGGCGACCGTCGGCATGGTGTCGCAGGTGTTCTTCGGGCTCGCGGGCGGGATCATCACGGACCGCCTCGGGCGGCGCGCGACGACGGCGTGGTTCGACGTCGTCGCCTGGGTGATCCCGTGCATCATCTGGGCGTTCGCGCAGAACTTCTGGTTCTTCCTCGCGGCCTCGCTGGTCAACGGCGCGTGGCAGGTGACCCAGAACTCCTGGGACGCCCTCATGGTCGAGGACGCGGAGCGCGGCAAGATCACGCGGATCTACTCGCTCGTCAAGGTCGCGGCGGACTGCTCCGCGCTGTTCGCGCCCATCGCGGCGATCCTGGTGGCCCAGCTCGGCCTCGACGCCGCGGTGCGGATCCTGTTCGTCAACGCCGCGGTGATCATGACGGCGAAGATCATCTGGCTGTACCGCTGGTCGTCGGAGACCCGCCAGGGCCGGGTGCGCATGGCGGAGACGCGCGGGCAGAGCGTCTGGAGCCTGCTGGCCGGGTACCGCGGCGTGGCAGGCCTGCTGCTGCGCTCGAAGGGCTCGCTGCTGTCGCTCGCCATCATGGCGCTCGTCGCCGCGGTGACGCTCGTCAACGGCACCTTCTGGCAGGTCCTGGTCAGCCAGCACCTGCACGTGCCGGACGCCGCTCTGCCCTTCTTCCCGATGGTGCGCTCGCTGCTGTCGGTGCTCCTGTTCTTCACGCTCATCCCCCGCCTGACGACGGCGGTCGACCTCAAGCGGCCCACCCTGTGGGGGTTCGGCGTCTACCTGGCTGGTCAGCTGCTGCTGGTCGCGATCCCGGCCGCGGAGGGCTCCGCCACCACCACGACCTATGTGTTCCTGGGGGTGTGCCTGCTGCTCGACGCGTTCGGCGGCGGCATGATGTTCATGCTCTCGGAGTCGCTCGTCGCGCTGCACGTCGACCCGGCGGAGCGCTCGCGCGTCATGGCGCTGCAGCGCACGGTCGTCATGCTGGCCGCAGCCCCGTTCGGCTGGATCTCAGGGTGGCTCTCGGGCATCGACCGCACCTACCCGTTCCTGCTCACGGCGGCCCTGCTCGTCGTCGGGCTGACCCTCGCAGCGGTGACCTGGGTGCCGACGCACGGGGACCTCGACGCCGTGCTGGAGGCCGAGGAGGCCGCCTGACCGGGCCGGCCCGAGCCGCTGCGAGGCCCTCGTCACGCAGCCGTGACACGCCCGTGACACGCCGCTAGCACGCGGGTCGCACGATGGTGCGATGGCGAGGACGCGCACGAGGACGGGCATCGTGACCGAGTACTTCGCGGCCGCGTCCGACGACGTCGCCGCGCTCGCGCTGCTGGAAAGGGAAGGCCCGTCCGCGCGGGCGGAGGGCTCGGGCGAGCCGCTCTTCGACACGGTGCCGATGCCGTCGATCGACCCGTTCGTCATGCTCGGCACGCTGCACGAGATCCTGTCGGGCCGGCCGTACCGCGAGTGCACCGCCGCTCCTCGGCACGGGCAGGTGGTCGGCGGCGCCGACGAGGGCCCATGGGTCGTCACGCTGTCGGACGGGCTGGTGCACTCGCTCGCCGAGGCCTCTGCGGCACGCCTGGTCGAGGTCGCCGCACGCTGGGCGCGCACGCCCGAGCTGCGCACGCTCGGACCGCAGCACCAGCCGCTGCGGCTGGGGGGCGCGGTCGCCTCCCTGGCGTCGCTGGCACGCCGGGCGATCGAGGTCCGTCACACCCTGTACTGCTGGACGCGCCTGGCGGACTGACGCCTCGATACCGAGCCGTCAGTAGAGCGACGACGCCTTCCGCAGGGCCGCGCGCGCCCGCTTGCGGTCGCCCGCGGCGTCGTACGCGAACGCCAGGTGGTACCAGGCCCTCCAGCTCTCGGGCTCGGCCTCGACCGCGTCGCGGTAGGGGGCAAACGCGGCGTCCGCGGCGGCCCGGTCGACCCGCCCGCCCGGCGAGCGCGGCAGGTCGTCGACGGGCAGCTCGCCCGTCGCGGCGAGCGTGTCGGCCATGCGCTGCACGCGCGTGGCGAGGCGGAACTCGGCCGCGATGAGCAGCACCACGAGCAGCGGCAGGATCAGCGCGCCGATCCCGATCGCCACGACCACGGGCTCACCGGTGCGGATCATCGCGACCCCGCGCCCCACGATCGCCCACACGTACAGCGCGAGCAGCAGCGTGACGACGATCGCCCCGAGCATCCCGCGCGGCAGGCGGCGCCGCACGGCGGCAGCCATCAGAGGTCCAGCAGGTGCTCGAGCCCCACGGTCAGGCCTGGCCGCGACGCGACCTGCCGCACCGCCAGCAGCACGCCCGGCATGAACGACACGCGGTCGAACGAGTCCTGGCGGATCACGAGCTGCTCGCCCGGGTTCCCGAGGAGCACCTCCTCGTGCGCCACGAGGCCGCGCAGCCGCACCGCGTGCACGCGCACGCCGTCGACGTCGGCGCCGCGCGCCTCCCACCCGGTCTCGGTCGCGTCGGGCATCGGGCCGAGCCCCGCCTCGGCGCGCGCGGCCGCGATCGCGGCGGCGGTGTGCCGGGCCGTCCCGGACGGCGCGTCGACCTTGTTCGGGTGGTGCAGCTCGACGACCTCGGCCGACTCGAAGTACCGCGCGGCCTGCGCGGCGAACTTCATGGCGAGCACCGCGGAGAGGCCGAAGTTCGGCGCGATGACGACGCCGAGGCCCTGCCCCTCGGGGCGGCCCGTGTTGATCTGCGCGGCGTGCTCGGCGACCCGCGCGCGCGACTCGTCGGTCCAGCCCGTCGCGCCGACGACGGCGTGCACGCTCGCGTCGAGCAGGGCGTGCACGTTCGCCTCGGTGACCGCCGGGACGGTGAAGTCGACCGCCACGTCGGCGCCGGCGTCACGCACCGCCGCGGCGACGTCGTCGCCCGCCTCGACCTGGGCCACCAGCTCGAGGTCGGGCGCGGCGTCGACGGCGGCGCAGGTCGTGGCGCCCATGCGCCCGGCGGCGCCGAGCACGGCGACGCGGATCTTCTCGGTCAACGCTTCTCCATCTGGGTGGGTGGTGGCTAGTCGCCGAAGGGACCGACGCGCACCACCGACCGCGGTCGCGCGGCCAGGTCGGCCGCGAGATCGCGGACGTCGTCGGTGGTCACGGCGCGGATGCGCTCGAGCGACTCCTCGAGGCTGAGGATCTCGCCGAAGACGAGCTCGGCCTTGCCGAGCCGGCTCATGCGCGAGCCGGAGTCCTCGAGGCCCAGCACGAGCCCGCCCGAGAGCTGGCCGACGGAGCGCTCCAGCTCGGCGGTGGTGATGCCGTCCAGGGCGAGCCGGTCGAGCTCCTCGTGCAGCAGCTTCTCGACGACGTCGACCTTCGCCGGCGCGCAGCCCGCGTACAGGCCGAACGTGCCGAGACCGCCATGACCCGCGGCGAACGAGTACGTCGAGTAGGCGAGGCCGCGGCGCTCGCGGATCTCCTGGAACAGGCGCGAGCTCATCCCGCCGCCGAGCACGGCGCTGAGCACGCTGAGCGCGAACCGGCGGTCGTCGGTGGCCGTGAGCCCCGTAGAGCCGACGACGACGTTCGCCTGCTCGACCGTGCGGCGCACCGACAGCTCGATGCCCTCGGTGGGCACGCCGTCGGTCTCCTCGAGGGCAGATCGCCGGCCGCGCGGTGCGACGGCCCCCTCGAGCGACCAGCCGCCCTGACCCAGCGCCTCGGTCACCTGCGCCACCACGGTGTCGTGGTCGACGCCGCCGGCCGCCGCGACGACGAGCGTCTCGGGGCGGTAGTGCCAGCGGTAGTGCTCCCAGACGGCGTCGCGGGGCACGGCGCGGATGGTGTCAGGCGTGCCGCCGATGGGTCGTCCGAGCGGGTGCGTGCCCAAGACTGCTTGGGAGAACTCCTCGTGCACGACGTCGCTCGGGTCGTCGTCGTTCATCGCGAGCTCCTCGAGGATGACACCGCGCTCGGTCTCGAGCTCGGCCTCGTCGAGGCGCGCAGAGGTGACCATGTCGGAGATGACGTCGATCGCCATCGGCAGGTCGGTGTCGAGCACGCGCGCGTAGTAGCACGTGTGCTCCTTGCCCGTCGCGGCGTTGGCCTCGCCGCCGACGGCGTCGAACGCCTCGGCGATGTCCATCGCCGTGCGTCGCGTGGTGCCCTTGAACAGCAGGTGCTCGAGGAAGTGCGTCGAGCCGTAGTGCCCGTCGGTCTCGTCCCGGGAGCCGACGCCGACCCAGGCGCCCACGGTTGCCGAGCGCAGGCCCGGCATGTGCTCGGTGAGCACGCGGACGCCGCCGGGCAGGACGGAGCGACGGATCGTCGCACCGTCCTGCCCGGCGGTCAGCTCGGCACCCGGCTCGCCCGCAGCCGCGAGCGGGAGGTGCCAGGTCATGCTCAGGCCTCGGCCGGCTCCGAGGACTCGACGGGGGCTTCGGCCGCCTTCTCGTCCTCGTCGGTCACGGCCACGAGGGACAGCTTGCCGCGCGGGTCGATCTCGCCGATCTCGACCTGCACCTTCTGGCCCACGGACAGCACGTCGTCGACGTTCTCGACGCGCTTGCCGCCCACGAGCTTGCGGATCTGCGAGATGTGCAGCAGGCCGTCCTTGCCCGGGGAGAGGGAGATGAACGCGCCGAACGACGTCGTCTTGACGACGGTGCCGACGAAGCGCTCGCCCACCTCGGGGACGTGCGGGTTCGCGATCGCGTTGATCGCCGCACGCGCGGCCTCCGCCGACGGGCCGTCGGTGGCGCCGATGTAGACCGTGCCGTCGTCCTCGATCGAGATGTCGGCGCCGGTCTCCTCCTGGATCTGGTTGATCATCTTGCCCTTCGGGCCGATGACCTCGCCGATCTTGTCGACCGGCACCTTCACCGTGATGACGCGCGGGGCGTTCGGAGACATCTCGTCCGGCGTGTCGATCGCCTCGTTGATGACGTCGAGGATCGTCAGGCGCGCCTCGCGGGCCTGGGTCAGCGCGCCGGCCAGCACCGAGGCGGGGATGCCGTCGAGCTTGGTGTCGAGCTGGATGGCCGTGACGAACTCGCGCGTGCCGGCGACCTTGAAGTCCATGTCGCCGAAGGCGTCCTCGGCACCGAGGATGTCGGTGAGCGCCGCGTAGCGGGTCTCACCGTCGACGGTGTCGGAGATGAGGCCCATCGCGATGCCCGCGACCGGCGCCTTGAGCGGCACACCGGCGTTGAGCATCGACAGCGTCGAGGCGCAGACCGAGCCCATCGACGTCGAGCCGTTGGAGCCGAGGGCCTCGGACACCTGACGGATCGCGTACGGGAACTCCTCGCGCGACGGCAGCACCGGCACGAGCGCGCGCTCGGCGAGCGCACCGTGGCCGATCTCGCGGCGCTTCGGCGAACCGACGCGGCCCGTCTCACCCGTGGAGAACGGCGGGAAGTTGTAGTTGTGCATGTAGCGCTTGCGCGTGACCGGCCCGAGCGAGTCGATCTGCTGCTCCATGCGCAGCATGTTCAGCGTGGTGACGCCCAGGATCTGGGTCTCGCCGCGCTCGAACAGCGCCGAGCCGTGCACGCGGGGGAGAACCTCGACCTCGGCCGAGAGCGTGCGGATGTCGCGCAGGCCACGGCCGTCCATGCGGACGCCGTCGGTGAGCACGCGCTGGCGCACGAGCTGCTTCTGCAGCGAGCGGAAGGCAGCCGACAGCTCCTTCTCGCGACCCTCGAACTGGCCGGCGAGCTCGGCGACGACCTGCGCCTTGAGCTCGTCCAGACGGTTCTCGCGGTCCTGCTTGTCGGCGATGGTGAGAGCCTCGGCGGCCGGGGCCGCGACGGCGGCCTCGACAGCGGCATAGGCGTCGGGCTGGTAGTCCGGGAACAGCGGGAACTCCTGGACCTCCTTGGCCGACTGGGCGGCCAGGGCGGCCTGCGCCTCGCACAGGGCGCGCAGGAACGGCTTGGACGCCTCGATGCCCTCGGCCACGACCTCCTCGTTCGGGGCCTGGACGCCGTCCTCGCGGATGAGCTTCCACGCGTCGTCGGTGGCCTCGGCCTCGATCATCGCGATCGCGACGTCGTCGCCCGCGATGCGGCCGGCGACGACCATCTCGAAGACGGCGCGCTCCTTGTCCGAGTACTTCGGGAAGGCGACCCACTGGCCGTCGATGAGCGCGACGCGCACGCCCGCGACCGGGCCCGAGAAGGGCAGGCCGGAGATCTGCGTGGACAGCGACGCGGCGTTGATCGCGAGGACGTCGTACGCGTCGTCCGGGTGGATCGCCAGGACGGTCACGACGACCTGGACCTCGTTGCGCAGGCCCTTGACGAAGAGCGGGCGCAGCGGGCGGTCGATGAGACGGCAGGCCAGGATCGCCTCGGTCGAGGGGCGGCCCTCGCGGCGGAAGAACGAGCCGGGGATGCGGCCCGCGGCGTACATGCGCTCCTCGACGTCCACCGTCAGGGGGAAGAAGTCGAACTGGTCCTTGGGGTGCTTACCGGCCGTGGTGGCCGACAGGAGCATCGTCTCGCCGTCCAGGTACGCGGCGACTGAGCCGGCTGCCTGGCGGGCCAGGCGGCCCGTCTCGAAGCGGACGGTGCGGGTGCCGAAGCGGCCGTTGTCGATGACGGCCTCGGCGAACTGGATCTCGGGACCCTCCATGGGTGCCCTCCGTTCTGCGACGGCGCCGACCCCGGCGGTCTTCGATCGAGGCCCACCGACGCTGCCCCCGCTCCTTGCGGGCGAGAGCGGAAGGTCGGGAGGTCACTACCGAGGACCGGACGGAGGCCCGGCGCGGGGGTGGTTCTTCTAGGTACTGGTTACCGGTACATCTCACCAGACCGGCCCGGCCCCTGCGAGAGGGACCGGGCCGGATCGGCGTCAGATGGTCAGCGGCGCAGACGTCCCGCCGGAGGCGGGCCACAAGCGCTGCCGCATGCGGCTCGGTCGAGGAGCGTCAGCGACGCAGGCCGAGCCGCTCGATGAGCGAGCGGTAGCGCTCGATGTCGATCTTCTGGAGGTAGCCCAGGAGACGACGGCGCTGGCCGACGAGCAGGAGCAGGCCACGGCGCGAGTGGTGGTCGTGCTTGTGCGCCTTGAGGTGCTCGGTCAGGTCCTTGATGCGCTGGGTCAGGAGCGCGATCTGCACCTCGGGCGAGCCGGTGTCACCCTCGTGGGTGGCGTACTCGGTGATGATCGCCTTCTTGGTGGCAATGTCGAGCGGCATGTGGCTCTCCTCGGTGTCAGTTGCGCGGTGCTCCGGGGCTGTTCCACCGGGCGCTCTCGATCCGCGGCCGTTCATACGGCCTGGTCATCTTAACAGCGGAGCCCCGCGCCCCCGACCGAGCGGCGCGTGCCGCACGTCACCTCAGGAGGTCGCGTGCCCGGTCGACGTCGGCGTGCATCTGCACGACCAGGGCGTCGACGCTGTCGAACCGGAGCGTCGGCCTCAGGCGCTCGACCAGCTCCACGACGACCTCCTCGTCGTAGAGCTCGAGGTCGTCCCGGTCGAGCACGTACGCCTCCACGCGCCGTTCGACGCCGTCGAAGGTGGGGTTGGTGCCGACCGAGACCGCGGCCGGCAGCACGCAGTCAGGGTTCCCGGGGTCGGCGGTCGCGAGCTGCGGCCGGTGCAGGCGGCCGGCGTAGACGCCGTCGGCGGGGACCATGCCCTGGATGCCGCCCAGGTTCGCCGTCGGGAAGCCGAGCAGGCGACCGCGCGCGTCGCCGTGCACGACGACGCCGCGCAGCCGGTGCGGCCGGCCGAGCACGTCGATGGCCGCGGCGACGTCGCCCTCCGCGAGCAGGGCCCGCGCCGCCGAGCTGGACCAGCGCGCGCTGCCGCCCACGGTCAGCGGGCGGCACTCGCCGACGTCGTCGACGGCCACGACCTCGAAGCCGTGGGCTCCCCCGAGCTCGACCATGGTGGCCAGGGAGCCGGAGTTGCCCTTGCCGAAGCGCACGTCGTGCCCGACGACGACGGTGCGGGCCCGCAGCGCCTCGACCAGGTAGCGCGTCACGAACTCCTCGGGCGTCAGGGCGGCGAGGTCGAGCGTGTACTCGACCACGAGGACGGCGTCGAGGCCGGTCTCGGCGAGCAGCTCGAGGCGGTCGCGCAGGCCGGTGAGCAGCTCGGGCGCGTCGTCCGGGCGGTGCACCTGCGCCGGGTGCGGCTCGAACGTCACGGCGACGGCGGCGCGGCCGTCCGCCCTGGCGAGGCCGACGACGCGGCCGAGCACGGAGCGGTGGCCGCGGTGCACGCCGTCGAAGTTGCCGATCGTCACTACCGACGACGAACGGCCCGCCTCGCCCACGGCACCCCCCGCGAAGGCCTCGGCCGCCTGGGCCAGGTCATGCCACACCTGCACGCGCGCTGCTCCTCGGGTCGTTCGTGGCGCCGACGGCGGTCGGCGTCGCTCCAGGGTACGCAACCGCAGGTGGTGCCACGCGATTCCGTGCCGCGGTCAGCCCTGCGACTTGTCCGGCAGGCACGAGATCGGGCCATCGCCGTCGGTGCGGGGCTCGTGGCCGCGGGGGCGGTGCTCCCCGGGGTCGAGCTCGCCCTCAGCTTGCCGGGGCGAGCACCAGCACCGGCTTGGCCAGCGGCTGCCCCTGCCGCCGGGTGTCCTCCAGGAGTGCGATCAATGCGCCGTCAGGCCCGACGGCCGCAACCGTGCCGGGCCGGTCGCTCGGGGCGACCCAGCGGCCGAACCCGAGGTCGCGCGCCTCGTCGTCGGTCAGCTCGCGGACCGGGAGGTCGGCGGCGGCGGCCTGCGCCATCGGGATCGTCGCGAGCACGCCCTCGGCGTCGGCCTGCGCCTCCATGGCCTCGAGCGTGCGCGCCTGGTCGAGCGTGTGCCCGCCGACGCGGGTGCGCCGCAGCGCGGTGAGGTGCCCCGCGGTGCCCAGCGCAGCGCCCAGGTCGCGTGCGAGCGCGCGCACGTAGGTGCCGGACGAGACGACGACGGTGACGTCGAGGTCGAGGACCGGCACGCTCGAGCCCTCGGCCACCGCGGGCCGGGACCCATGGACCGTGAACTCGCCGACCGTGACCGGGCGGGCTTTGAGCTCGACCTCCTCGCCGGCCCGCGCGAGAGCGTACGCGCGCTTCCCGCCGACCTTGATCGCCGAGACCGTCGTGGGCACCTGGCGGATGTCACCGGTCAGGTCCGCGACCGCCGCGCGCAGCGCGTCGTCGTCGGCGGTGCCGACGAACCCCGGCGCGGCGCGGACCTCGCCCTCGGCGTCGTCCGTGGTGGTGCCGACGCCGAGGCGGATCGTCGCGTCGTACGCCTTGTCCGCGCCGACGACGTACGTGAGGAGCCTGGTGGCCCTCCCGATGCCGACCACGAGCACGCCGGTGGCCATAGGGTCGAGCGTCCCGGCGTGGCCGACCTTGCGGGTGCCGGCCAGGCGCCGCACGCGCCCGACGACGTCGTGGCTCGTCCAGCCGGCCGGCTTGTCGACCACGACGAACCCGTCGGGCGCGGTGGGGCGCCGCGGCGGGCGCTGCTGCTCGGTCACGAAGGGCTCAGTCCTCGTCCTCGTCGAGGTCCTCGTCGTGCTCGTGCGGCTTCTTGTACGGGTCCTCCTCACCGGCGAACGGCTTGCCGGCGCGCAGCGCGACCAGCTCCTCGTCGCGGCGCCGGGCCTCGTCGAGGGCGGCCGTCAGGTGCGCGGACGTCTCCGGGACCGTGTCGAGGTGGAAGTCGATCGACGGCGTCAGCCGGATGCCGGTCTGCTTGCCGACCTCCGAGCGGATGAGGCCCCTGGCGCTGTCGAGCGCCGCGGCCGTGCCGGCGCGCTCCTCGTCGGAGCCGTAGACGGTGTAGAAGACCGACGCCATCTGCAGGTCGCCGGTCACCCGCACGTCGGTGACGGTGACGAACCCCAGGCGGGGGTCCTTGATCCGGGTGTCGAGCATCTGCGCGACGATGACCTTGATGCGGTCGGCGAGCCGCTTGGAACGCGGGTTCTCGGTCATGACCGATTGTCCTTTCTGCAGTACGACTCCCCGGGGTCCCCGCGAGTCCCCGCAGCGAAGCGAGGAGACTCGCGGGGTGGGGCGGCGACGGCCCGGGCGTCCAGAGGACTCCCGGGCCGCCGTCGTTGGTCAGACGTTGTCAGGAACGCGGCTTCTCGCGCATCTCGAACGTCTCGATGATGTCGCCCTCGTTGACGTCGTTGTACGACCCGAGGCCGATACCGCACTCGAAGCCCTCGCGGACCTCGGTGACGTCGTCCTTCTCGCGACGCAGCGACTCGATCGTGAGGTTGTCCCCGACGACCTTGCCGTTGCGCAGGACGCGCGCCTTCGCGTTCCGTCGGATCGAGCCCGAGCGGATGATCGAACCGGCGATGTTGCCGAACTTCGAGGAGCGGAAGACCTGACGGATCTCCGCGGTCCCGAGCTGGACCTCCTCGTACTCCGGCTTGAGCATGCCCTTGAGGGCCGCCTCGACGTCGTCGATCGCCTGGTAGATGACCGAGTAGAACTTGACCTCGACACCCTCGCGGTCCGCCAGGTCCTCGACGCGCTCGCCGAACTTGACGTTGAAGCCGATGATCACGGCGTTGTCGACCGTGGCCAGGTTCACGTCGTTCTGCGTGATCGCGCCGACACCGCGGTGGATGACGCGCAGCTCGACCTCTGCGCCCACGTCGATCTTGAGCAGCGCGTCCTCGAGTGCCTCGACGGCACCGGACACGTCACCCTTGATGACGAGGTTGAGGGTCTCGACCTTGCCCAGCTCGAGCGCCTTGGTGAAGTCCTCGAGGCTGATGCGCTTGCGGCGCTTGGCCAGGAGGGCGGCACGCTCGGCGGCCTCGCGCTTCTCGGCGATCTGACGGGCGGTGCGCTCGTCCGGGGCGACCAGGAACGTGTCACCGGCGCTCGGCACCGACGACAGACCCAGGACCTGGACCGGGCGCGCCGGCTCCGCGGCACTCACCGCGTCGCCGTGCTCGTCGAACATCGCACGCACGCGGCCGTGGGCCGTGCCCGCGACGATCGCGTCGCCGACCTGGAGCGTGCCGGACTGCACCAGGACGGTGGCGACGGCACCGCGGCCGCGGTCGAGGTTGGCCTCGATCGCGACACCGCGCGCGTCCTTGTCCGGGTTGGCACGCAGGTCGAGCGCCGCGTCCGCGGTGAGCAGGACGGCCTCGAGGAGGTTGTCGATGCCCACGCGGTTCTTCGCCGAGACGTCGACGAACATGGTCTCGCCGCCGTACTCCTCCGCGACCAGGTTGTACTCGGTCAGCTGCTGGCGGATCTTGGCCGGGTTGGCCGTCTCCTTGTCCACCTTGTTGACCGCGACCACGATCGGCACGCCGGCCGCCTGGGCGTGGTTGAGCGCCTCGATCGTCTGAGGCATCACGCCGTCGTCGGCCGCGACCACGAGGATCGCGATGTCCGTGACCTGGGCACCACGGGCACGCATGGCGGTGAACGCCTCGTGGCCCGGGGTGTCGATGAACGTGATGGCCCGCTCGATGCCCTCGTGCTCCGTGCGCACCTGGTAGGCACCGATGTGCTGGGTGATACCGCCGGCCTCGCCCGCGACGACGTCCGTCCGGCGGATGGCGTCGAGGAGCTTGGTCTTGCCGTGGTCGACGTGACCCATGACGGTGACGACCGGCGGGCGCGGCGCGAGGTCCTCGTCGGACTCCGCCTCGAGCTCGGCATCCAGGTCGATGTCGAAGGCCCCGAGCAGCTCGCGGTCCTCCTCCTCGGCCGAGACCATCTCGATCTTGTAGCCGAGCTCCTGGCCGAGGACGCCGAACGTCGCCTCGTCGAGCGACTGCGTCGCCGTCGCCATCTCACCGAGGTGGAACAGCACCGTGACCAGCGACGCCGGGTTCGCGTCGATCTTGTCGGCGAAGTCGTTCAGGGACGAACCCTGACGCAGGCGGATCGTGGTCGAGCCGTTACCGCGCGGGACGGACACGCCGCCCAGCGACGGCGCCTGCATCGCCTCGAACTCCTGCCGCTTCGCGCGCTTCGACTTCCGCCCGCGGACCGGACGGCCGCCTGCGCGGCCGAACGCACCCTGCGTGGAGCCACGGCCGGCGCCACCGCGCCCGCCGCCGCCACCGGGACGACCGGCGAAACCGCCGCCGCCACCGGGAGCACCGCCGGGACCACCGGCACCGCCGGGACGCCCACCGAAGCCGCCACCGCCACCGCCGCCGGGACGGCCGCGGCCGCCACCTGCGCCGCCACCTGCTCCGGCTCCGGCCGGGCGCTCGCCCGGACGCGGCATGGAGGTGCGGCCGGGCATCATGCCCGGGTTCGGGCGCGGACCGCCGCCCGGACGCGGCGCCGCAGGACGCGGGCCGCCGGGACGAGGACCGCCCGGACGGGGACCGCCCGGACGCTCGCCGGCCGAGGCGGCCGGGGCGTTCTCGTTGCGCACGCCGTCGCGGTCAGGGCGCTGCCCCGGGCGGGGCATCCCCTGGCTGGAGGCGAAGGGGTTGTTGCCCGGACGCGGCGCACCGGCGCCGGCACCGGCGCCAGGGCGCCCGCCCTGGCGCGGCATGCCCTGCGACGAGGCGAACGGGTTGTTGCCCGGGCGCGGAGCACCGGGACGGCCACCACGGTCACCGCGGTCACCGCGGTCGCCGCCGGCGGCGGGACGCGGGGCACCGGGGCGCGGGGCACCGGCAGCCGGGCGCGGCGCAGCGGGCCGGGCCGTGGTCTCCTGCGGGACCGCCGACGCGGCCGGGGCCGGAGCCGCCGGGCGGGCGGCCGGGGCCGGGCGTGCCGGCGTCGCGATCGGAGCCGGGGCCTGGACAGCCTGGACGGCCGGAGCCGGGGCTGCAGGTGCGGCCGCGGGGGCCGCTGGGGCCGCCGCCTGAGGCGCAGGCGCCTCCGCCCGCGGGGCGGGAGCGGCCTTGGGAGCCGGGGTCGCCTTCGGGGCCGGGGTCGTCCTGGCCGGGGCAGCAGCCTCGGCAGGGCTCTTGTGCTTCTCGCGCATCATGCGCTCGACAGGCGCCTCGAGCGTCGAGGACGCCGAGCGCACGAATTCCCCTGCGGACTTCAGATCGTCCAGCAGGGCCTTGCTAGTCACGCCGAGCTCTTTTGCGAGCTCGTGCACGCGGACCTTCGCCACTTCTCTCCTGTCTCGGCCCTCCCCGGGACAGGGTGGACCGTGGTTAGTACCGAGTACTCATCGCTGGGGACTCATCGGGTGCCCATCGGCTTCAGACCCGCTTCCTTGTCGACGTACGCGTGGTGCGGCCGGGGCTCGGTGGCCCCGGTCGGGAACTGTCTACAGCGCAGCGCGGCAGACGTGCTCAGGTGACCGTTGGTCAACGGTCGGTGGGCTCCAGGTGGTCCCGGACGGCCGCCAGGTCGAGCGGGGCGGTCACGCGCAGTGCGCGCGGCACGGCCCGCCGTCGAACGGCGAGGTCCAGGCACGCGGCGGAAGGATGGACCCAGGCGCCGCGCCCCGGCAGGGCCTTGCGCTCGTCCACCACGACGCGGGGCGAGGCCCCTGCCGCGGCGTCCGGCACGAGGACCAGCCTCAGGAGTGCCGACCGCAGGTCGCGCTCCCGGCATCCGACGCACGTGCGCACCGGCCCGGCAACGGGTGCCGGTGAGGGGGTGCGGGGGCGTACTGGATCCTGGGCGCGCGGCCCGGTCGCCGACAGTCTAGCGCGCGGGACGGGCGGCGAAGGAACCGCCGCGTCCGACGCCGCCTGCCTCATGGCTGCTCGCGATCCCCCGCACGCGCCGGCGCGCCGGGGTCGGCGGCCTCGTCGGAGCGGATGTCGATGCGCCAGCCGGTGAGCTTCGCAGCCAGGCGGGCGTTCTGCCCCTCCTTGCCGATCGCCAGCGAGAGCTGGTAGTCCGGCACGACGGCGCGGGCGGCCCGGGCTTCCTCGTCGACGACGGTGACGGACGTCACGCGCGCGGGCGACAGTGCGTTGCCCACGAACCGCGCCGGGTCGTCGGAGTGGTCGACGATGTCGATCTTCTCCCCGTGCAGCTCCGCCATCACGGCCCGCACGCGCGCGCCCATCGGGCCGATGCAGGCGCCCTTGGCGTTGAGGCCGGGCACCTTGGAGCGCACGGCGACCTTGGACCGGTGGCCCGCCTCGCGCGCGATCGCGGTGATCTCGACCGAGCCGTCCGCCACCTCGGGGACCTCGAGCTCGAACAGCTTGCGAACCAGGCCGGGGTGCGTGCGGCTCAGCGTCACCTGCGCGCCCTTCGCGCCACGCGACACCTCGACGACGTACGCGCGCAGGCGCTCGCCGTGCGTGTACTCCTCGGTCGGCACCTGCTCGTGCGGCGGCAGCACGGCCTCCGTGCCCCCGACGTCGACCAGCACGAGGCGCGGGTCGCGGCCCTGCTGGATGACGCCCGCGATGACCTCGCCCTCCTTGCCGCGGAACAAGCCGAGGACCTGGTCGTCCTCGGCGTCGCGCAGGCGCTGGACGATGACCTGGCGGGCCGTGGCGGTCGCGATGCGGCCGAAGTCCCCCGGCGTGTGGTCGAACTCGGGGCCGAGGTCGACCACAGGACGGGCCTCCGGGTCCTCCGGGTCGGGGGTGCGGATCTCCTCGCGCGCCCACACCGTCACGTGGCCCGTGCGGCGGTCCACCTCGACGCGGGCCCGGTGGTAGGAGTCCGGCGTGCGGTGGTAGGCCGACAGCAGCGCCTGCTCGATCGCCTCGACGAGCACGTCCAGGCTGATGTCCCGCTCACGCTCGAGCAGTCGCAGCGTTGTCATGTCGATCTCCATGTCAGCCCTCCAGGGTGCGGGACCGGCCCGCGTCGTCAGCATCGTCAGCGTCGTCGTCAGCGTCCAGGTCGTCGCCCAGCTCGGCGTCCTCGAGACGCTTGAGCTCGACCTCCACGCGGCCTCGCCGCACCGCGGCGACCGGCACGCGCGCGCCGTCGTCGAGCACGAGGACCGGCTCGCCGCCGTCGTCGACGACGTCCTCGAGACGGCCCGCGGCCTCGCCGCCGTCGGTCAGGGTCAGCGTCACCAGCCGGGTGCGGGCGCGCCGGAAGTGGCGCGGCTCCGTGAGCGGGCGGGAGGTACCGGGCGTGGAGACCTCGAGCACATACACACCGTGCACGACGTCGTCGGCGTCGAGCGCCGCGGAGATCGCGCGCGAGACCTCGCCGAGGGCGTCGGAGCCGAGGCTCCCGACCTGGTCCTCGGGCAGGTCCACCGTCACGCGCACGACGGACCGCGACCCGGCGCGCGTCGTGGTCACGTCCTCGAGCCACAGCCCCTCGGCGTCGACCGCCGGGGTCACCACCCGTCGCACCGCGTCCGCGGTCGCCGAACCGCCGGAGCGGTTCCGCTCGTCCCTGGGCCCTGCCATCGTCTGCCTCCCGTCGGCCTTCCGGCTGGTCACTCACGGCCAGGCGCGACCGGTGTGTTGTTGTGCGTCGTCAAGCGTAACGGGCGCACCGCGTCGCACGACCCGAAACCGCACGTCGCAGCGCGGCGCACCACGCGACATGGCACACACTCGGCGGTGCGCGGCGGGTGGCAGGATCGGAGCGATGGAACTCCAGCCGCCCCGCACGACCCGCCGGGACCGCCGTTCGGCCCGCCTCGCAGCGGGCCTCGCCGCGGTGTTCCTCGCAGGCCTGCTGGGCGGCTGCGGCGTGCGGCTCGAGACGTCCCCGCCCGCCGAGCCCAAGCCGGACGCGACCGAGCAGGTGCGCCGCACCGCCGTCGCCGACGCGCTCGGCGTCGCCGAGCTGGCCGAGTCGGCCCGGGCCACCGCGGGGCTGCCGGACCCCGTCTCCACCGAGCTCTCCCGGGTCGCGACGGACGCGCACGCGCAGGCGGACGCGCTCGGCGGCCTGTACCACTCGGGCCTCGCCGCCGACCCGGGCATCGAGCCGTCACCCACGGCGACGACGACCCCGCCGCCGGCCACGCCTGCCGACGTCGTCGGCGCCCTGGTCGACGCCGCGGGTCGCAGCCGCACGGCCGCGACCACCACCACCGGCGGCGACCTGGCCCGGCTCGTGGCCTCGATCGGCGCCTCGCAGACCGTCTCGGCCGTCCGCCTCGCGGACCTGGCCGGCGTGCCGGGGCCGGACCCCGTCAGCCCCGTGGTGCCCGAGCCCGTCACGGCCACCGCGTCGCCGAGCCCGTCGCCCGGCGAGCCGGGCGGCGTCGCGACGACACCGCCGGGCGCGCAGGACGCGGTTCCGCCCGAGGGCCTCTCGGCGTCCGACTACCGCGCTCTCGTGCTCGCCGAGGACGGCGCGCGCTTCGCGCTCGAGGTGCGGGCCGCGCGCACCAGCGGCGAGGCTCGCGCCCGCCTGCTCGCGCTCTCGCGGGAGCACGGCGAGCGGGCGCAGGCGTGGGCCGTGCTCGGGGGCGTCGCGGGCACCGACCAGGACCCGCGCCGCGTCGCGTACGCGGTCCCGCGGGACGACGACGACGCCGCCCTGGTGCGCGCCCTGGCGCACGGCCTCGCCACCGACTACGCGAGCCTGGTGGGCACGACGGCGGCGAGCACGCGCGGTGCCCTGGTGGACCTGCTGGTCGAGTCGGCCGTCACGCTCAACACCTGGGGTGCCGCCCCGACCCCGTTCCCGGGCATGCCGGAGCTGGCGGGCTAGGCACCAACGCCACTGCGGGATGACACGGCGTCAGGCGAGAAGCGACTCCACCGCCGCGGTCACCTCGGCCACTGCGTCCGCCACCGGCAGCTGGCGGGCCTCGCCCGCGCGCGGGCGGAGCTCGACCACGCCGTCCGCCAGGCCGCGGCCCACGACGACGAGCAGCGGGACGCCGAGGAGCTCCGCGTCGGCGAACTTCACGCCCGGGGAGACCTTGGGCCGGTCGTCGTAGACGACCTCGACCCCGTTCGCGACGAGGCCCCGCGCGAGGGCCTCGGCCGCCTCGAACACCTCGGTGCCCTTGCCGGTCGCGACGACGTGCACGTGCGCGGGGGCGACGTGCGCCGGCCAGGCCAGGCCGCGCTCGTCGTGGTGCGCCTCCGCGAGCGCCGCCAGCGCGCGGGTCACGCCGACGCCATAGGAGCCCATGGTGACGACGACCTGCTTGCCGTTCTCGTCGAGCACCGTCAGGCCGAGCGCCTGGGCGTACTTGCGGCCGAGCTGGAAGATGTGGCCCATCTCGATGCCGCGGGCCAGCTCGAGGGGGCCCGAGCCGTCGGGGGCCGGGTCGCCCGCCCGCACCTCGGCCGCCTCGATGGTGCCGTCCGCGGTGAAGTCGCGCCCGGCGACCAGGTCGAACACGTGGCGGCCGGCCTCGTTGGCGCCGGTGATCCAGCGGGTGCCGGGCACCACGCGCGGGTCGAGGAGGTACCGGATCTCCGACGACGTCCCGCCGTCCTCGGCGGTGACCTGCGCGCCCTGCGGGCCGAGCGCGGCCGGGCCGATGTAGCCCTTGACCAGCCCCGGGTGCTTCGCGAAGTCGGCGTCGCCGGCCGGCTCGGCCTCGGCCGGCTCGAGCGCCGCCTCGAGGCGCTTCATGTCCACCTCGCGGTCGCCGGGCACGCCGACGACGAGCAGGCCACGCGTCCCGTCGGGCTGCGTGACCGCGAGCACGACGTTCTTGAGCGTGTCGGCGGCGGTCCACTCGCGGTCGGGGCGGGGGTGCTTCGCGTTGGCGAGCGCCACCAGCGTCTCGATGGTCGGGGTGTCGGGGGTGTCCTCGACGTGCGCGGCGGGGGCGTCGTCGTACGGGATCGCCTCCGGGACGGGCGTCACGACGGCCTCGACGTTGGCCGCGTACCCGCCGGCGGAGCGCACGAAGGTGTCCTCGCCGATCGGCGACGGCGAGAGGAACTCCTCGGAGCGCGAGCCGCCCATGGCCCCCGACATCGCCGAGACGATGACGTAGTCGAGGCCCAGGCGCTGGAAGATGCGTTCGTAGGCGCCGCGGTGGCGCTGGTAGGCGGCGTCGAGGCCGGCGTCCGTGGTGTCGAACGAGTACGAGTCCTTCATGACGAACTCGCGGCCGCGGATCAGGCCGGCGCGCGGACGGGCCTCGTCGCGGTACTTGGTCTGGATCTGGAAGAGCGTCAGCGGCAGGTCCTTGTACGAGGAGTACAGGTCCTTGACCAGGAGCGTGAACATCTCCTCGTGCGTGGGCGCCAGGAGGTAGTCGGCCTCCTTGCGGTCCTTGAGGCGGAACAGGCCGGCGCCGTACTCCTCCCAGCGGCCCGTCGCCTCGTAGGGCTCGCGCGGCAGCAGCGCCGGGAAGTGCACCTCCTGGCCGCCGATGGCGTGCATCTCCTCGCGCACGACCTGCTCGATCTTGGCCAGCACCCGCAGGCCCAGCGGGAGCCACGTGTAGATGCCGGGGGCGGTGCGGCGGATGTAGCCGGCGCGGACCAGCAGCCTGTGGCTCGCGACCTCGGCGTCGACCGGATCCTCGCGCAGCGTGCGGACGAACAGCGTGGACAGGCGCAGGAGGTCACCGCGGCCGAGCGACGAAGCAGACATGGGGCACAGGATATCGGCGGCCGGCGGACCCCCGACGCCTGTCGGCACTCCGCGGTTGAATGGCCTCATGCCGGAGCTGCCGGAGGTCGAAGGGCTGGTCACGTTTCTCGACGGGCGCACCCGGGGGCGCACGATCACGGGCGCCGACGTCGGCAACATCGCCGCGCTCAAGACGTACGCCCCTCCCCTGACGGCGCTCGCCGGGGCGACCGTGCGCGGGTGGTCGAGGCACGGCAAGTGGCTCGACCTGGCGAGCTTCACGCCCGACGCGGACCCGGACTCGGACGACGCGGCGGACCCGCACCTGCTCGTGCACCTGTCCCGCGGCGGGTGGCTGCGGTGGTACGACGCCGTGCCGGCGACGACGGTGCGGCCGCGGCTCGGCGGCTCGGCGCGGGGAGCGGTGATCGCGCTCCGGGTGCGGTTCGACGACGGGTCCGGGTTCGACCTGACCGAGGCGGGCACGCAGAAGCGGCTGGCGGTCCACGTCGTGCGCTCGCCGGGCGACGTCGAGCAGGTCGCGACGCTCGGCCCCGAGCCGCTCGACCCGGCGTTCACGCCCGACGTCCTGCGTGAGCTGATGGCCCGCAAGAACCAGCAGGTCAAAGGCCTGCTGCGCGACCAGTCGGCGGTCGCGGGCATCGGCAACGCCTACTCGGACGAGATCCTGCACGTCGCGCGCATGTCGCCGTACAAGCTCACGAAGAGCTTTACCGCCGACGACGTCGCTGCCCTGCACGCCGCGATCGTCGGCACGCTCACGGACGCCGTGGCGGCGGCAGCGGGCAAGCCGGCCAAGGAGCTCAAGGACGCCAAGCGCGCGGGCATGCGCGTGCACGGGCGCACCGGGCTCGCCTGCCCCGTGTGCGGCGACACGGTCCGCGAGGTGTCGTTCGCGGACCGGTCGCTGCAGTACTGCGCCACGTGCCAGACCGGCGGGCAGCCGCTGGCGGACCGGCGGCTGTCCCGCCTGCTGAAGTAGCGGTCACTCCACGTCGAGCGGCGTGAGGGCCAGGTAGTCCGCGAGCGTGCCGTCGTTCAGGCAGACCTCGATGATCTGGCGGCCCAGCGGGTCGAGCTCGGGCGTGAGGAACTGCTGCAGCTCGGACTTGAAGAAGGCCGTGATGATGCCCGCTCCGGCGTCGTAGGCCGCGGTGCCGACCTTCGACTGCAGCTCGGGGCGCAGGAGCGACGGCCGCACCTGCTGGCCGTCGATCTTCATGTCCCGCAGCGCGAAGCCGAAGAGCGGGCAGCGCGACGGGACGAGCGACTCGGGCCGCACGTGGCCCTGGCCGCGGCGGGCCAGGTACTCGCGGGCCAGCCACTCGGCCGCGAACCCCACCTTGTAGGCGCCGACGTGCTGGTTCGGCGTGAGCACGTACCGCGTCTTCGGCGCCGCGAGGATCTGCTCGAGCAGCAGGTTCGCCGCGCCGACCTTGGTGTTGGTCGAGAACGGCCAGAACGAGCCCACGCCCTCGGCGACCATGCCGCCGTGGGCGATGACGTCGGCCTCGGCCGCGGTCGCCGCGATCGACGGGTTCTTGTCGCCGCGCGGGGTGACCAGGCGCCACAGCCAGGCCAGGGCCGGCGGGATGACGTGCATGAGGCCCATGACACCGTACGTCGGCTGCGCTGCGGTGCACGCCGGCATGCGGACGCCGAACGTGCGGACGTCGACCTCCTGCGGCTCGTCGACGATGCCCTTGATCTGGTTCCGCGGGATGATCACGCGCGGGTTGGAGCAGGGCTTGCCGTCCGCGTCGAGCACGTGCTCCCAGGGCAGGGCCGTGGCGCCCGCGTGGCCCTCGATGTTGAGGAAGATCAGCGGCTCGTCCGGGTGGATGATCGCCTTCTCGAGGTGCGGGTCCTCGCCGTAGCGCGTGAGGTTGTCGACGCGCACGAACCAGCCGTCTTCGGCGTCGGCGACGGCCATCTTGCCGCTCGACGGGCGCTGCAACGCCGGGTGGCACAGCGTCATGTCGTCGGTGACGGGCTCGAGGCGCGAGGTCTCCGACAGCGTGATCGCGTAGGGCTCGCCGGTGACGACGTTGGTGCCCACCAGCACGCGGCCGTCCTCCTCGCGGCGCAGGTCCTGGCACATCTCGGACTTGCCGCCGCCTGAGGCGCCCTCGTGCATGATGACGGTCTCGTTCTCGTACGGCGTCGTCACGCGCACGGACGAGGCGTGGGCCGTGAGCCAGCCCTCGTGCGTGCCGATGTCGAGCAGGGCCGAGAACACGCCCTTCTTGGCGCTGGGCCCCGGGTACAGGTTGTACGCGAAGATCTCGTGCAGCGTCTCGGTGCGGTCGTGGACGACGACCTGCCTGCCCCCGAAGTGGGTGTGCCGGAAGGGCGGGGCGAGGTAGACGACCGAGCGCGGGGCGAACGGGCCCAGTTCGTCGAAGGTGACGAACCCCTGCAGGTCCACCAGAGCCGTCGCGAAGAACGCGGTGTTCTTCGGCACGACGGCGAGCGACGGGCTGCCGTAGCGGGGGCCGCCGGCCTTGAACGGGACGACGACGAGATCCTGCCGCGACAGCCACTCGAGCGTCTCGGCCTTGACCGGGGCGAACGGGCCGTGGTCGGCGGCGAACCGCGGCTTGTCGGACGGCAGCTCGTCGCCGATCCGCATGCAGTCGGGGTCGCGCCGGCGGATGTAGTCGTCGGGGTAGTTGACCGCGATGCCGTTGCGGCACCGCACGACGTCGGCCTCCTTGACCGGACCCCTCCCGGGCACGTCGAACACGACGTCGAACGTGTCGGCCCCGTCGGTGCCGAGCGAGAGCTCGTAGAGCTCGGCGCGGCTGGCCGGGATCGTGATGCTGCGCGCGGCCTCGAGGCAGCCCGCCAGGTCAGAGGGGAGCGTCAGCTTCCGGAGCACGTCGTCCATGCGTCCATGGCACCCCGGCGGCACCGGCTGAATGCCCTCCGGGCGCGATCCGACCGGTGCCGGGACGCTCAGAAGAGGACGGTCGCGAACGTCCCGACCTGGTCGAAGCCCACTCGCCGGTACGCCCGCATCGCGCGCACGTTGTACCCGTTGACGTACAGCGAGACCACCGGGGCCAGGCGCCGGCGGGCGTCGGCGACGACGGCGGCCATGCCGCCCTCCGACAGCCGTCGGCCGCGCAGGGCCGGGTCCACCCACACACCCTGGACCTGCGCGACGCCCTGCGCGACGGCACCGAGCTCGGCCTTGAACTCGACGGCCGGACCCGGCGGGCGGGCGTAGGGGTCGCCGAACCGTGCGGCGAACCGGACGTAGGACCTGCTGTCGGCGACGAGCGAGCGGACGCGCTCGCGGTACGCCACCCCTCCCCCGGCGACCGGGGAGTAGCCGACCTCCTCGGTGAACATCGCGACGCACGCGGGCATCAGCGTGGGTAGCTCCTCGAGCCGCGACAGCCGCACGCGCGGGTCGGGCTCGACGTCGGGGTCCCGGGCGATCGCCAGCGACGGCTGGTGCGCACGCACCTCGCGCGCGGGCGGCCAGAACCGCTCCAGCCCGGCCCAGAGGGCGAGCGCCGCGCCCGACTCCCCGACGATCGACGACGAGCGTCTCCCCTGGCCCCGCGCGATGCGCACGAACGCCCCGATGGCGTCGACGCCGTCGGCGCCGAGCGCGGCCGGCACGACCGGGACGAGGTTGGCTCCCGACCAGCAGACCGCGCGCAGCCGCCCAGCGGCGGGCCACCCCCAGACCTGGCCGCCCGCCGCGGGCAGTCCCGCGCGCACGGCGATCTCGATGCGCGACGACGCCAGCACCGCGGCGACCGGGTCGAGCGCGCACACCGCGAGCGCCTCGGGCAGGTCGGCCGGGGCGAGGACGCGAGCGATGTCGCGTCCCGCCCCGGCGGTGACCTGATCCCGGACGCCCACGGTCGCGCCGGGTCTCAGCCGACCGTCACGGTCGGGCTGGCGCCCTCGGAGTCCGGGGCCGGCATCGACTCGGCGATGCGCATCGCCTCTTCGATGAGGGTCTCGACGATCTCCGACTCGGGCACGGTCTTGATGACCTCGCCCTTGACGAAGATCTGACCCTTGCCGTTGCCGGACGCGACGCCGAGGTCGGCCTCGCGGGCCTCGCCCGGGCCGTTGACGACGCAGCCCATGACCGCGACGCGCAGCGGGACCTCGAGGCCCTCGAGCCCTGCGGTGACCCGCTCGGCGAGGGTGTAGACGTCCACCTGCGCGCGCCCGCACGAGGGGCACGAGACGATCTCGAGCTTGCGGGGGCGCAGGTTGAGGGCCTGGAGGATCTGGTTGCCGACCTTGACCTCCTCGACCGGCGGCGCGGACAGGGACACGCGGATGGTGTCGCCGATGCCCTTGCTCAGCAGTGCGCCGAACGCGGTCGCGGACTTGATCGTGCCCTGGAAGGCGGGCCCCGCTTCCGTGACGCCGAGGTGCAGCGGCCAGTCGCCGCGCTCGGCGAGCATCTCGTAGGCGCGCACCATGACGACGGGGTCGTTGTGCTTGACCGAGATCTTGAAGTCGTGGAAGCCGTGCTCCTCGAAGAGCGACGCCTCCCAGACGGCCGACTCGACGAGGGCCTCGGGCGTGGCCTTGCCGTACTTCGCCAGGAGGCGCGGGTCGAGGGAGCCGGCGTTGACGCCGATGCGCAACGAGACGCCGGCGTCCTTCGCGGCCTGCGCGATCTCCTTGACCTGGTCGTCGAACTTGCGGATGTTGCCCGGGTTCACGCGGACGGCGGCACAGCCGGCGTCGATCGCGGCGAACACGTACTTGGGCTGGAAGTGGATGTCGGCGATGACCGGGATCTGCGACTTCTTCGCGATCACCGGCAGCGCCGCGGCGTCGTCGGCGGTCGGGACGGCCACGCGCACGATGTCGCAGCCTGCGGCGGTCAGCTCGGCGATCTGCTGCAGCGTCGCGTTGATGTCGGTGGTCGGCGTCGTCGTCATGGACTGGACGCTGATGGGGGCGTCGCCACCCACCTCGACCTTGCCCACCTTGATCTTCCGGGACGTTCGGCGGGGGGCCAGCGTCGGGGCGGCCCCCGGGGTCGCGGCGCTGGGCATACCGAGATTGACAGTGCTCACCAGCCCAGTATCCCCCGGCGCGGGCCACTCGCCCGCGCCGGCCAGGGCCTGGTCACGGGCTCGTCAGAAGATCTTCACGGGGTCGACGACGTCGGCCACGATGAGCAGCAGGCCCGAGCCCATCAGCACCACGAACATGACGTACGCGACGGGCATCATGCGTGCGACGTCGGCCGGGCCGGGCAGGACCCGGAGCCCGCGCACCCGGGCGACGGTGCGCTTGGCGCCCTCGTAGAGCGCGTTGACGACGTGCCCGCCGTCGAGCGGCAGCAGCGGGATCAGGTTGAACACGAAGAGCGCCATGTTGAGCGAGGCGAGCAGGCTGAGCATGATCGCGACGCGGTCCATCACGGTGGCGTCCAGCCCGGCCACGCCCACGGCGGCCCGGCCCACGCCGACCACGGACATGACGCCGTCGGCCGAGCGCGGGGCGTCCGTGAAGGTCTGCTCGACCGCCTGGTAGACCTTTGCCGGGAACGTGACGACGGCGCCGGCCGTGCCCGTGAACATGCGCCCGACCTCGGCGGGCACCTGGCTCATCGGCATCGCCTGGCGGGCCATGGTCGGCGCCACGCCCAGGAACGCGCCGCTGACGGTCTGGACCTCGCCGCGGGCGTCCTTGACGACGGTGCCGTCCGCCTCGACGACCGCGCGGCGCACGTCGACCGGTGTGATGGTGAGCGTCAGCTGCTTCCCGTCGCGCTCGACGACGACCGGGACGGCCTGGCCGGCGGTGCCGTCGATGGCGTCGAGGAGGTCGGTCCAGGTGTGGGTGCGGTTGCCGTCGTACGAGACGATGCGGTCGCCCGCGCGCAGCCCTGCCGCGGCGGCGGGTGCCGGCGCGGCGGAGGCGTCGCACGGCGCGCCGGTCGCGGTGGGGACGCACTCGCTCACGGCCGCGACCGTCGTCGTCTGCTGGGTGACGCCGATGGCCATGAAGGCCGCGGTGAGCACGACGGCGAGCACCAGGTTCATCACCGGGCCGCCCAGCATGACCACGAGCTTCTTGGGCGTGGACAGGTGGTAGAACGCGCGCTGCTCCTCGCCGGGGCGGATCTCGTCGACGCTCTGGTCGCGGGCGTCCGCGATGACCTGGGCGAAGAAGCCGCTGCCGCGGCGCGTGCCGGCGGGCGCAGGCGGCATCATGCCGACCATCCGGACGTACCCGCCGAGCGGGATCGCCTTGACGCCGTACTCGGTCTCGCCCTTGGTCCGCGACCAGAGCGTGGGGCCGAACCCCACCATGTACTGGCTGACGCGCACGCCGAACGCCTTGGCGGGAACCATGTGTCCCACCTCGTGCAGGGCGATGGAGACGGCGATGCCCAGGACGACGACGAGGATGCCCACCACGATGCTCACCCGCCCCAGCGTAGGCGCCGCGACTGGGGTTCTCCTGGCCGTCGTGTGAGGATCTTCGGCGGCCCGGCGCGCCCTGGCCGGTCAGCGCCGGTCGAGCAGCTCGTCCGCGCGGGCCCGGGCCCAGGACTCGGCGGCCTCGACGTCGGTGAGCGTGACCGCGTCGGGGGCGACGCCGTCGTGCTCGCCGAGCACGCGCTCGACGGTGTCGACGATGTCCAGGAATCCGATGCGGCCGGCCAGGAACGCCGCGACGCCCTGCTCGTTCGCCGCGTTGTAGACGGCGGGGTGCGTGGCCGAGGCCACCGCGGCGGCGCGCGCCAGACCGACGGCGGGGAAGGTCGCCTCGTCGAGCGGCTCGAACGTCCACGCGGTGGCCTGCGTCCAGTCGCACGGGGTGGCGACCGGGTCGAGGCGGTCGGGCCAGGACAGGCCGAGCGCGATGGGCAGCCGCATGTCGGGTGGCGAGGCCTGCGCGATCGTGGACCCGTCGACGAACTCGACCATGGAGTGGACCACCGACTGCGGGTGCACGACGACGGTGATGTCGGCGACCGGCACGTCGAACAGCAGGTGCGCCTCGATGAGCTCGAGGCCCTTGTTCATGAGGGACGCCGAGTTGATCGTCACGACCGGGCCCATGCTCCACGTGGGGTGCGCCAGCGCCTGGTCGGGCGTGACCTTCTTCATGGCGTCCCGGGAGCGGCCGCGGAACGGGCCTCCGCTCGCGGTGAGGATGAGCCGCCTGACCTCGGCGTGCGTGCCCGACCGCAGCGACTGCGCGATGGCGCTGTGCTCGGAGTCGACGGGCACGATCTGGTCCGGGCGCCGGACGGCAGCCTTGACGAGCGACCCGCCCACGACCAGCGACTCCTTGTTCGCCAGCGCGAGCATCGAGCCGGCCGCGAGCGCGGCGAGCGTGGGCCGCAGCCCGACGCTCCCGGTGATGCCGTTGAGGACGACGTCGGAGCCGCGCCCCGCGAGCTCGGCGGCGGCATCCGGGCCGGCGAGCACCTCGGCGCCGGTCGCGCCGGCGTCCGCGAGGGCGTCACGCAGGTCGGCCGCCCGGGCGGGGTTCGCGACGGCGACGGCGGCGACACCGAGCTCGGCCGCCTGCGCGGCGAGCAGCGCGACGTCGCCTCCGCCGGCGCTGAGCGCCTCGACCCGGAAGCGGTCGGGGTGGCGGCGCACGACGTCGATCGCCTGGGTGCCGATCGAGCCGGTGGAGCCGAGGATCGTGACGGTTCGGGGCGCGCCGCCGGGGGTCGCGGCGGGCAGGTCGGCGGGCTGCGGGGCGGGCATAGGCCCATCCTCGCAGGTGTCCGAACGGCCGCAGATTTCACCCGCGTCGATGCTTGACCCGGGCCCGCGCCGATAACTCCCCAGGTCGCAGGCCCGTGTGCCGCAAATTACATTCGCGTCATGCTGACTGCGGACAAGAGGCCCCAGCGGGGGTCCCGGCGCCGGCGGGGACTGATGGTCCTCGGGTGCGCCGCCACGTTGCTGACGGCGGGGACGGTGGCGTTCGCCGCTCCCGCCGCGGCGGACGGGGCCGACGGTGGCAGCCACTGGGTCTTCGCGACGCGCGAGGGGCTGGTCGGCCGCACGACGGCGAACGGGCACGTCATCACTCCGCGCGACCACTTCGTCGCGCTGCCCTCGCGCCGCGCCCTGGCGGCGAACGGCTCCGGCAGGTACACGGTGCGGGTGTGCGCGCCGTCGACGGGCAGGTGCGAGTACGCGCCCGTGTGGGACGTGGGGCCGTGGAACACGCGGGACGACTACTGGAGCACCACCCGGCACTACGCGCAGGACCTCCCGCACGGCAGGCCCGCGGCGACGGCCGCGTACTACGACCACTACAAGGGCGGCAAGGACGAGCGGGGACGCACCGTGCTCAACCCGTCGGGCATCGACCTGGCGGACGGCACGTTTGCCGCGGGGCTGCGCCTGAGCAGGAACGCGGCGGTGCACGTCACCTACCTGTGGCAGGGCAGCGCCCGCACGGGCGTCGTCGCGTCCCCGGTCAAGCCCCTCAACGTCCGTTCGGGACCGGGCACCGGCTACCGCGCGGTGGGGCTCGCGGTGAACAGCGCGCGTGTCCCCCTGCTGTGTCACGCGCGCGGGACCACCATCTCGGGCACGCGCGGGACGACCAACCTCTGGTACCGGATCGGGCCGCACAACTGGGTCTCGGACGCGTATCTCATCACCGGGACGGGCCGGCCGGTCGCGCCCCACTGCTGAGCTCGGCGGGCGGGGTCGAGAGGTCCTGACGTGCATCGGCACTGCTGAGCGCGTCGGGCGGGGCCGCCTGCGCCTGGCGCCGGCTGGTCCCGCGCACGACGGCGCCGGTCGCCGTCGTCGCCACGAGCACGACGACGGCGGCCGGCAGCGGCAGCGCGCCGACGCCGTGGCCGGAGACGAGGGCGGCGGCGAGGGCGGCGCCGACGGCGATGCCACCGTTGAAGACCACCGGGATGAGGGCTCCCGCCGTCGTGCGGTGCGCGGGGCCGCCCAGCCGCAGGATCGCCGTCTGCGCGAGTGGTGGCAGCGCACCGGACGCGGCGCCCCACAGCAGCACGACGCCGAGCCCCAGCACGGGCTGGGTGGCGGCCGCGGGCAGCGCGAGGAGGCCGACGGCGGTGAGCCCGGAGCTCACCACGAGCGCCCCCCCGGTACGGGCGCCGAACCGGCCCGCCGCGACGAGGCCCGCGGCCGACGCCAGGCCGAAGAGGAGCAGCACCGTGCTGCTCCCGCCGGGCAGCGCGCCGGCCGGCGCGTCGACCAGGCGCGTGACGAACGTGTAGGCCCCGTAGTGGCCGACCAGCAGCACGCCGACGGTCACCGTGAGGGCGGCCATCGGCCACCGGCTCGGGGTCGCCAGCGTGCCGCCCGGCCCGTCCCCGAGGGTGCGCCCGCTCCGCCCGGGGGCTGGGGCGTCCGCCACCACGAGCCGCACGAGTGCCGCCGACGCGAGGGCCAGCACTGCGAGCGCCGCGAAGGCGGCCCGCCAGCCGATGCCCCGCGCCACGAGGTTGGCGAGCGGCGTGCCGAGCACCATCCCGAGCGTCGCGCCGCCCAGGACGACGGAGACCGCGCGGCCCAGCAGCACGTCCGGGACGAGGTCGGCGAGGTGTGCGTTGACCGTGGCCCAGAGCACCCCGACGGCGGCCGCACCGGCGACCCGCGCGGCGAGCGCGACCGGGTATCCGGGGGCCACGGCGGTGAGCGCGCCGGACGCCGCGAGCGCGAGCAGCGCGGCCACGACGAGGCGCCGTCGCCCGACGCGGCGGGTCGCGCGCACGAGGGGGAAGCTCGCCACCACCACCGTGCCGGCCCAGACCGAGACCAGAGCCCCGGTGCGCGCCTCGGAGACGCCCAGCCCGGCGCTGAGCTGGGGCAGCACCGCGGTCGGCAGCATCTCCGCGGTCACCATCACGAACGTGGCGGCCGCGAGCACCAGCAGGGAGGGCCACGGCAGTCTTGGTGTCGTCATGCGATGACCGTAAAGTTTGACGTTGACGTCAAGGTCAAGGGGTCGACGGGAGGCGGCATGAAGATCGGCGAGCTGGCCGCCCGCGCGGGCGTGAGCCCACGCGCGGTGCGCTACTACGAGCAGGAGGGCCTGGTCGGTGCGGCGCGCGCGAGCAACGGCTACCGCACCTACGGTGACGACGACGTCGAGCTGGTGCGGCGCGTGGCCGGGCTGGTGCAGGCGGGCCTGCCGACCCGCCTCGTGCGCGTGCTCCTCGACATGGAGGAGGCCGCCGAGCGCGACGAGCCGAGCTGCCCGCGCACGGTCGCCGAGATGCTGGCGAGCGAGCTGGTGGGCATCGAGGCGCGGCTCGCCTGCCTCCACCGGAGCCGGGACACCATCCGCGACTTCCTGGTGCGCACCGAGCACGCGGCGCTGCTCGCCGAGGCCGCCCACGCGGCCGACGGCGGTCAGGCGGCCGACCACTCCAGCGTGTAGCGGAACCAGAGCCGCCGGCGGACGCGCGCGCCGGGCAGCACCGTCTGCGCCGCCCGCACCACCTGGGTGAAGCTCTCGTCGGGGTCCCGCACCGGCATCCCGTCCTCGACCCAGCGCGGCGCGCCAGCGACCCGCTTGGCGAGCCCCATGACGCGATTCAGGACGATCGAGGCGAGGTCCACCGCGAAGTCCGCGGGTGTCGTCGGGCGCGCCAGCCCGACGACGACCAGCCTGCCGCCCGGCGCGAGGAGCTCGCGCGCGTGCCGGAGCGAGGGCTCCAGCCCGTTCTGGTGTGCGAGATGGTGGAGCGAGGCGACCATCGTGAGCGCGGCCGCCCCGCCGTCGGGCACGAGACCGTCGCCGCGCGCGAGGTCGAAGAACGAGGTGCGCGCAACCGTGACGTCGTCGTCCGCGGCGAAGCGCTCCGTCGCCGAGCGCGCCATGGCCGGGTCGGGGTCGATGCCGACGACGGGCGCGAACCCGCGCGACCGCAGCGCG
Source organism: Xylanimonas sp. McL0601 (assembly GCF_049852175.1). Classification (GTDB taxonomy): domain Bacteria; phylum Actinomycetota; class Actinomycetes; order Actinomycetales; family Cellulomonadaceae; genus Xylanimonas. The sequence continues at coordinate 2,889,961 of NZ_CP187527.1, forward strand.
GCGACGAGCCCGCCGTTGCCGCAGCCGACGTCGAGAACGCCGACGGCTGGGCCGCGCGCCGCCCGGAGGCGACGCACGACCCAGCCGTGGAAGTGGTCGTTGTGGCTCCACCCGAGCGCTGTCACGCCGGGCAGGCTAGCGCTGCTCAGGCGGCAGCACGAGCCTCCTTGACCCACTTGGTGACCGTCGCGCCGGTCGAGCCGAGGCTCGCGGCGATCTGCTTGGCGTCCACGCCGGCCTCGAGGGCCTCGAGCGCGGCGTGGACCGTGGCGGCGCGCAGCGCCACGGCGAGCTCGTTCATCGCCGCGAGACGGCGCAGGTGATCCTCGTGGCTGGCGGCCGGACCGGTCGACCAGTCCTGGTGCAGCTCGGCGAGGGCCTCGGTGAGACCCAGGCCCGGGGTGTCCTGACGGTCGACCCACGCTGCGACGGCGGGCGTCAGCTTCGGGGTGGCGGTAGCGGTGGCGGAAGCAGGCATCGATCCTCCTGGTGAAGTGGACGTCGCCGCCGAACCTAACCGCACTTCTCGCCAGGACAGCCCTCCGGGCCCGAGATGTTCACCTGGTGTTCGCCGGTCGCCGTCTCGGGGTGCCGCCGTCATGCCGGCACGCCGACGGTCAGCGCCCCCACCGCCGGCAGGTCCGCCGCCGACGGCCCCGCCGCGATCCCGTACTCCGCCGCCTGGACGCGCAGGGCGCCCTCGTGGAGCCAGCCCGTCGGCGCGCCCGGGACGCGCGCGGCCGGGTCCCACACCGCCAGGCGCGCGACGTCGAACCCGACCACGACCTCGCGCGACTCCCCCGGCTCGAGCCGCACGCGGCGGAAGCCGAGCAGGAGGCGGCGCGGCGTGCCCAGCGGCAGGTCCTGCGGGCTGAGCGCGTAGACCTGCACGAGCTCGTCGGCGGGCCGGGCCCCCGTGTTCGTCACAGTGACCGACGCCGTCACCGCCCCGCCCGGCTCGCCGCCGGCACCGAGCGGCGCGTGCCGTAGCGTCGGTGCCGGCGCCGCCACGCTGGCGGTCGACAGCGCGAGCGCGCCGTAGGTGACGGTGGAGTACGTCAGGCCGTGCCCGAACGCGAACGCCGGCTCCCGGTCGGTGTGCCGGTAGGTGGCCTTCTGGGCGTGCGTGTCGTAGTCGAGCAGGTCGCCCGGCTGCGTCTCGTCCACGGGCCACTGCTGGGTGAGCCGTCCGTACGGCTCGACGTCACCCGCCAGGACGTCGGCGAGGCCGTGCCCGAGCTCCTGCCCGCCGTGGCTCGACCAGACGATCGCCCGGGCCCGGTGTGCGGCTGGCGGCAGCACGTACGGGAACGACGAGACGACGGCCAGCACCGTGCTCGCGTTGGCCTCCTGAGCGGCCCGGAGCAGCTCGGCGCCGCTCTCGGGCAGGCGCAGGTGCGGTCGGTCCTGCGTCTCGCGCCCCGACAGGTGGGGGTCGTTGCCGAGCGCGATGACGACGACGTCCGCCGCCGCTGCCGCCGCGGCGACGGCCGCGTGGCCCGAGGTCACGGTCCGCACGACGAACCGCTCGGCCTCCTCGACGCTCAGCCCGTCCGCCCCCACGAGGTTCGTGCCGCGCGTGACGCGCAGCCACTTGTTGCTCCCGAGGTGCTGGAACGACGACGTGCCGTCCGGGTGCAGGTGCCGCCGGAACGACTCCTGGACCACCCAGCCACCGACGCGCGCGGCGTCGGCCTTCGCGGGCCAGGCCGCGCCGGTGAGCAGCCCGCCCGAGGCGTGCGAGCGCAGCGTGACCACGCCGTCGCCCCAGTCGGTGAGGTCGAAGAGCCCGTCCGCCGCGAGGACGGAGGCGTCGGCCGCGACGGCCGACCCGTCCTCGACCACGACGACGTATCCGTCGGTGCTGGTCGCGCGCAGGCCCACGACGTCGCCCCCGCCGACGACCTCGACCTGAGCGTCGGGGAAGCGCTCGCGCAGGCCGTCGGCGAGCGTCACGGAGTAGGGCGGCGTGCCCGAGTACCAGTCGGTGAGCACGGCGTCGGCGAGCGGCCCGACGACGGCGATGCGCCGCGGCGGCGCCAGCGGCAGCACGCCGTCGTTGGCGAGCACGACGACGGACTTGGCCGCGGCCTCCCGCGCGAGCACGCGGTGCTCGGGCAGGTCGATCGCGTCGGCACCGATCCCGGCGTAGGGGTCGGCGGCGTCGAGCTCTCCCGTGCGCACGCGCAGGTGCAGCAGGCGCAGCACCGCACGGTCGACGTCGGCCTGCGTGACGAGGCCGCGCTCGAGCGCCTGCGTGAGGCGCTCGACGGTGTGCTGGGACTCGGCGTCCCCGTCGGTGAACGAGTCCAGGCCGGCGCGCAGCGCGGCGGCGTGCGAGGTCACGTGGTCGGGGAACGCGCGCTGGACCGTGACGAGCGCCGTCGGCGCCCACGCGTCGGAGACGAGGGCGATCTCGTCGGGCGCCCACGAGCGCAGCTCGTCGAACAGCTCGCCGCTCGTGTGCGCGGGCTCGCCGTTGACGCGGTTGTACGACGGCATGACGGCGCCGACGACCTCCCGCGCCACCGGCTCGCAGAAGGCCGGGAGCTCCTCCTCGTGCAGCGTGCGCTGCGAGAGGTTCGAGCTCGTCGACGAACGGTCGACCTCGTTGTTGTAGCCCAGGAAGTGCTTGAGGGTCGGGACCGTCTTCCACACCGTCGGGTGGCTGCCGCGCAGGCCGCGCGCGTACGCCGTCGCGAGGTGGGCCGTGAGGTGCGGGTCCTCGGCGAGCCCCTCCTCGTTGCGCCCCCATGCCGGGTGGCGGAGCGTGTTGACGACGGGCGCCCACACGTTGAGGCTCACGCCCGGGTTTTCCGCGTGCTTGGCCCGCTGCTCGGTGCCCACCATCTCGCCCAGGCGCTCGAGGAGCTCCGGGTCCCAGGTGGCCCCGAGGCCCACCGCCTGCGGCAGCACCGTCGCCTTGCCGAGCCACGCGACGCCGTGCAGTGCCTCGGCGCCCGTGTGGAAGGCCGCGAGGCCCAGGCGCTCGACGGCCGGGGCGTGCTGGTGGAGCATCGCGACGCGCTCCTGCGGCGTCAGCCGGGCGAGCAGATCCTTGGCGCGGTCGATCGCGGGCAGGCCCGGGTCGCGGAACGGCTCGGTGCTCATCGGGTCGGTGCTCATCGGGTCGGTGCTCATCGGGTCGCCTCCTCGGCCAGGACGATCGTGATCTCGTTCGCGAAGGTGGCACGGCCGGCCTGGTCGCCGACCCGCAGACCCCACTCGCCGGGCGCGTCGCCGCTGCTCGCGACGACGCGGTCGCCCTCGCGGCGGACGCAGAACGTCGCCGGGGCGCCCGTCCCGCCCGGGACGGTCAGGGTCTGGTCGAACCCGTCCGGCAGCTCGAAGCAGTGCAGCGTGACGCCGTCGGCCCACGCGTACTCGGGCGCGTCGTCGCGCGCGCCGACCGGCAGCACGGTGCCCGGTCGCACGTACAGCGGCACGGTCGTGTAGCCGTGCTTCTGGTGCACCCAGCGCGGGCCGGTGACGGTCGACCCGTCGAGCAGCGACGTCCAGGTGCCCTCGGGGACGTAGACGTCGACGTCGCCGGTCGCGCTGAACACCGGGGCCACGACCAGCGCGTCGCCCAGCATGAACTGCGTGTCGACAGGGTGCGCGCCGCGGTCGCCGGGGAACTCGAGCACCATCGGGCGCATCATCGGCACGCCCTCGGTGTGCGCCTCCTCGGCCAGGCGGCCCAGGTACGGCATGAGCGAGAGCTTGAGCCGCGTGAAGCGCCGGGCCACGTCGACGGCTTCGTCGTCGAACGCCCACGGCACCCGGTAGGAGGTGTTGCCGTGGAGGCGCGAGTGCGACGACAGCAGGCCGAACGGCAGCCAGCGCTTGAACACGCCGGCGTCCGGGGTGCCCTCGAACCCGCCGATGTCGTGCGACCAGTAGCCGAACCCGCTCAGCGCGAGCGACAGCCCGCCGCGCAGCGTCTCCGCCATCGACGCGTACGTCGAGTCGTTGTCGCCGCCCCAGTGGACGGGCAGCTGCTGCCCGCCAGCGGTCGCGGACCGCGCGAACACCACGGCGTCGCCCTCGCCGCGCCGTCGCTCGAGCAGCCGGAAGACGGCCTCGTTGTAGAGCTGCGTGTAGTAGTTGTGCATGCGCTGCGGGTCGGACCCGTCGTGCCAGACGACGTCGTCGACCGGGATGCGCTCGCCGAAGTCCGTCTTGAACGTGTCGACGCCCTGGTCGACGAGCTTCTCGAGCTTGCCGACGTACCAGGCCGAGGCCTCGGGGTTGGTGAAGTCGACGAGCCCCATGCCGGCCTGCCACTGGTCCCACTGCCACACGCCACCGTCGGTGGTCCGGAGCAGGTACCCGCGCTCGGCCGCTTCCGCGAACAGCGGCGAGCGCTGGCCGATGTACGGGTTGATCCAGACGCACACCTTGAGCCCGCGCTCGTGCAGGCGGGCGATCATGCCCTCGGGGTCGGGGAAGACGCGCGGGTCCCACTCGAAGTCGCACCACTGGTACTCGCGCATCCAGAAGCAGTCGAAGTGGAACACCGACAGCGGGATCTCGCGCTCGCGCATGCCGTCGATGAACGAGGTGACCGTCGCCTCGTCGTACGACGTCGTGAACGACGTCGACAGCCACAGGCCGAACGACCACGCGGGCACGCGGGCCGGCCGCCCGGTGAGCGCCGTGTAGCGGCGCAGCACGTCCTTGGGCGTGGGGCCGGCGATCACGTAGTACTCGAGCGACTGCCCGGGCACCGAGAACTGCGCCCGCGTGTTGACCTCGGAGCCGACCTCGAACGAGACCTTCTCGGTGTGGGCGACGAAGACGCCGTAGCCCTTCGACGAGAGGTAGAACGGCACGTTCTTGTACGCCTGCTCCGACGAGGTGCCGCCGTCCTCGTTCCAGACGTCGACCTCCTGCCCGTTCTTGACGAACGCGCCGAACCGCTCGCCGAGTCCGTAGACGCTCTCGCCCGGCTCGAGCGTGAGCTGCTCGTGCACCCAGGTTCCGGCCGGCAGCGGGCCTGAGCCGTCCGAGGTCATGTAGCCGACCGACTTGGGCAGGCTGGAGGTCAGCGGGCGGCCGTCCTGCTCGAACTCGATGCGCCACGGGCCGTTGCGCTTCACGCGCACGGTCAGGCCGTCGGCGTCGAGCAGGCCCTCTTCGTCGTCGAGCTTGAGGATCGGGGTGTACCCGGCCTCGGCGGCGACCGGGAAGTGCGGGCCGCGCACGGCTGCGCCGGCATGGTGCGTGACGCGCACCTTGACCACCCCGGGGGCGTGCGCGGAGAGGTCCACGGTCAGCATCGGGCGGTTGAGCGTGTCGCCGCGGTGGCTGATGCGCCCGGTCGGCGCGAAGACCGTCATGGTCCCCGCGGCCTCGTCGACGCGGACGTCGTCGACCTCCACCGCGTACAGCGGCGCGACGCCGCGGCGCGCCTTCCAGTAGCCGTCAGTGAACTTCATCGTCACCAGTTCCTTGGTTCGTCAGGGCTGTTCGTCATGGTGGGGTCGACCGGGATCAGCACGGCGACGTCGTGGACGGGGAGCGGGACGACGTCGACGACGTCGGCGCCCGTGAGCAGGTCGGTCCAGCGCCCCGGGACGACGACGTCGCGGTGCTCGCCGGAGCGGTTGAGGAGGAAGACGGCGTCGCCGCGGCGGACGGCCTCGACCCCGGTGGCCCCGTCCGCCTCGGTGACGGCAAAGACGTGCGAGCCGGGGTGGACCGCGGGCACGGCGCCCGGGACGGCCGGGCCGACGCCCGCACGCACGATCGCGTCGTCGAGCACCGCGCCGAGCAGTCCCTCGTCGAGCACCGCGCCCACGTACCAGGTGCCGCCGCGGGGGCCGGTGCGCCGCCGGGTCACGGCCGGCTCGCCGGCGAGGTGTCCCTCGGCGAACCGGAGCAGGACGTCCGTGTCGTCGTCGGCGCGCAGCAGCTCGGCGTGCACCTCGGCCCGGCCCGCGAGCGCCGGCGCCCAGGGCTGGGTGCCCACGACCTCGACCCCGCCGTCGGGCAGCGCGACCCACTCCTCGCCGCTCGCGCCGAGCAGGTCCGTGACCGGCACCGGGAACCGCCCCGGCAGCACGTGCGCGTTGCGGTCGGCCACGCCCGTCATGGGCCCGACGACGACGCCGGCGCCGCCCTCGACCGCTGCCCGCAGCGACTTCGCGGCGTCGTCGTCGAGCAGGTAGGTCTGCGGGACGACGACGAGGTCGTACCCGTCGAGCGGGGCGCCCGGCCGCACGACGTCGACGACGATCCCGCGGTCCCACAGGGGGCGGTAGAAGGCGCGCACCTGGTCGAGCGTGCGCAGGCGCTCGGTGATCCGGCCCGGCTCCTCGGCGGCCCACCACGACTCCCAGTCGAAGAGCAGCGCGGTGCGCGCGGGGACGCGCGTCCCGGTCACGGGCCGCAGCTTCGCCAGGTCCTGGCCGAGGCGGCGGACCCCGCGGTGCACGGCGGTGTCCGGGCCGGCGTGGGGCAGCATCGCGGAGTGGAACCGCTCGGCTCCCGCCGTGGAGGCCCGCCACTGGAAGAAGCAGATGCCGTCGGCCCCGCGGGCCACGGCCTGGAGCGAGTCGAGACGCATCCGCTCCGGCGACTTCGGCAGGTTGTGCTCGCGCCACGACGTCGCGCCCACGGCCTGCTCGAGGAGCAGCCACGGCGCTCCCCCGCCCAGCCCGCGCATGAGGTCCTGGACCAGCGCCGCGTCCGCGGGCGAGCGCGGGTCGGCCTGGTCGGGGTACTGGTCGTCGGCGACGACGTCGACGTCGTCGGCCCAGGACCAGGAGTCGACGTGCGGGAAGAAGCCCATGAAGTTGGTGGTGACCGGCTGCGTCGCGCCGGCGGCGCGGATCGCGGCGTGCTGCTCGCGGTAGCAGGCGAGAAGCTGGTCGCTGGTGAATCGCCGGAAGTCGAGGGACTGCGTCGGGTTGACCAGGTACGGCATGCGCCGGGGCGGCAGGACGTCGTCGAACGTGCGGTAGCGCTGCGACCAGAAGGCCGTGCCCCACGCCTCGTTGAGGGCGTCGACGGTGCCGTAGCGCTCCCGGAGCCAACCGCGGAACGCGTGCGCTGCCTCGTCGCCGAAGTCGATCTGGCCGTACTCGTTGCCCACGTGCCAGAGGCGGACGGCCGGGTGGCGGGCGTAGCGGGCGGCGAGGTCGCGCGTGATGGCCAGGGCGTGCGCGCGGTACGTGGCCGACGACGGGCTGAACTGGTTGCGGGACCCGGGCACCAGGCGGACGCCGTCCGCGTCGACCGGGAGGGTGTCGGGGTGCTCGACGCCGAGCCACGGCGGCGGCGACGCGACGGGCGTGGCCAGGTCGGCGGCGATGCCGTGCTCGTGGAGCAGGTCGAGCACCTCGTCCATCCACGCGAAGTCGCGCGCGCCCGGCTCGGGCTCGTACCGCGCCCACGAGAAGACGCCGACGGTCACGAGGTTGACCCCCGCCTCCCGCATGAGGCGCACGTCCTCCCGCCAGACGGACGGCTCCCACTGCTCGGGGTTCCAGTCGCCGCCGTAGAGGACGCCGAGCTCGTCGGTCAGCTCGCGCAGCGGCGCGCGGCCCTGGACGGCACGTTCCGTGCGGGGGGGAAAAGGTGTGTGCGACACTCGGCGATCTCCATCGATGACTTTTGTCGAAGCGCTTCGCTAGCCTAAGCACGAGGACGGCGATTGTCTACGCCGCCTGATCGGAACGATCCGAGCCGAACCCGACGCAAAGACGCGAGGTAGAGACATGCACGAGCTGCGCTACGACGCGCCCGCCGACCGCTGGCTGGAGGCGCTGCCCGTCGGGAACGGGCTGCGCGCGGCGATGTGTGCCGGCCGCCTGGGCGGGGAGCGGCTGTGGCTCAACGACGTGCGTGCGTGGTCCGGCCCGCCCGAGGCCGACCCGCTCGACGCCGTCGCCGCAGCGGGTCCGGAGCACCTCGCCCGGGTGCGTGCGGCGATCGCGCGCGGCGACGTCCGCGAGGCCGAGCGCCTCCTCGAACAGCTGCAGACCCGCTGGGTGCAGGCGTACCTCCCGCTCGGCGAGCTGGACGTCGAGGTCACCTCCGACGACGGCCCCGGAGCGGCGGGCGGCTTCTACGAACGCTCCCTCGAGCTCCGCGCCGCGGTCGCGGCGCACGGCTACGAGCTGCCGAGCGGCGGCCAGGTGCGCCACGAGACCTGGGCGGACGCGCGCGGCGGGTGCCTGGTCCACCACGTCGTGAGCGACCGACCCGTCGCGCTGACGCTGCGGTTCTCGAGCCTGCTGCGGGCAGCGGGGACGGGCATTGATCACGAGGGCAAGGGCGCGCTGGTAAGCGTGCTCGTCCCGCCGGTCGACGTCGCGCCGGGCCACGAGGTGGTCGACGAGCCCGTCCGCTACTCCCCCGGCAACCCCGCGCGCCTGGTCGTCGCGGTGCGCGCGGCCGGGGACGCGGACGCCGTCGTCGACGGCGACGTGCTGCGCACCGGCGCCTCGACCGAGCACCTGCTGCTGGTGGGCACGGCGGTGACGCACGACCCGGCCGCGGGCACCGTCGCCGACCTTGCGACCGCCGTCGGCGAGGCGCTGCGGCTGGTCGACGACGTCGGCGAGCGGGGACCTGGCGCCGCGCCCGACGCCGTCGCTGACGCCTCCGCGCCCAACGCCGTCGCGCGCGGCGCCCGCGAGCGCCTGCACGCGCACACCTCGGCGCACGCGGCGCTCTACGACCGGGTCGAGCTTGGCCTGCCCGACGCCCCGGGGACCGCGGCCCTGCCGGCCGACCGGCGCGTGGCGGCCGCGACCGCGACGGACGACCCCGGGCTCGCCGCGCTCTGCTTCCACTACGGCCGGTACTTGCTGCTGGCGTCGTCGCGCCCGGGCGGGCTGCCCGTCACGCTGCAGGGCATCTGGAACGCGGAGCTGCCCGGGCCGTGGTCGAGCGCCTACACGACGAACATCAACACCGAGATGGCCTACTGGCCCGCGGAGACGACGGCCTTGGCCGAGTGCCAGGAGCCGCTGCTCGCGTTCGTGGAGCGGCTCGCCGCCGGCCCTGGTGCGGAGGCCGCCCGGCGGCTGTACGGCGCGCGGGGCTGGGTGGCGCACCACAACTCGGACGCATGGGCGCACGCCGGGCCGGTCGGTGCCGGGCACGGTGACCCGGCCTGGGCGTCGTGGGCCATGGGCGGGGTCTGGCTCGCGCACCATCTCTGGGAGCACCACCTGTTCGGCGGGGACGCCGGGTTCCTGCGCGAGCGGGCGTGGCCCGTCTTGCGCGAGGCGGGCAGCTTCGCCGCCGACTGGGTGCAGACCGACGGCACGACGGCGTGGACGAGCCCGTCGACGTCGCCCGAGAACCACGTGATCGCGGCCGACGGCGGGCCGACCGGCGTGGGCGTCTCGGCCACGATGGACGTCGCCCTGCTGCGGTGGCTGGCGTCCGCATGTCGCGAGGCCGCGACCACGCTCGGGCTCGACGACCCCGCCGAGACCGGCTGGCTGAGCGGGCTCGAGGCGGCGGTCGCGCTGCTGCCCGACCCGCGGGCCGGCGCTCGCGGCGAGCTCCTGGAGTGGGCCGACGAGCTGCCGGAGGCGGAGCCGGAGCACCGGCACGTGTCCCACCTGGTCGGGCTGTTCCCCCTCGCGTCGATCACGCCGCAGGCAGAGCCCGCGCTCGCCGCGGCCGCGGCACGCACCCTGGACCTGCGCGGCCCGGAGTCGACGGGCTGGTCGCTCGCCTGGCGGGCGGCGCTGTGGGCCCGGCTGGGCGACGGCGACCGCGCTCACGGCGAGGTCGTCAAGGCGCTGCGCCCGGCCCGCGACGACGCGGGGGCGCACCGCGGCGGGCTCTACCCCAACCTGTTCTCCGCGCACCCGCCCTTCCAGCTCGACGGCAACCTCGGGCTCACGGCCGCGATCGCCGAGCTGCTCGTGCAGAGCCACGACGGGACCCTGCGGCTCCTGCCCGCGCTACCGGCGGCCTGGCCCGACGGCGAGGTGCGCGGCCTGCGCGCCCGCGGCGGCCTCGGCGTCGACCTGACCTGGGCCGCCGGGGAGCTGACCGCGGCGACCGTCCACAACGACACGCCGCGGACCGTCGTGCGGGAGGTCGTCGTCGGACCCGGCCACGGGCGGGACGTCGCGCACCTATGGAAGCCACGAACCCTGTCGATCCCACCCCGGGCTAGTGTCCTGCTCAGCCCGGCCATGCCCTGAGGAGACCCATGACGACCATCGAGGACGTCGCGCGCCTCGCCCGCGTCTCGACGTCGACCGTGTCGTACGCCCTGTCCGGCAAGCGGCCCATCTCGGCGGCGACGCGGCGCCGGATCGAGCAGGCGGTGGCCGAGCTCGGGTACGTGCCGCACGCCGGCGCCAAGGCGCTGGCCTCGGCGCGCAGCGAGGTCATCGGCCTCATGGTGCCGCTGCGCGCCGGCATCGACGTCACGGTGATCATGCAGTTCGCGGGCGGCGTCGTCACGCGGGCGCGGGAGCACGCGCACGACGTGCTGCTCCTGACGCAGGACGACCTCGAGGGCCTCGAGCGCGTCACCGACGGCTCGATGGTCGACGCGCTGGTCGTCATGGACGTCGAGGCCGACGACGCCCGGGTCCCGATCCTGCGCCGCAGCCGCCAGCCCGCCGTGCTCATCGGCCTGCCGCGCAACTCGGCCGGCCTCTCGTGCATCGACCTCGACTTCGAGTCGGCCGGACGCCTGGCCGCGCAGGAGCTCGCCCGCCTCGGGCACCGCGAGATCGCGCTGGTCGGGGCGCCGCCCGAGGTCGTGGAGCGGCACACCTCGTACGCCGACCGCGTGGTGCGGGGCTTCACGACGGCGGCGGAGGAGGAGGGCGTGCTCGCCCGCACGGTCTCGTGCCCGGTGACGCCGCCGGAGATCTCCGAGGTCGTCGACCGGCTGCTGGCCGAGGCGCCCGGGACGACCGGGATCTTCGTCCACAACGAGCGGGCGCTCCCGCACGTCCTCACGCGGCTGCGGGAGCACCGGCGTCAGGTCCCCCGGGACGTCTCGGTGATCTCGCTGAGCCCCGAGGACGTCGCGCTGTCGCAGCAGGTGCCGCTGACGAGCATCGACCTCCCCGCCGCGACGATCGGCGGCATCGCCGTCGACATGGTGATGTCCCGGCTCGAGGGCGACTACCCCGCCGAGACGCGCCTGATCGCCCCGGTGATGACGTCGCGCGGAAGCACCGCGGCTCCGCGCACCCGGCGCTGACGTGCACTGAGCCGGCAATTCGTCGTCGAACGGTCCCGGTCTGCAGAAGGTTCTTGCGGGTACGTCGAAGCGACTGCTATAAACGTCGAAGCGCTTCGACGACGAGGGCGCGACGGTGGGCCGATGGAGGTCCCACCGGTGGGCGGTTCCGCACGAAGGAGTGACTCGTGACCCTCCATCAGGAGGCATCCGCAGGGGTGCTTCTCGACGACGTCCCCGACGCCCCGTCCGGGTCGGTGACGCAGGTCAGCGGCAAGGGCCGCCGGAGCAAGGGCACCGGCGTCGTCGCCGGCAAGCCGCGCACGTCGCGGTCGATGTTCCTGCTGGTCCTCCCGTTCATGGTGCTCGTCTTCGTGTTCAGCTACCTGCCGCTCGCAGGCTGGGCCACGGCGCTCTTCGACTACAAGCCGGCCCTCGGGCTCGGCGGGAGCGAGTTCGTCGGCCTGCAGTGGTTCCGCATGCTCGTCTCGACGCGGACCCAGCTCGAGCAGATCGGCCAGGTCATGGCCAACACGCTCGCGATGAGCTTCCTCGGCATCGCGACATCCCTGCTGCCCGTCGGCTTCGCGATCTTCCTCAACGAGGTCAAGTCGAAGTGGTTCCGCAACGCGGTGCAGACGCTGACGACGCTGCCGAACTTCATCTCGTGGGTGCTCGTCTACGCGATCGCGTTCTCGCTGTTCTCGACGAGCGGCCTCGTCAACACGACGCTCCACGAGTGGGGCCTGATCACGATCCCCATCAAGTTCCTCGACTCCGACCAGCACGTCTGGCTGACGATGCTGGCCTGGAGCCTCTGGAAGGGCCTCGGCTGGGGCGCGATCTTGTACCTCGCCGCGATCGCGGGCATCGACCCGACGCTCTACGAGTCGGCGAAGATCGACGGCGCCAACCGCTTCCAGCTCATGCGGTACATCACGTTCCCGCAGCTCATGCCGACGTACATCGTGCTGCTCATGCTCTCGATCGCGAACATCCTCAACAACGGGATGGAGCAGTACTACGTCTTCCAGAACGCGTTCAACAAGCAGCACATCCAGGTGCTCGACCTTTACGTCTACAACATCGGACTGACGGGCAACAGCCTCTCCATGGCGGCGGCCCTGAGCATGCTCAAGAGCGTCGTGTCCGTGCTCCTGCTGCTCTCCGCCAACTGGATCGCGAAGCGCGTCCGCGGTTCGTCGATCATCTGAGGAGCCCGAAGCGATGACCACCGTGCCTGCCACCACCGCGCTCCCGGCGGCGCGCAAGACCTCGAACCTCCAGCGCGGGCGGGGCGATGTCCCCTTCGCCGCGTGGAACTACCTCTGGTTCGCAATCTTCGCGCTGCTGTGCGTATACCCGTTCTGGTACCTCATCGTGAACTCGGTCAGCGCCAACGACCTGAGCGCGCTCGGCGAGGTCCGGATCTGGCCGCAGGGGTTCCACCTGTCGAACTACTCGCAGATCATGCAGCTCAACGGGCTGAGCGGCGCCGCGATGATCTCCCTCGCGCGCACCGTGATCGGCACGGCGTGCACGGTCCTGGCCTCCGCGTTCCTCGGATTCATGTTCGCGCAGGAACGCATGTGGAAGCGCTCCCTGATGTACCGGCTCGTCATCGTCACGATGTACTTCAACGCCGGCCTGATCCCGGTCTACGTGACGATGAAGACGCTGGGGCTGACCAACTCGTTCTGGGTCTACATCCTCCCGGCCATCGTGCAGCCCTTCAACATCATCCTCGTCAAGACCTACATCGAGTCGCTGCCGCGCTCCCTGCAGGAGGCGGCGGAGGTCGACGGGGCGAGCACGCTGCGGATCTTCTTCTCGATCATCCTGCCGAACACCACGCCGATCCTCGCCACGGTGGCGATCTTCTCGGCCGTGGCCCAGTGGAACTCGTTCCAGGACACCCTGCTCTACATCACGGACCAGAAGCTCTACTCGCTGCAGTACATGCTCTACATGTTCATCAACCAGGCGAGCAGCCTGGCCCAGGCCGCCCAGAACGCCCAGGGGAACCTCGGCGCGATCGCGTCGGCGGCCAGCTCGCAGACACCCACGTCGATCCGCATGACGGTCGCCGTGATCGTGGTGCTGCCCATCGTGTTCGTGTACCCGCTCTTCCAGCGGTACTTCGTGAAGGGCATCATGCTCGGCGCCGTCAAGGGCTGACGCCGCCTCCTACCCACCCAGAAAGGCAACCATGCGATCCAGGAAAGCCGTCGCCCTGCTGATGGCGCCGCTCGTCGGGGTCCTGACCCTCACGGCGTGCTCCACCGGCGGCAGCAACGACGCCTCGCCCACCGAGTCCGCGAGCATCGACCAGGACTGGTCGAAGGCGGAGCCGATCACGATCGACGTCTTCGACGGCCTGGCGAACTACCAGGGCATCCAGAGCGGCTGGTTCGGCAAGATCGTCGAAGACAAGTTCAACATGAAGCTGAACATCATCGCCCCGAACGTCGCGGGAGGGGGTGACACCCTCTACAACACCCGCGTGGCCGGCGGGAACCTCGGCGACCTCATCGTCACCGACAAGGGCCAGAAGATGGACGAGCTCATCCAGGGCGGCCTGCTGCTCGACGCGTCCAAGTACTACGGCTCGATGAAGAACCTGGGCGCCTACGACGCCGCGGTCAAGAAGCTCAACGACGGCAAGAACGGCACCTACGGCTTCCCGACGCAGGTGTCGTCGCACAAGCCGACCGACTCGTCCGAGGGCCTCGACCCGACCTTCGGCACGTTCGTGCGGTGGGACTACTACTCCGAGCTCGGCTACCCACAGGTCAACAGCCTCGAGGATCTCCTGCCCGTCCTCAAGCAGATGCAGGCCGCCCACCCCAAGGCCGACAACGGCAAGCCGATCTACGCCATCGAGCTGTTCAAGGACTGGGACGGCAACATGATGGTCATGGCCAAGCAGCCTGCGTGCCTCTACGGCTACGACGAGATGGGCTTCGTCCTGGCCAAGGCCGACGGATCCGACTACCAGTCGATCGTGGACTCCGACTCGGCCTACGTGCGCTCGCTGAAGTTCTACTTCGACGCCAACCAGCAGGGCCTGGTGGACCCGGAGTCGACCACGCAGAACTACGACACGATGTTCTCGAAGTACCAGAACGGCCAGGCGCTGCTGGCGTGGTGGCCGTGGCTGGCCCAGTCCGCGTACAACACGACGGACAACGTGGGGGCCGGCAAGGGCTTCGAGCTCCTCCCGATCAAGGACCAGAAGGTCTTCTCCTACGGCGCCGAGGTGTACGGCGGCAAGCAGATCTTCGCCATCGGCTCGAAGGCCAAGGACCCGGCCCGCATCGCCGCGTTCCTCGACTGGCTGTACTCGCCCGAGGGCGTGCGCGCATCGGGCTCGCAGACGATGGGCGCCGCAGGCCCCCAGGGCCTGACGTGGGACGTCAAGGACGGCAAGCCCGTCCTGACCGACTTCGGCTCGGAGGCCATCCTCGGTGGCGGCGAGGCCGAGGTCCCGGCCGAGTGGGGCGGCGGCAAGTACTCCGACGGCGTCTCCGCGCTCAACGCCACGACGGTCCTCCCGATCGACACCGACCCGGAGACGAAGTTCCCGTACAACTACAAGTACTGGCCGAGCGTCCAGGAGGCCACGAAGACGGCGCTGTCCGACGACTGGTCGTCGCACATGGGCGACGCGACGTCGACCATGGACTACCTGGCCAAGAACGACCAGGTGCTCGTCGGACCCGGCTCGGGCTACGCAGCGCCGGCCGACTCCTCGGAGATCGAGGCGATCCGCAACCAGGTCAAGGCCAGCATCGTCGAGTACTCGTGGAAGATGGTCTTCGCCAAGGACGAGGCGGAGTTCAGCTCGCTCCTCAAGGAGATGCAGGACACGGTCGACGGTCTCGGCTACCAGAAGGTCCTGGACTTCGACATGGCCAACGCCAAGGCGCAGAACGACGCCCGCGTCGCGGTCGTCGACGCCTTCAAGTGACGCGACACCGCTGACACAGGAGGGGGAGGTCCGCACCGCGGGCCTCCCCCTCCCGCGTCCCCCGAGCATCCGACCCCGTGAGGCGAACCGCATGGACACCACGACGCGCGCGACCAACCCCGTGATCCCCGGCTTTCACCCGGACCCGAGCGTCTGCCGCGTCGGGGACACCTACTACCTGGCGTGCTCGAGCTTCGAGTACCTGCCGGGCATCCCCGTGTTCCGCAGCACGGACCTCGTCAGCTGGGAGCAGGTGGGCAACGTGCTCGAGCGGCCCGGGCAGCTCACGCTGCCCGCGGGCCTGCCGCCGTCGGCGGGCGTCTACGCCCCCACGCTGCGGTACCACGACGGCACGTTCTGGCTGATCGTGACCGTCGTGGGCGCGGTCGGCAACGTCATCTTCCGCGCCGAGGACCCGGCCGGCCCGTGGTCCGACCCGATCCCGGTCCCCGGCGTCACGGGCATCGACCCCGACCTCGCGTGGGACGACGACGGCACCTGCTGGTGCACGTTCGCCGGCGTCGCGCAGGTGCGCATCGACCCGGCGACCGGGCGCACGTTCGGCGAGCCGCACCGGGTCTGGTCGGGGACACCCGGCGCCAAGGCGCCGGAGGCGCCGCACCTGTACCACGTGGGCGACTGGTGGTACCTGCTGCTCGCCGAGGGCGGCACCGAGCGCGGCCACGGCGTCTCCGTGGCGCGCGGCCCGAGTCCCCAGGGTCCGTTCGAGCCCTGCCCGGCGAACCCGATCCTCAGCCACCGCTCCACCGACGAGCCGATCCAGAACACCGGCCACGCCGACCTGGTGCAGGCTGCCGACGGCTCCTGGTGGATGGTGCTGCTCGGGGTGCGGCCCGGCGGCGGGACGCCCGGATGGCACGTCCTGGGCCGCGAGACGTTCCTCGCGCCGGTCACCTGGGAGGACGGCTGGCCGCGGCCGGGCCGGCTCGCGCCGGAGCTCGCTGTGCCGTGGCCCCTCGCGCCCGCTGCCGGCGTGCCCGCGCGGGACGACTTCGACTCCCCCGGCCTCGGTCCGGCGTGGGTCTCCCCCGGCCGGTATCCGGCCGCCCTCGGCGAGACGACGTCGCGGGCCGGGTGGCTGACGCTGCGTGCGGGCGACGGCTCGCTCGACAACTCGGCGCCGGTGCTCGTGGCCCGCCGCCAGCAGCACCTCGCGTGCCGCGTCCGGGCGCTGGTCGACGCGTCGCAGGGGCGCGGTGGCGTCACGCTGCGGCTCGACGAGGCGCACCACTACGAGGTCGAGGTCGCCGACGGCACCGCCGCCGCGATCGCGCGCATCGGGCCGCTGCGGCAGGTGGTCGGCACCGCCGGGGTCGGGGACGGACCCGTCGTCGTGCGCATCGAGGTCGACCCGGGTCAGGCCGGGTGGGACCCGCGCCAAGGACCCGACGTCGTGACGCTGGGCGTCGAGGACGCCGACGGTGCCCTCGTCGAGCTCGCCCGGCTCGACGGGCGCTACCTCTCGACGGAGGTGGGCGGGGGCTTCACCGGGCGCGTCGTCGGGCCCTACGCGGTCGCGGGCACGGTCTGCTTCGACTGGGTGGAGATCGAGGCTCTCGGGGTCACTCGCCCGAGTGCGGGCTGACGCGCTCCGCCGCCGGGCCGCCTGCCTGGCGCGCGAACGTGCTCCGCAGCACCAGCGCGCACAGGTAGGCGCCCACCGAGAAGCCGATCGTGAGCGCGAGCACCATCGACGCCGGCCAGACGTAGAGCAGGCTCACCCCGACGGCCGGGATCAGCAGCAGGGCGCCCGTGCGGACCGGCTCGGCCAGGGGCAGCAGCAGCGCGTTGCGCAGCGTCTGGCCGAGCGCCGCGGTGTGCGTCCCGACGAGCGCTAGCCCGTACACGAGGGCGGCGAGGAGATAGGCGACGCCGGCGATCGAGAGGATCCCGGCGACCGCCGTCGCCACCCCGGTCATCGAGAACCAGAAGGCGCCCGCGAACGCGAGCATGAGCAGCGGCACGGTGAGCGCGAGGAAGACGGCGGTGCCGCGCGCCGCGTTGCGGCGCAGGGCCGCGACGTAGCCCCGGACGAGGTCGCCGCGCTCGTGGTCCGCGTACCGCGCCGTGACCTCGAGCAGCGAGCTCGTCGCGGCGCCGATCGTCACCACCGGCAGGCACGTGAGCAGGTAGAGCACGTTGAGCACGGCGAAGAGGATCAGGACCGTCACGCCCTGGACCGTGCGGCCGTCCGGGTCGATCCTCACCGGGGCGTCCGCAGCGGCGCGGCGCTCACTCGACGCCGAGCAGGACCTCGACGGCGCGCGCGAGGAACGCGTCCACCGGGCCCTCGGCGTACGCGTCGACGCCGCGCGCTGCGTGGAAGGTCGACGCGCGGAGCTCGGACGACGTCAGCGGCTCCTGGCGGTCGAAGTAGCCGATCACGCGGTCGCACAGCGCGTCGACGTCGTCCTTGTCGTAGCCCTGCTGTCCGCGCTCGGCAGGCGCGAACTTGTCACCGTCGGGGCGGCCGAGCCGGCCGTACAGCGTGCGGGCACGCTCGGCGAGCGCCGCCATCCAGGCGTCCTGGCCCTGGGAGCCGACGTACTCGGCGCGCTGGCGGGCGACGAAGGCTGCCTCGAGGCGGTCGAGCGCCGCGTCCACCTCGTGCGTGTCGTAGCCACCGCGCACCAGGTCGAACGTCGCGTGCTGGATGTCACCCGCGGTCAGCGGCTGGGCCGTGCGGCCCTCGTACGCCTGGCGAGCGTGGTCGAAGAACTCGTCGACCTCGTCCTTGTCGTACCCGGTCCGCAGCACCGACACGGTGCCGAACAGCGCGCTGCTCACTCGTCCTCCTCCTCGGCGGCCAGCTGCCCGCAGGCGCCGTCGATGTCCGACCCGCGGGTGTCACGGATCGTCGTCGGGATACCGTGCCCCCGCAGCCTAGCGACGAACTCGTCCTCGACCGAACGCTCCGATGCGGTCCAGATCGAGCCGGGCGTCGGGTTGAGCGGGATCGGGTTGACGTGCACCCAGCCCCTGCCGCGCGCGTTGAGCTTCTTGCCCAGCAGGTCGGCACGCCACGCGTGGTCGTTCATGTCCTTGATCAGCGCGTACTCGATCGACACGCGACGGCCGGTCGCGTCGAAGTAGGCGCGGGCGGCGTCGAGCGCCTCGTCCACGCCGAACCGGGTGTTGATGGGCACCAGCTCGGACCGCAGGTCGTCGTCCGGCGCGTGCAGGCTCAGGGCGAGCGTCACGGGGATGCCCTCGTCGGCGAGCTTTCGCATCGCCGGGACCAGGCCCACCGTGGACACCGTGATGTTGCGGGCGCTCATGCCGAAGCCCGACGGCGGCTCGGCGACCAGGGTACGGACCACCTCGATGACGGCCTTGTAGTTGGCCATCGGCTCGCCCATGCCCATGAACACCAGGTTGTTCAGCCGCGTCGGGCCGCCGGGGATCTCACCCTCGGCCAGCGAGCGCATCGCCGCACGGACCTGCTCGAGGATCTCGGCCGTCGAGAGGTTGCGCGTGAGGCCCAGCTGCCCCGTGGCACAGAACGGGCACGCCATGCCGCAGCCCGCCTGGCTGGAGACGCACAGCGTGGACCGGTGTGGGTAGCGCATGAGCACCGACTCGACACGCGCCTCGTCGAACAGGTGCCACAGCGTCTTGACCGTCGTGCCGCCGTCGGCGGTCAGCGTGCGGGTGGCGCGCAGCAGCGACGGGAACAGCGTCGTGGCGAGCTCCGCGCGCGTCGCCGCGGGCAGGTCGGTCATCTGCTCGGGGTCGGACGTGAAGTGCGTGAAGTAGTGCGTGGCGAGCTGCTTGGCCCGGAACGCCTTCTCGCCCATGGCCTCGACCGACGCGACCCGTTCGGCGGCCGTGAGGTCGGCGAAGTGGCGCGGCGGCTTGCCGCGACGCCTCGGCGCCATCTGCAGCGGGATCGGCTTCGTCTCGTCCGAAGGACGGACGGTGGGGGTGCCGACGTTTGCGGCCATGCAGGTACTTCCTTACGCAGCGGGACCCGACGTGGCCACCGAGAGGACGAGGTAGACGAACGGTGCGGTGAAGAGCATCGAGTCGACACGGTCCAGCACGCCCCCGTGACCGGGGAGCAGCGAACCCATGTCCTTCAAGTCTAGGTCGCGCTTGAGCAGCGACTCGGCCAGGTCGCCCACCGTCGCGGTGATGGCGGTCATGAGACCGAGCACGAGCCCGAGCATCAGGGACGAGCCGAGCAACGGCGCACCGCCGTGCGGCAGGAACGGCAGGTCGAGCACCAGGTGCACGCCCACGAGCCCGACCAGCGTCGTCAGCACGACGGAGCCGAACAGTCCCTCCCAGCTCTTCTTGGGGCTGACCGTGGGCGCCAGCGGGTGGCGGCCGAACAGCACGCCCGCGATGTACCCGCCCGTGTCGTTCGCCACGGCGAGCAGGATGAAGATCGCCACGAGCCACCGGCCGTCCTGCTGGGGCAGGAGCAGCACCACGAACCCGGCGAGGAACGGGACGTACGTCGCCGCGAACACGCCGGCCACGGTGTCCCGGAGCGCCTGCGGCCCTGGGCCGTCGAGCACGCGCCACAGCGCGACTGCGG
The DNA here is from genome assembly GCF_049852175.1 of Xylanimonas sp. McL0601. GTDB lineage: Bacteria > Actinomycetota > Actinomycetes > Actinomycetales > Cellulomonadaceae > Xylanimonas. Next base: position 2,909,671 of record NZ_CP187527.1, read on the forward strand.
CGAGCGTGAGCACGTACGCGATGAGGAGCGCCTCCGGCCCCCCGACGTACGCCGAGACGACCATGCCGACACCCCCGACCATCAGGGGCCAGATGGGGATGGCGATCTCCCGGCGCGCGAAGGCCGCGCGCAGCTCCCAGAGGCCGGCGCCCACGGCGACGGCGACGAGCACCACGAAGGGCTCGTCCCGGAACCACAGCGATGCGCCCACCACGCCGAGGAGCACGAGGCCGACGGCGATCGCCGCCGGGAGGTTGCGCCCGGCCCGCGACGTGCGCGGGGCGGGTTCTGGTACGACCGTCATCAGACCTCGAGCAGCTCGCTCTCCTTGCCCGCGAGGAGCTGGTCGACCTGGTCGACGTGCTTCTTCGTGAGGGCCTCGAGCTCCTTCTCGGCGCGCATGACCTCGTCCTCGCCCGCCTCGCCGTCCTTCACGAGCTTGTCGAGCGTGTCCTTGGCCTTGCGGCGGATGTTGCGCACGGTGATGCGCGCGTCCTCCGCCTTGGTCTTGGCCAGCTTGACGTAGTCGCGGCGGCGCTCCTCGGTGAGCGCGGGCAGGTTGATGCGGATCGCGACGCCGTCGTTCGACGGGTTCACGCCCAGGTCGGACTCCCGCAGCGCCTTCTCGATCGTCGTCATCGAGCTCTTGTCGAACGGCGAGATGAGCACCGTGCGCGCCTCGGGGATGTTGAACGAGGCGAGCTGCTGCAGCGGCGTCGGGGCGCCGTAGTAGTCCACGACGATCTTGCTGAACATGCCGGCGTTCGCACGGCCGGTGCGGATGCCCGCGAAGTCCTCCTTGGCGACCTCGATCGCCTTGTCCATCTTCTCTTCGGCCTCGAAGAGGGTCTCGTCGATCACCGGGTGCTCCTCATGTCGTTGTCGGGGGCCTAGCGAGCCGTCATCAGTGTGCCGATCTTCTCGCCCAGCAGCGCGCGGGTCACGTTACCCGCACCCTCCAGGCCGAAGACCCGCATCGTCACGTCGTTGTCGCGGCACATCGCGATCGCGGTGTTGTCCATGACCTGCAGGTTGTCGCGCAGGGCGATGTCGTACGTCAGCGCGTCGTACCGCTCGGCGTCCGGGGTGGTGCGTGGGTCGGCGGTGTAGACGCCGTCGACGCCGTTCTTGCCCATGAGCACCTCTTCACAGTGCACCTCGAGGGCGCGCTGCACGGAGACGGTGTCGGTCGAGAAGTACGGCATGCCGGCGCCGGCGCCGAAGATCACGACGCGGCCCTTCTCGAGGTGGCGGATCGCACGCAGCGGGATGTAGGACTCCGCGACCTGGCCCATGGTGATGGCGGTCTGCACGCGCGTCTTGGTGCCGTTCTGCTCGAGGAAGTCCTGGAGCGCGAGGCAGTTCATGACCGTGCCGAGCATGCCCATGTAGTCGGCGCGGGCGCGGTCCATGCCGGCCTGCGAAAGCTCGGCGCCGCGGAAGAAGTTGCCCCCGCCGACGACGACGGCGACCTGCACGCCCTCGCGCACGGCCGCGCCGATCTCCTCGGCGATCCGGCGCACGACGTCGGCGGCCAGGCCGACGGCACCGCCGCCGAAGGCCTCGCCGGAGAGCTTGAGCAGGACGCGGCGCGATGGCCCGGTCGTCGGGTTCGTGTGCTTGGTCATCGGCCACCGTCCTGTTGTCGTCGTGCGCTCTGCTGGGGTTGCACCGCGTGCCCTCGACGGGCCCGGGTGCGCGAGCGGCCCGGCCCTACCGTAACCGGTAGTGCCGGGCCGCCCGGGTGCGTCAGTTGCCGACGCGGAAGCGGAGGAAGCCGGTGAGCTGACCGCCCGCGGCCTCGACGTGCTTGGCCACCGTCGTCTTGGTGTCCTTGGCGAGCGGCTGCTCGACGAGGACGTTCTCCTTGAAGAAGCCGTTCAGGCGGCCCTCGACGATCTTCGGCAGCGCGGCCTCGGGCTTGCCCTCGGCGATCGACACCTCGCGGGCGATCTCCCGCTCCTTGTCCACGACGTCGGCCGGGACGTCCTCACGCGTGAGGTACTTCGGCGCCATCGCGGCGACGTGCTGCGCTACGTCCTTGGCCACGGCCTCGCCGGCCTCGTCGGTGACGACGACGACGCCGATGCTCGGCGGGAGGTCCTTGGCGGTCCGGTGCAGGTACGTCGTGACCTTCGGGCCCTCGACGCGGGCGACGCGGGCGAGGACGATCTTCTCGCCCAGCGTGCCGGCGGCGGACGCGATGACGTCGGCGACGGTCTCGCCACCGGCCGGCGCGGCGAGCGCGGCCTCGGCGTCGGTGGCACCGGCGGCGGCCACCGCGGAGAGCACCTGGTCGGCCAGCCCGACGAACTTCTCGTTCTTGACGACGAAGTCGGTCTCGGCGTTCAGCTCGATCATCGTCGCGACCTGACCGGCGGCGGCGTCCTCGACCTTGACGGCCACGAGGCCCTCGGAGGTCGCGTTGCCCTCACGCTTGGCGGCCTTGGCGAGACCGCGCTTGCGGATGAGCTCGACGGCCTTCTGCTGGTCACCGTCGGCCTCGTCAAGGGCCTTCTTGACGTCGGTCATGCCGGCGCCGGTGAGCGCGCGCAGGTCCTTGATGTCCTGGATGGTGTAGTTCGCCATGGTGGGCTGTCCTTCGTGTCTGAAGTGCTGGCGCGTGTCTGAAGCTCGGGGCGGGCAAGGGCGCGGGCCGGGGTCGCGTGGACCCCGGCCCGCGTCACCTCACTCGGACTTCGCGTCGGCCTCGGCCTCGGCGGCAGGGGCCTCGACGGCCTCGGCGGCAGCGGCCTCAGGGGCCTCGACGACCTCGGCCTCGGCCTCGGCCTCGACGACCTCAGCGGTCTCGGCCTCGACGACCTCAGCGGTCTCGGCAACCGGCGCCTCGAGCGGGGCCTCCGCAACCTCGGCGGCGGGGGCCTCGGCGGCAGCCGCCTCGGCACCGGCGAGGAGCTCGCGCTCCCACTCGGCCAGCGGCTCGGCCTCGCCCTCGGCGGCGGCCGTCTTGCCGGAGTGGCGCTGCAGCAGGCCCTCGGCGACGGCGTCGGCGATCACGCGGGTGAGCAGCGTGACGGAGCGGATCGCGTCGTCGTTGCCCGGGATCGCGTAGTCGACGACGTCGGGGTCGCAGTTGGTGTCGAGGATCGCGACGACCGGGATGTTGAGCTTGCGGGCCTCGTCGACGGCGAGGTGCTCCTTGTTCGTGTCGACGATCCACACGGCCGAGGGAACCTTGGCCATGTCACGGATGCCGCCGAGCGTGCGCGCGAGCTTGTCCTTCTCGCGACGCAGGACGAGGAGCTCCTTCTTCGTCATCCCGGAGCCGGCGACGTCGTCGAAGTTGATCTCCTCGAGCTCCTTGAGGCGCTGGAGGCGCTTGTGCACCGTGGTGAAGTTGGTGAGCATGCCGCCGAGCCAGCGGTGGTTCACGTAGGGCATGCCGACGCGAGCGGCCTGATCGGCCACGGGCTCCTGAGCCTGCTTCTTGGTGCCGACGAACAGGACCGAGCCGCCGTGGGCGACCGTCTCCTTGACGAAGTCGTACGCGCGGTCGATGTACGACAGCGACTGCTGCAGGTCGACGATGTAGATGCCGTTGCGCTCGGTGAAGATGAAGCGCTTCATCTTCGGGTTCCAACGGCGGGTCTGGTGCCCGAAGTGGACACCGCTCTCGAGGAGCTGGCGCATGGTCACTACGGCCATGACACGTCCTTTCGCCGCGCGGGCCCGGATCCTCCGGGGCGTCGCGCGCATCGCGGCGAGGCCTCTCGGCTCTCGCTGTGCTTGGTTGTCGGTGCCACCGGGTGGCGGCACCCCTGGCGCCACACCAGCCCGGCACCGCCCTGTACCTCCCTGGGGGAGGACCGTGCGGACCACAGCCGACCTGGTCGCGTCTCGCGGCCCCGAGGGGCTGGTGCGGGACGCGCCGTGACGCGCGAAGTCGACCGGACGGGCGCACCTGTCCCCCGCGGGCCGGCGGGGCCTTTCGGCTGCCGAAGGTCGGGGTGGGGTGCGAACGTTCCGATCGCCGCGGGAAGTCTACCCGACGGTGGCCGCGACGGACGCCGCCAAGAGAGCGGGAGTGGGTGCGGCGGTCGTCACGTGTCGGCGCCTGGGTCCGAGCGGGTCCACAGCGACCCACGACAGGACCTTGCGCACAGGCCCCGGCCCCTCAGCCCCGCCGGCGCCCACCGCGCGCGAGGGTCCCGGCATGAGAACCCGAGCGATGATCGCCGCCGCGCTGCCCGCGCTCGTCCTGGTGCCCGGGCTGGGCGCGCCGACGACGGCCGGCGCGCTTGCCGCAGCGCCCGCGGTCGCACCCTCGTCGGCGCCCGCAGCCGACCCCACCGCTCCATCGCCGGGGCCCACTGCGGGTCAGACGGCGTCGGCGCGCGGCTTCGTGGCGCCCGTGCGGGGGCAGGTGGCGCGCGAGTTCGACCCGCCGGCCCACGAGTGGGAGGCCGGCCACCGCGGCGTGGACCTGCGGGCGCCGGCCGGCGCCGTCGTCGTCGCACCCGGAGCGGGGGTCGTGACGTTCGCCGGGAAGGTCGCGGGCAAGCCGGTCGTCGTGGTGACGCACTCCGACGGCCTGCGCTCGTCGCTCGAGCCGGTCGAGGCGACAGTGGCGGCAGGGACCGCCGTACGGGAGGGCGACCCCGTCGGCACTCTCACCGTCGCGCCCGACAGTGGGGCCAACTCCGGCCACTGCGCACCCGACGACTGCGTGCACTGGGGCGTGCGGAGGGGCGAGGCGTACCTCGACCCGCTGGTGCTGCTCGGCGCGGCGACGCCCATCGTGCTGCTGCCTCCGCGCTAGACGCAGGTCGAGGCGAACTGCGGTCCTGGCCGCCACCGACATCGGGGCGGGGATCCAGGATCAGGCCCGCGGGAACGCCTGGGCGTAGACCGCGCGCAGGCGGTCGGAGTCGACGTGCGTGTAGCGCTGGGTCGTCGCCAGGTTGGCGTGGCCGAGCACCTCCTGGACGCTGCGCAGGTCCGAGCCGCCCTGGAGCAGGTGGGTCGCGGCGGAGTGGCGCAGCGCGTGGGGCGCGACGTCGTCGACCCCCGCGCGGGCAGCCAGGCGGTGGACCGCCTCGCGCGCCTGGCGCTGGCCCCAGCGTCCGCCGCGGTCGCCGACGAGCAGGGCAGGCCCGGTGCCCGCGCCGGCGAGCGTCGGCCGCCCCTCGTCCAGCCAGGTGGCCACGGCGCGTGCCGCGGGAACCCCGAACGGCACCACTCGCTCCTTTCCACCCTTGCCGAGCACGCGCACGAGCCGCTCCCGGACGTCGACGTCGTGGACGTCGACGGCGACCAGCTCGCCCACGCGGATGCCCGAGCCGTACAGCAGCTCCGCGGCCGCCCATGCCCGGAGGGCGGCGGGCCGGTCGTCGCCCTCGGCGGCGAGCGCGTCGTCGCGGGCGGTGTCGAGCATGCGGCCCGCGGCCTCGGCGGTGAGCACCGTCGGGAGCGTCCGGGGGACCTTGGGGCTGGCCAGGCGGTCCGACGCGTCGGCCGCCGTCAGCCCCGCGTGGTGCGCCCAGCGCAGGAAAGCGCGGGCGGCGGCGCCCCGGCGTGCGAGCGTCGCGCGCGCCAGCCCGCGCTCCGCCTGCGACCCGAGCCACCCGCGCAGCACCTGCAGCTGGACGTCGTCGAGGCTGTGGGCACCGTGCCGGACCGCGAAGCGCAGCAGGCCCGTGACGTCGGCGACGTACGCCCGGCGCGTGTGCACGGAGTGCCCCCGCTGCGCGTCGAGGTGCTTGCCGAAGCGCGCGACGGCGTCTGCCATCTCCGCCGGGAGCGGCGGGAGGTCGGCGGCGTGGACCGGCGCGCCGGGGCTGCGCGGCGCGGGACCCTGCGGTGTCGGGGCCATCCCGGCCAGTGTGCACGGGCGGGGCGCCGACGCCGGTCAGCGCGCTCGCCGTGTCGCGGACTCGGGCGGAGCGCCCCCGCACCGCCGCCGTGGAACGTGGGCGCGCCGGCGTCCGGCATCGACTCGTGCCAGGTGACTGCCCGCTCACCGCCGCCGCGCCCGGGCTCGCCGCCATCGCGCCCCGTCCGCCTCGACCAGCCCGCGGAGCTCGAGCATGCCCAGCGCTCCGAGCACCTCGGGCAGGGAGCGCCCCGCGACCCGCACGAGCGACGAGAGCTCGGCGCTCGCCCGCGCCGGCAGCGCGTCCAGCACCGCCCGCCCCGCCTCGTCGAGGCCGTCGACGTCGGCGCTCTCCCCCGTGGGTGGCGTCGCGGCGTCGACCCCTACGGCGCCCGCGAGCTCCGCGACCTCGGCCGCGTCGGTCACGCAGGTGGCGACGCCGTCCCGCAGGAGCTGGTGACATCCGCCCGACGCCATCGACGTCACCGGCCCTGGGACCGCGCCCACCGGCCGCAGCAGGTCGGCCGCGCGCCGCGCCGTCGACAGTGCGCCCGACCGCCACGCCGCCTCGACCACCACGGTCGCGGCCGTCATGGCGGCGATCAGCCGGTTGCGGGCGAGGAAGCGCTGCCGGAACGGCGAGGAGCCCGGTGGGACCTCGGCGACCACCGCCCCCGCCTCCGCGACGCGTCGCAGCAGATCGTGGTTGCCCTGCGGGTAGAACCTGTCGACGCCACCGGCCATCACGGCGACCGTCGACCCGCCGGCGAGCAGCGTGCCGCGATGAGCGACGGCGTCGATCCCGTATGCGCCGCCCGAGACGACCGTGAAGCCGCGGTCCGCCAGGCCTGAGGCGAGCTGCGCCGTGACGTGCTCCCCGTAGGACGTCGACGCCCGAGCGCCGACGACGGCGACGGACCGACGGCAGACGGCTGCGAGATCGGCGTCGCCGCGCACCCACAGTGCGAAGGGCGCCCCGGCGCCGAGCGCGTCGAGGCCCCGCGGCCACCGCTCGTCGTCGGGCAGCAGCAGCGTGCCACCGGTGCGCTCGAGCACGCCCAGCTCGCGACGTGGGTCGAGTCCTTCGAGGCGCGGAGACCATCGCGCGACGCCCGCCTTGAGCGGCCGCGCCAGGTCGGCGCGCGCGGACTCCCCGCTCTGCTGGTCGAGCAGCCAGGCGAGTGCGCCCGGCGCGCCGAGATGCGCGACGAGGGCGCCGGCGGTCTCGTCTCCGGGTTCGGCGAGGCGGCTCCACGCGGCTGTGGCGAGCAGCGGGTCGTCGGCGTCGAACGCGAGCACGCTCATGCGGCCCGCCCCGTGCGCAGCAGGAGAGCCTGGCCGACGTCGCCCGCGGTCGGCTCGCCGCGGCCGGCGAGGTCCGCGACGGTGTACGCGAGCCGCAGCACGCGGTCGGCGCCGCGCAGCGAGATCGTGCCGACGTCGAGCGCCGCGTCGACCGCGCGCATGACCGACCAGCGCGGCCGCAGCCGTTCGCGGAACCACGTGCCAGGCACCTCGGCGTTGAGCGTCCACGGCGTCCCGGCGAGCCGGTCCCGCGCGGCCGCCCGAGCCTCGGCGACGCGCGCAGCGACTGCTGCCGTCGGCTCCCCGCGCTCGCCGCGCAGCCCGGCCCGCCCCACTGCCTCGACCTGGACCTGCAGGTCGACGCGGTCGAGGAGCGGCCCGGACAGCTTGCCCAGGTACCGGCGCTTCGCCATGGGCGTGCACGTGCACTCGAGGCCCTTGCCCGAGCCCATGCCGCACGGGCACGGGTTGGCCGCGAGCACCAGCTGGAACCGGGCCGGGAAGCGCGCCGTCCCGCCGCTGCGGTGGATGACGAGCTCGCCGTGCTCGAGCGGCTGGCGCAGGGTCTCGAGCACCCTGCTGCCGAACTCGGGCGCCTCGTCGAGGAAGAGCACGCCGCGGTGTGCCCGCGACGCGGCACCAGGCCGCGGCAGCCCCGAGCCGCCGCCCACCACGGCCGCCGGCGTCGCGGTGTGGTGCGGGTCCTCGTACGGAGGGCCAAACACGGCTTAACCCCGCCCACCCGAACTCTGGGTGCGAGAAGCCCCCGCAGCGGTTGCAGCCGCTCGGGGGCGTGACCAGGAAGTAGGCGCTTCCCGATGCCCACAACTGTACCTGCATCCCCCGCCCTTGCGGCGACCCTCGCCGCGATCGACGCCGACCGCGAGGCAGCGTTCGCGCTCCTGCACGATCACAACGTTAGGTATCCCCTTGGCTCGGCCATCGGCCCTGACTACGGCCGGTCGCTCGATGCCGTCTCGGCGGCGTTCGCCAGTGTCGAGGCCAGCGTCTTGGCGGCCAAGGCCGAGTATTTCGGCGCCGCTCGCTACAAGAATTATCGGCTCGTCGTCACCCTGGGGACCGCTTCGCTTGTCTCCCCCACGGGCCGCAATGGGCGCCTCCTGTGGACGCGCGGCGGTGTCGCATGAACGCCTCGACCCGCGTTCGCGCAGGCGCACCCCTCCCCGTCGTCGTCCGCGAGGCCCATCGCTCCGGCTGGGGCGAGCTGCGGGGCCGCGAGCACGCCACGACGCGCGCGTTCCTCCTCGCCATGTCCGAGGTTGCCGACCCTCGCAGCGGCGACCTGACGACGACGGCGCACCAGACTGCCGAACGGCTCGGCGTCCATCCCCGCACCGCGCAGCGTGCCCTCGCTCGCATGGTCGAGCTGGGCCTCCTCGTCCAGACCCGTCGCGGCGGTCGCGCTGGAGACCTGGCCGTGCCCTCGCGCTACCGGATCGTCAAGGGCGTGCTCCTGGCCCTCGTGCGCGGCGCCCGCGAGGCTCTGGCTGCTCGCACCGCTACCTATCTATCTGCGGCACGGGAGCGCACCACCAAACTCCGTGGGCTCCTCCCCAATACGACAGGACGCCGCACCTTCTTTCCCTCTGGGAAGAACACGACGACGGGCGCCGTAACGCGCCCCGTCTCGCGTCTGTGGGAAGCCCCCGAGTGCGAGCACGGCACTCCTGGCGGCTCCCCTGCCACCTGCGCTCTCTGCCGTCGTCACTGACGACGACGGCGCCCGTACCCACCAGCTCCCCATCCCTCACACCGGAGGTTCTGTTGTCCGCTCCCCGCCTGTCGTTCGACAGCCGCCTTGTCCTCGCCGTCGTCGTCACCCTCGTGGGCCTCGTCGCCCTGGTGTCGTTCGTGCTGTCTTTCTCGGCTCTCGCTGACGTGTCGGCGTGGGCCAGAGTGCCCAACTCGCTCGCATGGGCCGTGCCGGTCGTCCTCGACGCCTCGGTGCTCGCCTACTCCCTCGCGGGCCTCGTGCAGCGGAGCCGGGGCGAGTGCGCCCGGCTCTCGTGGTTCCTCGTGTTCCTGTTCACGCTCGTGAGCATCGCGGGCAACGCCGCTCATGCCCTCGACGTTCAAGGCCCGGTCCGTACCGTCGTCGCCACAGTCGTCGCCGTCTCGGCCCCGCTTTCGGTCTTCCTGACGGTTCACACCCTTGGTGCACTCGTCGCGGCTCGTCCCGAGCTGGTCGTCGAGCAGCACCGCCAGGTCGAGCAGGTCAAGCCCAGGGTCAACCTCCCGGAGGGTGACGACGAAGGCACCATCGCCCGGGTGATGGAGCTTGCTTCCCACGGCAAGCGCCACCTCGACATCGCCAACGAGGTCGGCTGGTCACGCCAGCGCGTGACGCACGTCCTGCGCCTCGCGGCGGCGTGAACACAAGCCACGCCTGTCCAGTTCACCGACCACCAAGAGAGGACCGCCGATAATGCTCCGGGACGAACGGCAGCCGAACGAGCGCATGGGACGTAACCGGATGACTGACGTGGTGAGGGTGCTCGAGGTCATCCACCACGGCGACTTCCAGCACCTCACGGCGTTGAATGGGGGCTCGCTGACCGAGGCCCTCAAGCACGTTCTCGATCACTCGCCGTACCCTTCCGTTCACCGCGATGAACCCGAGTGGGTCGCGGCGCTCTGGGAGGAGCTGCTCGACGAGGGCGAGGCGTCGCGCGGCTGGTGCCGCTACTCGTGGACGTGGGTCGAGTGACCCGCGCGCGTGTCGGTGGCTCCGGCTTAGATGCCAGCATCGCAAGACCAGGACGAGAGGAGCGGGCGTGAGCCTGTCGGTTGTAGAGATTTGCGCTGGAGCTGGCGGGCAGTCCCTGGGTCTGGAGCTTGCCGGGTTCGAGCACAAGCTTGCCGTCGAGCTAGACGAGAACGCCGCCGCGACGCTCCGCGCAAACCGTGACTGGGACGTGGCCGTTGGCGATGTAGCTGACAAGTCGGTCTGGAACCCCGAGGACTCCGCGTTCCGTCGACTCGACCTGCTGGCGGGCGGGGTCCCCTGCCCACCCTTCTCCATCGCAGGCAAGCAACTCGGTGCCAACGACGAGCGCGACCTATTCGCCTGGGCGGTCGAGTTGGCCGGTCGGATGCGACCCCGCGCGCTCATGCTTGAGAACGTCAGGGGCTTGTCGATGCCGCGCTTCGCTGGCTACCGCCAGCACGTCAAGGACCGGCTCGCGGAGCTGGGCTACTGGTCTGACTGGAAACTCCTCGAAGCGCACCAATACGGCGTGCCCCAGCTCCGCCCGCGCTTCGTGCTGGTCGCGATCAACTCCGACGACGCTGGCTGGTTTGACTGGCCCGACGAGAGGCCGACTACCGACACGGTTGGCACGGCCCTCGCGGACATGATGGGCGTGCACAAATGGCCGGGCGTCGCGAAGTGGGTGGAGAAGGCCAACGACATCGCGCCGACCATCGTCGGCGGCTCGAAGAAGCACGGCGGCGCGGACCTCGGGCCTACTCGTGCCAAGCAGGCATGGAAGACGCTCGGCGTCGATGCGATGGGCGTTGCTGATGACGCACCCAAACCGGGCGTTCACCCCGCAGATCACACGCCGAAGCTGACGACCGAGATGGTCGCGCGTCTCCAGGGCTGGGAGCCGTTCGACTCCGACGCCGAGTACTTCTGGACGTTCACAGGGCGGAAGACCTCGCGCTACCGCCAGATCGGAAACGCCTTCCCGCCCCCGGTAGCCCGCGCGGTTGGCGCGTCGATCTTCCGGGCGCTCTCGGACCACAGCGGGGAGCGCAAGGACCATCTCGCCGTTGAGGCCGAGGTCATGCACGACCCGATCTACTCAGCGCTCAAGCTGGCTAGCGCAGCTATGACCGCGAAGGAGTTGGTCCGAGCTGCGGGCGGCAGGATCGAGGCCCGCGACTTCGAGCGTCGTATGGCGATGCTGTCTCGCGACTTCGTTATCGAGGAACACGAGGTGGGCAACGACCGGGCTTATCGCCTGACGGGCTTCAAGGGCTTCGTCGGCCAGCAGGACCACGACAGGCACCTCGCGTTCGCCACAGCGGTGAACCGAATCAGCTAGGAGCTGCTCCGATCGCTAGATCATCCGCTCCAACTTGACGAGTAGCTCCGCGCGATCGTTCTCCGACAGCATCCGAGCGATGTCGTAGGTGCGGTCAAGGTCATCCCGGAGCCGCTGGCGGGCGACGAGCCAGGCATGGAGCTTGCGCTTCTCGTCCCGCTTCATCTTTGTGACGGCGGGGAGTACCTCGTCCAGCGTGTGAGGATCGGGCAACTCATCGCGGACAGTTGAGTTGCAGTTCGTGCATTCCGTCTGCCAGTTGTCGATGTTGTCGTCGGCCTGGCGGAGGTTGAGCCGCGCCTGCGGCACGCGGTGTCCGATGGTGAGGGTCACAATGCCGCCAAAGCCGTCTGGCTCCCGCGACGCACGGCCACAGTGCACACATCTACCGCCGTCGCGGTCGTAGACCCTTCGACGGAGGGCCGCCGATGGCGCGAACTTCTTGTGCGCGGCCTTCTCGCCCGGCAGCCAGATCGGCGCCCCCGCGACCACAAACCTGTACTCGTCCGTCCCGAGTGAGGAGTCATCCTTCGCTGTGTCCAGGCGCCACTTGAACTTGCGCAGCTCACGCAGCCGCCGATTGAGGTGCTCCGAGGTGTCCGCAATGCCCGCGCCCAGCACGCGCCGAAGCTCGCGCATCGTGAACGTGCCTCCGAGGCGCTTGTTGAACATGAGCCAGGCGGCGAGCTTGCACTCCTGCCCGTACGGCCTTCTTGTGTTCTTGCTCGGATCGCTCGGGTTCGGCCAGAACTCCAGCTCCCACCACAGGATGCCGTTCGGCGCGTAGGCGTCGGGGGGATACTCAGCGTCGAAGGCGTCGCCAGGGCTCATGGGCCTTGTATAGCCGGCCCGGCTCAGGCCTTGGCAGCGTTGGCGCAGGCTACAAGGGTGAAGAGGTGTCGAGAACCCTGCGAGCCGCAGCCTCGGCGTCTGCCTTGACCTCATGCTCCCAAACCCTGACAACCGTCCAGCCAAGCCCTTCGGCCAGCTCGGTTGCAGCCTGGTCCCTCACCTCCGTCCTCGCCAGTTTGGCGGCCCACATCGCGGCGTTCGGCCCCTCGAAGGGCTTCCGCCGACCGTGCTCCGGGCAAGAGTGCCAGTAGCAGCCATCGACCCACACGGCGATGCGACGGCGAGGGAGCACGAGGTCTGGAGTGCAGGCCTGCCCCAGCCTGCGCTGGAGCCTGAACCTCGCCCCGAGGGCATGCAACGCACGCCGCAGCTCAACCTCGGGCACCGTGTCTCGGCTCTTCCTGCCGGACAGGCTGGAGCTGGAGTCTGTGCGAATCCATGCCTCAGCCACCACTCCAGGGTAGGGCGGAGTCCACACGCGCAGTGCCGGGTCTGGCCCAACTCGCGCCAGCCATATCGGTCATATTAGACATTTAGACCACGATACGCGGCTTATCTGGATCACAGAGCGCCTAGCTTGCGCACTAGTCGTGTTACCGCTAGCTTCTTACCCATCAGATAAGCCCCTTATTTCGGAGGTAAGATGGCTACCCAGCTTGAGCTCAGCGGCTACAACAACGAGAGGGAGCTCCTCGCGCAGCGGTACCGGCGCGGAGGCAAGTGGGTCTACTCGATTGCCCTGCCGCTGCCCCTCGTCCCGTCGCACCTGCCGGTCCCTGACCCCGAGGTCAAGCTGCCGGGCAACCGTCGAGTCGAGAAGCGCCGCGCGGAGAAGTTCGGAACCTACTGGCGCGAGAAGGACAAGCGCGTCGCTCCCCCGCTGCTGCTCGACACCACCTACCCGCTCAGCGACCACTACGACGTGCGGTTCGAGGTCGCCGGGGTCCAGGTGGGCGTGCTCAAGGTGCCGCACAACTTCGCGGCCGAGGTCGAGATCCTCGACGGCCAGCACCGCACGCTGGGCTGGGCCTACGCGCTCCAGGAGATCGCGGACGAGCTCAAGCACGCTCGTACTTGCCTGCTTGGCAGCAAGGCCGCTGAGGACGTCATCGGCATCCAGACGTGGCAGGCGAAGGTCGATGCCCTGACGGCCGAGCAGGAGCGGTTCGCCAACGAGTACCTGTCGCTGGAGCTCATGGAGGGTGTCACCGAGGACGACCACAAGCAGCTCTTCACCGACATCGCCGTCAACGCTCGTGGCATCACGAAGTCCATCACCACCTCGTTCGACCGCCGGAACAAGCTGAACCGGGTTGCGATGGACGTGGCCGAGTCCATCGAGCTTCTCGATGGCCGTGTGGACTTTGAGAAGGACCGCGTAACCGGCAAGAACGAGAACTTCATCTCGGCGAGCAACCTCGTGGACATCGTTCATCACGTCGCTGTTGGCATCGGCGGGCGCATGACCGTCGGCCGTGAGGACCGCATGAAGGATGGCGCGATCGCCGACATGGTGGAGCTGTTCTTCAAGGCTCTGACCGACAGCTTCGACGAGATGAAGGAGCTTGCCGAGGAGACTGGACCCGTCGAGCTTCGCGCGAAGAGTCTGCTCGGCTCCGTGACCATCCTTCGTGTGCTCGCTGGCGCCTACCACACGCTTGCCGTTGACATCAGCGACGACTCCAAGCCGCGTGTGACCGAGAAGGGCGACCGCAAGGCACGCGACCTCTTCGCGAGCCTCAACGGCCACATGGGCTTCCCGATCGAGGCCGGTTGGTTCGACACGGGGTACTTCGACGACGAGAGCTCGAAGGCCCCCTCGTCCCGCGCGCAGCACCTCAAGTCGCTGTCGGCGGACATCGCTGTCTGGGCCGACGAGGGCATCCCGTTCTGATCCTCAACTACAAGCCGCGAGCCCCGGCGCCTCCTCGTGGGGCGCCGGGGCTCGCTGCATGCCTGGACGGCTCTCCCGGGTCAGTGCACGCTGGCCTGAGCGCACTCAGCGCTGGCACGGTGGCAGTCGAGGTCAGCGAGACCCCGTCGCTCTCGCTCTGTCTCCGCCGTCGCTGGGTGTAGGCGGCACAGACGGTCGCAACCACGAGCGACTCCTCGTCCCCGGCGTCGAACCGCAACCAGGCCTCGCGCGCAAGCCACGATCGGCAGCCTGAGCTCGACGTGCGCCTAGGTCTCGCTCGGCCCCTGTTCTCGTCGCTTGTCGTGTTCAGGAGTCGAGCTTGAGCTGAGCCTGCCGAAGACTGACCGGACGATGCGCAGTTGCTCCGACGTGGGTGGCGGCGGCGGATTCGCCTCGAACCTCTTGAGCGTCTTCGCGAGCGCCTCGTCGATGGTCACGAGCCCCCTCCTGCGCTTCTTGCGGCTCCGCACGCATGTGCGCCAAAGCCTCCATCGCCTTCTCGCGCTTCGACATCACACCAAGCATCCGAAGATGGTCGATCGTCTCCTGGGTCAGCGGCGGGGGCGGGTTCGCCGCGAGTCGAGCCCGCGCGTAGGCGAGCTGCTCCTCGTAGGTCATCGACCTGCTCAACTGCTCGGACATGTGCACGACACTACTCTGCTTTCCGCTGTCGCAACGTGACTTCGAAGGTGACATTGATTGTGCAATCTCTCAACAAGCGCGGGCGTTAGGTGCACTTGCACCTGACACCTGGGGGTTGACCCCGCTGGGCGTTCGCTACCCACCGGGACGTCATAGCAGCTAAGAAGTTGCCACGGTTTCAAAGTCCGTTGTAACGCTCCGGCGTAAAGCGATAGAGGCCCGCTACCGGCCCCGTGGGAGGTGTAACGGCCCCGCTCTGTGTTGCCTGTACCTGCGCGTCGCTCGTGGAACTTGTCGGTGGTGCACATCAGACTTGGACGCGAGACCCTGGAGGTTCGATGCCCCATTCACATCCGCTGCACCAGCAGGTGACCGCTCAGTGTTCTTGCTGCGGACTCCGGTATCAGGCTCGATTCACGAACAGCCGTGAAGATGTCATGTGCCGGGAGTGTGCCGGGCACAAGTCCGGGCGGATGCCTCCGCTGGAACGTGAGCGTCGGCACCGCGAGATGTGGCTCCATGAGATTCGGAAGGTCCAGGGCGACGCGCGCACCGCTCGTGCCATGCGCGAGAAGGCCGCTGACCTCCAGAAGCAACTCGACGACCTGATTCAGACCGGCATCGCCGACGCTTCAGACACCGTCCGGACACGCTGGGAGACCCAGGAGGTGCAGCGGGCACGCCAGGAAATCTGGGAAGCACAGCGACGACGTGACGCCGCGGAGAGAGCGCTCTTGACGGTCTACCAGCTCCATCATCCGAGCCGCGAGCACTCAGGTCGTTGCACCTGCGGCCAAGTGGAGAGCGACTGCCGGGTGCGCTACGCGCTCCAGCCGCTCGACAAGCGGCTGGAGCGGCTGGAGCGAACGTTTCGCGACACGCGCCCGTTCTAGGCCCGACGCCGCCTGTAGAGCTTCTGACGGCACCTGTTCGAGCACGTCACGCGCTCACCGTTCGGGTTGACGGACAGCGCGTCCACGGCGTCGAGGTCTGCACCGCACGACAGGCAAAGGCGCCTGTCTGACGCGCTGTCGCGAGGTGTCTGGCCCTGGAGGACACCGGCGCTGTCGTCGCCCGTCAGGGGGCCGCGAGTGTCGCCCTGCACGGTGCCCTGCCGCTCAGCCTCGTATGCTGCTCGACCCTCGACGGTTGCCCACCACGGCTTGCCCTGAACCTCAGGCACGGCGGTCTGCACTCCGTTGCCCGAGAGATCGACGCTCAGCGCGTAACGACGGAAGGCCTCGCTCTTGCCCTCGTTCGTCGAGCGGAGCTTCACCTTGGGACGGCTCTGGCGAGACATCAGGCAGCCACCTCGACGCAGCCGTTGACCACGTGCACCACGGGCTCGTACGCCTCCGGTGCCGTCGCGTGGAGGTGCGGCGTGGAGGTGGACTCGATAGTCAGCTCCACGGTCACGGAGCCGCCCTGGCGGTAGCTTGCACCGCCGTAGGCCACGGTGACGTGCGAGTCTGAGGCGACCTGCTCTGCCTTGACGATTCGGCCCAGCGGCGTGGTCACCCCAACAAGACCCTTGGCGCGGTTCGCGTCGGCCTCGTTGGTCGCAACGGTAGCCCGCACTTCGAGCGTGCGAACGTCGCCCTCGGTGGTAGTCGCGATGGTGTTGGCGCCACGGTCGAGGCCGCCGACGTACCGGCTCGCGACGAGACGTGCGACCCGCTGGAGCGTGGCCTTGTCCTGCGGATCGATGCCCGAGAACGGGATGACGGGCTCACCCGTGAACGTCACGCGCGTCCGGTTGTCGAACGTCTGAACATCGCCGCCGAGGATCGAGCCATAGGGCTCCAGCGCGTTACGGAAGTCCTGCCCGGTCAGCCCGCGGTACAGCGGCGCGCGAGAGTACGTCATGTCTACAGTGGCGCTGAGCGCTCCGCCGTCGTTCTTCGCGGCCTTCTCCTGGACGATGTACAGCGCGGGCACTTCGGGCTTCGTGGGGACCTTCTCGACGACGTGCGAGGGGATGCCCCAGGCCTTGCCCAGGATGTCCGCCACGGTCTGAGCGATCACCGGGTCGAACGGCGGGTTCTCGTGAGCCCTGCGAGCGCGAGCGTCGGCGCCCAGGACTCGCAGTTCCGCCAGCTCGACGCCAGCGTGCGCCGTCGCCAGGTCCAGGGCCGTGACGCTCTCGCCAGCGCGAGCACTGGCCTTGATGTCGTCGAGGTTGTCCCGGGCCTCGACCAGAGCGTTCACCTCCACGAGAGCCGTCGCGCGAGCCTCCTCGGCAGCGGCGGCGTGAAGGGTGTACTTGTCCTGCTTGGAGTGAGCCAACTTGTCTCCTTGGTTGTTGTGGTTGTTCTCGACTTGCCCGAGCTGTCCGCTATCGGATTCCGTCACTCGCGGCTCTTGATGCGTCGGGCGGCCCATCCCTGTAGTTGGGGAGGAGCTTCCTGCCAGTCGCGGATTTCTCCCGACTCCACCATTTCGATGATGTGCTGAAACCGGGGGTCGTCTCGGAGCGTGTCGATTTCGTCTTGCATTGAGCGCTGGTATCCCTTCTTTGATCGTTCGACGGCGTAAGGGTTCTCATGCGTCAGCTTGTGGATCGGTACTTGTGCAGCAATGGCAGCGGCGTAGGTAGTTGCTTTCCCCTCCGGCGACGGAGCACCGGAAGGTGCGAACGGAGGGAGTGCAGCGGCGGCGAGAGTGTGGGAGCCGCTGGAGCTGGTTGCTGCGAACGCCGGAGCACCGGAAGGTGCGACAGGCGGCGGCGGTTCTGTCAGGGGGTCAGCCTCGCTAGCCTCGCTGGAGCTGGGCAGGTCAACGAGCTTGATCCCTGCTGCCTCCAGCACCTTGCCGCCGCGGTCAGTAGTGGACTGGTTACCTGTATTGGTACTGAACTGGTTGTCCGCCAGTCCTGTCGGTCGTCGGCTACCAGAGTTGTCGGTCTTCGCACCAGAGCTGTCGGTCTTCGCCTCGACCGGAGACCCGCCACTCTTGTCGGTCTTCGCGGGGATCGTCAGCCGGTACTCCGTACCGCGAACGCCACGGATCGCCGGGGCAAGCTCGCTCAGGTAGCCAGCCTTGACGATGGCTGGACGGTGCCGCTCGACGTTCCGCACGCTCTGGTTACAGCGGGCGGCGACAGCCTCTAGGCTCGGCCACACGTTCGTACCGTCGAGGTTCGAGAACTGCCCGATCGCCACGGCAACGACCTTTGCCGCCGCTGACAGCTCGGATGCGATAACCGCGTCACGCCATACCGCCTGAAACGGTGCCCCAGTGCCATTACCCAAAGGGGACCCCTGTTGCCTTCTCGTACATACGCCGGTACTCGCTGCGGTTCTCGTCTAGCAGATTGTCGGTTCCCTCGATCCAGTGCCTGACGTGGTCGCGGCCAACCGCTCCCTCGTCGAACCACTGGTCCACCATGATGAATGCAAGCCGCATTCCGACGAACGCTTGGTAACCCGTGATCTGCTCAAGCTCGCTCTCCGTAAGGACGGGCTTCCTGGTGGCCGTGCGGTTCGGTGCCTTGCGCTTTCGTCGGCTCGTCACTCGCCGTTGCCCTCGCCTTCGGTGTCGCTACGCCCGTCAGTGATCGTGAAAGCGTCGGGGTCCGCGTCGAACGTCGCGGCCGCAACGTGTGCCCACGCTGCCCCGTAGTCGAACGTTCCCGCCATGGCTCGATCAATGGCGTTCACTCGACCACCGTCCACTCGCCCTCGACCAGGTTGTAACGCTCGTGCTGCGGCTCGGTCGCGTACTTCTCGCGGAAGATGGAGTGACACCGGAAGCACCGGCTTGTCTGGCCGTTGAGGACGTACTTGGTGATGACCCATGCCCGGTGCCCACAGGAGCACTCGCAGAACGCGAGCCAGTGGCGTCGGGCGTCGTTCCCAACCTTCCCGTGGCTCCGTTCGACCTTGAGCACGAGCAGCGCGCCAAACTCGCTGTTGACCATCCGGGCGTAACGCTCCGGCACCGGAAGATCGCTCATCGGACCCCCTCGATCCAGTCGCCGCAGCGGCACCGGGCCTTGCCCGTACTGGTGAGGATCGAGAGCAGCGAGCGCCCGCACCTCTTGCACGCGGCGAGCGTGTGCGTGTCCCTGCCAAGCTGGGTGTGAAGCTCGCAGACGTGAGGTGCCGTTACCGGGGGTGAGCGGGGCGCTTCGTCGGGAAGCAACGTCAGCGACGACGCCGGTTCGGTGTGGTTCTGGACGTGCGAGCTGGAGCAGCCGTCAGGATCGTTCCTGGAGAACTTCGGGGCGCTCACGCGGCAGCGCCAGCGAGCCAGCGGAGCACGTCAGCGCGGGGGTAGAGCACCTTGCCGCCCGCCTTGATGAACGACGGGCCGGTGCCCAGACTCCGCCAGTTGCGGAGCGTCGCCACGGCGTGCCCCGTGACGCTTGCGAGGTCGGACGGCTTGAGGAGAGCGGGCAGTTCGCCCGCCGTGGTGTGGTGACTCAACTTGCACTCATTCACCACGGCTGTTCGCCGCCGTGGTTACGCGGCCTGCCCCGTGTCGGGGCCGGTCATGGGGATGACCCCCTCTCGGCTCGTGCTGGTGTACCCGTGGACTTGACAAGCAGGTGTATTCTGTCCCGCTCGTGATGCAACAGTACACCTGGTGTTCGACTGGCGCGCTTGACCGACAAGTGGTGATCGTGCGGGATGCTGCGCCTGGCGACTATCCCGGGATGACGCAGAACGGCCCTCTCCGGGCTCCTCAGCCTCTCGCTAGCTCCCTTGCTCGTCTCGTCGCCTACTCGCCCGTCAGAGGGCCGTCCTTGGCCCGACGCTCTGTGGCGGCGAGGTAGGCCGCTCTGACTCGTGCGAGCACGACCCACTCCTCAGCCGTCACGTCGTCGGCGTCGTCGAACCTGAGCCAGGCCTCGCGGTCGGCGTCGCTCGTCGCACTCATCGACTACAGGCTCTCGTCGTAGCGAGTCAGGCGCTTCCAGTCATCCCTGACCTTCACTGTGGCTCGGTCTGCGATGGGGGTAAGCCGGTTGGCGCCCTTGACGATCACGATTGGCTCTAGAGCGTCCGTGAGCATTGCACGGCGCTGGTCCGCATCCGAGAGAAGCCAGCGACCTCGGACGGACTCGCTCATCTCGACCCAGCGCACCACGGGCTTGGCGAGTCGTTCGCGCAGCTCTGCCTCGCGGGCGCGTAGCCGCTGGCGCTGCCCTCTGATGGCGGCGATCCCCTCGTCGTCGTCCTCGTCGATCGCGTCAGCCAGCTCGTCCTTCGTCCTGCCCAGCGCCTCCACAACCTCGTGCAGCAACGCGCGAGCTTGCACGTCCTCGCCCTTGACCTCGGCCCACATGTTGAGGTCTCCCTCGGACGCCAGGAACAGCTCGGTGACGTACTCCTCCAGGTTCACGGCGGAAATCGACATTCCCTCGCAGTTGGTCTGCCCACGGCTCTTGGCGCCGCAGCGATACGTAGCCGACTGGCGCAACTCCCCGTTGCGCTTCCGGTTCCTGCCCGATGCGTTGACGTTCATGTTGCCGCCGCATGAGCCGCATCGGACAAGCCCGCCGGATAGCAGCCTGCTCGCCTTGCGCCGGGGTACTCCCGTGGACACCAGACGGCCTTGCAGCTCACGCCAGACGGGCAGCTCGACGATAGGCTCCCAGACGGCCAGGGGTACGCCGTCGTCGTCGCATACCGGCTCGCCATGGTGGATCACCCGGCCCAAGATCGCTTGGCCCGTGAGGACCTGGGTGACGAAGTTAGGCGACCAGTGTCCCGCGATGCGGGGCTTCCAGTCCGTCTGGTTGAGCGCCTGGGCGGTCTTGAACGTGCCCTTACCACCCAGGACGCAGCGGGCCATGAACTCGACGACCTCGCGCTCCTGCTCGTCCACCGTGAGGATGAACCCGGGGCCATCGGGGTTGGGGGTCGATGCGTAGCCGTAGGGCACCCTGCCTCCCGCAAACCGGCCCATCTTCCGCAGGGCGGCGATGCTCGATGTCGTACGCATGGCGATGTTCTCGCGCTCGGTGCGGGCGACCTCTGCGAGCACACCAGCGATGAGACGCCAGGTACTTTGGTCCGACCGGAGCCCGTCCTGTTTGGCGACGAACAGGGTTCCTGGGTTTTCGTCCAGCACCTCGATGAGCTTGCCCAGGACCGTGATCCCAGCTCGCGTGAAGCGGTCGAGCTTCCAGACGGCGATGATGTCTGCCTCGTCGTTGCGGAGCATCCCCAGCGCCCGCTCGATGCTGGCCTTGTTCTTGACGCCGCTGACGCCATCGTCGCTGATGGCCTCCACGACCTCCCAGCCCTCGGCCGTGACTACTTGGTCCAGGTCTGCCGTCTGCCGCTCAATCGCCGTGCTGGCATCGTCGGCGACACTCAGGCGGTACATGAGGACAACACGCTTGCCGCGTAGAGGCACTTGGCGGATCATGCGTGTATAGTAACTGTTTGGCGGCCGCGCGAGTAGCCCCCCACCGGGGTCGAACGTCCCCGCGACCGAGTGCACGGCCGTCACCTCGACGGCCTCTGGCTCGGTGAGGTCGGGCAGGATGCCGGGCAGCCGCGACGCGAGCATCGTCTTCCCCGCTCCGGGCGGCCCCGTGAACAGCAGGTGGTGCCCGCCGGCGGCGGCGATCTCGAGCGCCAGGCGCGGCAGGTCCTGCCCGAGGACGTCGGCCAGGTCCCCGGGGGTGCGCCGGACGCCGGCCACGCGTGCCGGCCGGACCGGGTCGACGTCGGGCAGTGCGCGCGGCTGTCCGCCGTGCAACGCGACGACGTCCGCGAGAGTGGTCGCGCCGCGCACGCGCGCGCCCGGCACGAGCGACGCCTCGGCGACGTCCGCCGTCGGAACGACGACGTCGCGGTACCCCGCCGCCATGGCAGCGGCAACCATCGGCAGGACGCCCCGCACCGGCTGCAGCCGTCCGTCGAGCCCGAGCTCGCCGACGTGCACGACGCGCTCGAGGCCTGCGGCCGGAAGCTCGCCCGCCCCCGCGAGCACGGCGACCGCCACGGCGAGGTCGAACCCGGACCCATGCTTCGGTAGCGACGCGGGCGACAGGTTGACGGTGATCTTGCGGTTCGGCCAGCCGACCTTGCTCGAGAGCACGGCCGCGCGCACGCGGTCACGCGACTCGCTGAGCGCCGTGTCCGGCAGCCCCACCAACGTGAAGCCGGGCACCGAGTACGCGAGCTGCGCCTGGACCTCGACCACGTGCCCCGTCAGCCCGACGAGCGCGATGGCCGCCGTCGTACCGAGCGACATCAGCTGACCCCGCGCAGCAGCTCGACGCGCCACGGACCGGTGGCGGAGAGCGTCACCGCGACGACGTCGATCCGCACCTCACGGAACCCCGGCCGCACGTCGCGGCCGTGCTCGGTGAGCCACTGCCCCGTCAGCCGGCGCAGCCGCGCGATCTTGCGGGGCGTCACCGCTTCCGCCGGGTGCCCGAACAGGGTGCCGCTGCGGGTCTTGACCTCGACCGCGACCAGCGTGGCGCCGTCGAGGGCCACCAGGTCGAGCTCGCCGTCCTGCCCGCGCCAGTTGCGCGCCAGCAGCGCGTACCCCTCCTGCGTCAGGAGCTCCGCGGCGAGCTGCTCGCCGCGCCGCCCCACGTCGTCCTTCGCCGCCATCGCGACCACCTCCGCGGGGAAGCGTGGCGGGGAGCGAAGGGCCATGGAGCCCTGGGGCCGGCGGCCTGTGCGTGACGGTGGCTCGTCCACAAGCGCGCGCACACTCGAACCCGCGGAACTCCGCGAAGCGACCGGGAAGCTCGCGAGAAAGTCGCGGTCAGAGGGCCAGGTCGGCCTTGGCCAGCTCCTCGACGTTGACGTCCTTGAACGTCACGACCCGCACCGACTTCACGAAACGCGCGGAGCGGTAGACGTCCCAGACCCACGCGTCACCGAGCCTCAGCTCGAAGTACACCTCGCCGGCCGCGGACCGTACCTGCAGGTCCACCTGGTTGGCGAGGTAGAACCGGCGCTCGGTCTCCACCACGTACGAGAACAGGCCCACCACGTCGCGGTACTCGCGGTAGAGGGCGAGCTCCATCTCCGTCTCGTAGTTCTCGAGGTCTTCGGCGCTCACGGGGTCATCCTCCCAGGTCTGTCCGGGCGGGTGCGTCCAGGCGCACGTCGAGGCCCTCGACGACCTCCTCGCCGAGGTCCTCCACGACCTCGACCGGCGCGCCCTCGGCGATCGCCCGCAGGTTCCACGACCGGCGGTGCTGCGGCGTCGTGCCGTGACGGCGCAGCGCGTCGAGGTGGGCCGGCGCCGAGTAGCCCTTGTTCTGCTCCCACGAGTACACCGGGTACTGCCGCGCCAGCCGCGTCAGCAGCAGGTCGCGCTCCACCTTGGCCAGGACGCTGGCTGCCGCGACCGAGGCGCACTGCAGGTCGGCCTTGACCATCGTGCGCACGGCGGGGTCGGCGTCGGGCGCGCCGGCGACGTCGAGCTCGGCGGCCTCGAACAGGTCCACCTGCGTGCGCGTCAGCCAGTCGTGCGACCCGTCCAGCAGCACCACGTCGACGTCGCCGCACACTCGCCGCACCTGCGCGAGGGCGCGCCGCCCGGCGAGCCGCAGCGCGGCGATGATGCCGTGCGCGTCGATCTCGGCGGGCCCGGCGTGCCCCACGGCCCAGGCGACCGGCCACCGCTGCAGGTGCGGCACGAGCGCCTCGCGCGCCGCGGGAGTCAGGAGCTTGGAGTCGGCCACGCCCTTGGGCGCCGTCCGCGTGGCGGCGTCGACGACGACCACTCCCACGCTCACCGGGCCGGCCAGCGCGCCGCGTCCGACCTCGTCCATGCCGGCGACCAGCCGCGCGCCGTTCGCGACGAGCGCCCGCTCGGTGCGCAGCGTCGGCGTCTTCCGGCCGGTCGGCGCGGTGCGGCGCGGCGGGGTCGGCCGCCGCTGCACGCGCGGCGCGCCGAGGGTCAGCGGCTCGGACGTCATGGCTCCGGCACCTGCTCGAACACCGAGCCGGGGTTGCGGTGCAGCGTCGCGTGGTCGAACGGCCACACGGTGGCGAACGCGGTGCCGACGACGTTGTCGATCGGCACGAACCCGCCTCCGGGCTTGCCCGTGTTGTACCGCGAGTCCGACGAGTCCTGGCGGTTGTCGCCCATGACGAACAGCATCCCGTCGGGCACGACCGTGTCGAACGGGTCCTGGCTCGGGATCGAGCCGGGCTTGATGTACGGGGTCTCGGTGATCGCGGTGCCGTTGACCTCGACCTTGCCGTCGGCGTTGCAGCAGGTCACGTGGTCACCCGGCACGCCGATGACGCGCTTGATGAGGTGCTCCCCCGTGTCCTGCGGCAGCAGGCCCACGACCGTCAGCCCGCGGGCGACGGCGTTGCCGATGGGGCCGTAGTCCGGCGCCACATAGGGCGGGAGCCAGCCGCCCGGGTCCCTGAAGACGACGACGTCGCCCCGGTGGATGTCCAGCACGCGCGGCACGAGACGCGACACCATGACCCGGTCGCCCACCTCGAGCGTGTCCTGCATCGACTCGCTCGGGATGAAGAACGCCTGCACCAGGAGCGACTTGATGAGCCAGGACAGCACGAGCGCGCTGACCACGATGATCGCGGTCTCGCGCATCAGGCCCAGCCCGGCGTTCCGGGGCTTGTGCCGAGCGGACCTGTTCACCGTCGCCGGCTCGGCCGGGGTCGGCGTCTGTGGGGGCTCGGGGGGCTGCTCGGTCACGGGGACGGATTCTGTCACGGATCCCACTCTTCCATCCCGGCGCCCGCGCACCTCCCGGGGCGCGCGCGGAAACCGCGGGCCGTGCCGGAGACGCCGACGGGCGGTCCCTCCGAGGAGGGACCGCCCGTCGGACGTGAGGCCGGAGGCCGTCGGCTCACTTGGCCGGCGTGTAACGCTTCTCCTTGATCTTCGCCTTCTTGCCGCGCAGCGAGCGCAGGTAGTAGAGCTTGGCGCGACGGACGTCACCGCGGGTCACGAGCTCGAGCGAGTCGATCGTCGGGGCGTGCAGCGGAAACGTGCGCTCCACGCCGACGCCGAAGCTGATCTTGCGGACGGTGAACGTCTCGCGGACGCCGCCGCCCGAGCGGCCGATGCAGACACCCTGGAAGGCCTGGACGCGCGAGCGGTTGCCCTCGACGACCTTGACGTTGACCTTGACGGTGTCGCCGGCGCGGAAGTCCGGGATGTCGGTGCGCAGCGATGCTGCGTCGACGATGTCGAGCTTGTGCATGATCATTCTCCCCGCCCGCCACAGGTCAGGCGCATCTCAGGCCCACGCGGGAGCGCGGGTCGGTGCTGATGGTGGTTCGGATGCGCTCGCCGTCTCCCCTGTGGCAGAGGCCGGAAGCCCGGCTGCGGGCGCACCGCCCACTTATTCTGCCACAGGGCTGGCCGTGCGCCGAAGTGTGCCGTCGGTCACGGTCCAGCCCAGCTCGGCGAGGAGGGCCTTGTCGTGCTTGTCGAGCCGGGCGACGTCGAGCGCGGCGATCATGTCGGGCCGCCGCGCCGCCGTGCGCTCGAGGGCGCGGTCGCGCCGCCACCGGTCGATCTTGGCGTGGTGCCCGGACAGGAGCACCTCCGGGATCTCCAGCCCGTCCCACGCCGGCGGCTTCGTGTACACGGGGTACTCGAGCAGGCCCGCGGCACCGTGCGACTCCTCGACCAGCGACTCGGGGTTGCCCACGACACCGGGCAGCAGCCGCCCCACGGCCTCGACCATCACGAGCGCCGCGACCTCGCCCCCGTTGAGCACGTAGTCGCCGATGGACAGCTCCGTCACGCGACGCCCGGCCGCGCGGTAGTGCTGGGCCACGCGGGCGTCGATGCCCTCGTAGCGCCCGCACGCGATCACGAGGTGCGACTCGGTGGCCAGCGCCTCCGCGTGCCGCTGGGTGAAGACCTCGCCCGACGGCGTCGGGATCACCAGGTGCCCGTCGTCGCCCAGGACCTCGTCGAGGGCGGTGCCCCACACGTCCGGCCGCATGACCATGCCCGCTCCCCCGCCGAACGGGGTGTCGTCGACGGTGCGGTGCCGGTCGGTGGTCCAGTCGCGCAGGTCGTGCACCCGCAGGTCGAGCAGACCCGACTGGCGCGCCTTGCCGATCAGCGAGAGGTCGAGCGCGGCCAGGTAGTCCGGGAAGACGGTGACGACGTCGATGCGCACGCTCAGCCCTCCCCCTGGCCGGAGGCGTCGTCGTCGGAGTCGATGACCAGGTTGGCGGCGTCCCGCGCCAGCAGGCCGCCCGGCGGGTCGAGCACCACGCGGCCGCCTGCGACGTCGACCACCGGCACCATCGCCTTGACGAACGGCACGAGGGTCCGCTCGCCACCGGTCTCGCGGATCGCGAGCGCGTCGTGCGCGGGCAGGTGCTCGAGCGCCATGACCTCGCCGACGACGGTGCCGTCGGTCAGCTCGACGCGCAGCCCGCGCAGCTCGTGCGGGTACCAGGCGTCCTCCTCGTCGGAGGCGTCTGCCTCGACGACGAGCTCGACGCCGCGCAGCGCCTCCGCGGCGGTGCGGTCGCCGACCTCGGCGAACCGGACCAGCCAGCGACTCTGGTGCACACGCACCGAGAGGATCGTCAGGGGGCCCGCCGATGCGGGTTCGGTCGCGAGCTGCTCTCCGACCGCGAGCCGGGTCTCGGGATCGTCGGTGCGCAGGTCGAGGCTCACCTCGCCGCGCAGACCGTGCGCGCGTGCGACGCGGGCGACGACAAGCTGCATGGGGGAACTCCTCAGATCGAGTGTGAACAGGCTACGTGCGCCCACTACCTACCCTCTCGAGAGGGACGGCGGCGCAAACGCGACGGGGCCCGATCCTTGCGGATCGGGCCCCGTCGTCGTGGTGTGCTCAGCGCCGGTCGACGTCGACGACGTCGACCCGCACGGGACCGTCGGTCGCGAGAGCGCCGACGACGGTGCGCAGCGCCTTGGCGGTGCGCCCGGCTCGGCCGATCACGCGGCCGAGGTCGTCCGGGTGCACGCGGACCTCGAGCAGATCACCGCGGCGCAGCGGCTTCGCGGCCACCCGGACGTCGTCCGGGTTGTCCACGATGCCGCGCACCAGGTGCTCGAGGGCCTCGGCGAGCATCAGGCCTCGGCCTCAGCCTCAGCCGGCTCCGCGGCGGGAGCGGCAGCCTTGGCCTCGGCAGCCTTCGCCTTGACCTTCTCGGCCTCGGCGGCGACGGCCTCGATCGCCGTGGCGGCGTCGGACTTGCCGGCCTTGGTCCGCAGGGTGCCCTCGGCACCCGGGAGACCCTTGAACTTCTGCCAGTCACCCGTCACCTTGAGCAGCACGAGGACCTGCTCGGTCGGCTGAGCGCCGACGCCGAGCCAGTACTGCGCACGCTCCGAGGTGATCTCGATGAGCGAGGGCTCCTCGGTCGGGTGGTACTTGCCGATCTCCTCGATGACGCGGCCATCGCGCTTGGTGCGCGAGTCCGCGACGACGACGCGGTAGTACGGGGCCCGGATCTTGCCGAGGCGCTTGAGGCGAATCTTGACGGCCACTGTTGTGGTCACTCCTGGTTCTTGGATGGGCGACCCTGGCGCACCGTTTCGTGGGGCCGAGCGGCGAGTCGGGGTCTGACGCGACGTCGCGCAGGAGAGAGGGGCCTGGGCACGCCGAGTACCCGGACATTGTGCCAGACGCCGCCGCCCACGCCCAACCTGTGCGGTCGTGACCCGGCGCACCCGGCTGGTCGAGACCGAGCTGGCCGAGGCGCAGGCCCGAGTCGGCCCTCGACGAGCCGGTTCGTCACCCGTGCGGGGGCGGAGGCGAGGCGTCGCCCGGCTGTCAGTGGCGGATGCCACGATCCGGGCATGGAAATCACGGTTGACGACCTTCGCAGGCACTTCCTGGCGGCTTGGGGGGCCGATACGTGTTACCCGGACATGAGTAGCGAGTGGTCTCCAGAGAACCCGTCTCGTGACCAGTGCGGCATGACCGCTCTGGTCGTCCAGGACATCCTCGGCGGTGACTTGATCCTCGCCGAGGTCCACGTCGGGGGTGTTCAGATTGGTCACCACTACTGGAACCGGCTCGCGGACGGCTCCGACGTGGACCTCACGTCGGACCAGTTCCGGCCAGATGAGGAAGTCGTCGGCGGCAAGGTCGTCATCCGGCCGCCGGATGCCCCTCGGTATCACCGCCAGCAGTACGAGCGGCTTCGCGGACGGGTTCTCCAGTCTCTGGCCGCCACTTCCGAAGACTGAACCCTGGGATCCTTCTTCGTTCGTCAAGCGGGGCTGGGCGCGCTTTCACTCTGCGGCGGTCTCCGCCACGACCTGCCCGCGCAGCACGACGGCGGTCGGATGCCGCAGCACGCCGACGTCCTCGCGCGGGTCCGCGGGGTAGACGACCAGATCGGCGCTCGCCCCGTCGCCCAGGCTGCCGAACCCGAGGAACCGCCGGGCCCGCCAGCTCGCGGCGGCGACGACATCGGCGGCCGGGACGCCCGCCTCCACGAGCAGCGCGCACTCCTCCGCGATGCGCCCGTGGCCGATGGTGCCGCCCGCGTCGGTACCCACGAGCAGCGGCACCCCGGCGTCGTGCAGCAGGCGCACCTGCTCGTACCGGCGGGCGTGCATCGCCCGCATGCGCCGGGCGTAGACCGGGTACCGGTCCGCCGCCTGGTCCGCGATCGCCGCGAACCGCACGACCTGCAGCAGCGTCGGCGTCACCGGGATGGCACGCGCGGCCAGCTCCTCGGCCTGGTCGGGCGTCACGCCCGTGCCGTGCTCGATGCCGTCGACGCCGGCCGCGATCAGGTCGTCCACGGTCTCGGTGGCGAAGCTGTGAACGGTGACGCGGGCGGCCTCGGCGTGCGCGGCAGCGACCGCGTCGGCGAGCACGTCGCGCGGCCACAGGGGCGCGAGGTCGGCGTCGGCGCCGGACGACCTGTCGATCCAGTCCCCCACGACCTTGACCCACCCGTCGCCCGCCCGCGCCTGGGTCCGCACGGCCTCCGGCAGCGCGGCGACGTCGTCGAGCTCGAGCGCGAAGTCACGCAGGTAGCGCCTGGGCCGGGCGAGGTGACGGCCCGCGCGCACGACGCGCGGCAGGTCGGTGCGGTGCTGGAGGGGGCGCGTGTCGAGCGGCGAGCCCGCGTCGCGCACCAGCAGCACCCCGGCGTCGCGGTCGGCGCGCGCCTGGGCAGCCGCGGTGTCGAGGTCGACGGCGCCGGCCGCGCCGAGCCCGACGTGGCAGTGGACGTCGACGAGGCCCGGGACCACCCATCCCTCGATCCGGCGAACGGCACCGACCTGCGGTGAGTGCCGGGTCAGGTGCACCCGGCCGTCGCGCACGAACAGCTCGCCGGCCTCGTGGTCGTCGTCGAGCAGCACACGCCCCGTCAGGTGCAGCGGTATGTGCGGGACGGCCATGCGCGGCAGGGTATAGCCCGTCCCTGCCGCGCCGCAGGTCAGCGGCCGCCGAGCAGCTTGTCGAAGCCGTCCGGGAGCTGGAGGCTCGACAGGTCGACCTCCTCCTTCGCCGCCGGCTTGCCGACGCCGAACGACGAGCCCGCCGGCGCGGCGGGGGCGGCGGGTCCGCCGCCCAGCGCCTTCTGGAGCGCCTCGCGCTCCTGCTGCGCCCGCTTGGCCGGGTTACCCGACTTGCCCTTGACCTTCTTCTGCGGCGCCTGCTTGGCGCCCGCGCGCTTGCCGGCTCCCGGCATGCCCGGCATTGGGGGCATGCCCGGCATGCCACCGCCGCGGGACATCTGGCGCATCATCTTCTGCGCGCCCTCGAACCGCTCGAGCAGCTGGTTGATCGCCGTCGTCGTCGTGCCGGAACCGCGGGCGATGCGGGCGCGGCGCGAGCCGTTGATGATCTTGGGGTTCTCGCGCTCGGCCGGCGTCATCGAGTGGATGATCGCCTCGATGCGGTCGACCTCGCGCTCGTCGAAGCTCTCGATCGCCTCGCGCATCTGGCCCATGCCGGGCAGCATGCCGAGCATCTTCTTCATCGAGCCGAGCTTCTTCATCTGCTGCATCTGCACGAGGAAGTCGGCGAGAGTGAAGTCCTTGCCCTCGGCGACCTTCTGCGCCATCTTCTCGGCCTGCTCGGCGTCGAAGGCGCGCTCGGCCTGCTCGATGAGGGTGAGCACGTCGCCCATGTCGAGGATGCGCCCGGCCATGCGGTCGGGGTGGAACACCTCGAAGTCCGTGAGCTTCTCGCCCGTGGACGCGAACATGATGGGACGGCCGGTCACCTTGGCGACCGACAGCGCCGCACCACCGCGGGCGTCGCCGTCGAGCTTCGACAGCACGACGCCGGTGAAGTCGACGCCCTGGAGGAACGCGGTGGCGGTGTTGACCGCGTCCTGGCCGATCATCGCGTCGATGACGAACAGGACCTCGTCCGGGTCGATCGCCGTACGGATGTCGGCAGCCTGCTGCATGAGCACCTGGTCGACGCCGAGGCGGCCGGCGGTGTCGACGATGACGACGTCGTGCTGCTTGTCGCGCGCGAAGGCGATGCCGTCGCGGGCGACGCCGACCGGGTCGCCGATGACGGCCTCGGTCTCCGCGCCCTGGTTGCCGGGGTGCGGCGCGAACACGGGCACGCCCGCGCGCTCGGCGACGACCGACAGCTGCGTCACCGCGTTGGGACGCTGGAGGTCCGCGGCGACGAGGATCGGCGTGTGCCCCTGCGCCTTGAGCGCGTACGCGAGCTTGCCCGCGAGCGTCGTCTTGCCGGCACCCTGCAGACCCGCGAGCATGATGACCGTCGGCGGCACCTTGGCCAGCTGCAGCGTGCGGGTCTGCCCGCCGAGGATCTCGACGAGCTCCTCGTTGACGATCTTGACGACCTGCTGCGCCGGGTTCAGCGCGCCCGTGACCTCGGCGCCCAGGGCGCGCTCGCGGATGGCGGCGGTGAACTCGCGCACCACCGGGACCGCGACGTCGGCGTCGAGCAGGGCTCGGCGGATCTCACGCACAGTGGCGTCGATGTCGGCCTCGGACAGGCGCCCCCGGCCGCGGAGGTTCTTGAAGGTCGCGGTGAGCCGGTCCGACAGGGAGTTGAACACCAGTCAGGTCCTCGTGGTCGTGCGGGTGGGACGGTGACCCAGACTACCGGGCGCGTGCGCGCGCCATGAGGTCGTCGACCAGGCGCGCCCGCCACGGTGTCCAGCCGTTCTTCGCTCCGAGGCTCGAGGAGTCGGCCTGGGTGAGCGCGCGCAGCTCCTCCAGCAGGTCCGCGCGGTGGTCGACGGCGGCCAGCAGGCGCGCGACCGTCGACGGGTCGTCGGGGTCCTGCTGCGTCGCCAGGTCCGCGAGCACCAGGTGGTGGCGCACCAGCCGCGCGACGTCGTCCGCGACCGCGGCGTCGAACCCCATGCGAGCCAGGATGCCGGGCACCAGGCGCGCGCCCTCCACGGAGTGGTCGGGGCTGAGCGCGCCCCGGCGCTTGCCGATGTCGTGGAAGATCGCGGCGAGCAGCAGCACGTCGGAGCGCACGGCACCGGGGTCCGCGAGCGCGCGCCGCACCCCTGCCGCGCGCGCCGCCGTCTCGACGAGGTGCCGGTCGACGGTGTGGCGGTGGATCGGCGACCGCTGCGGGCGGTTGCGCACCCCGGCCCACTCGGGGATCCACCGGGTGACGACGCCGGCCCGGTCGAGCGCCTCCCAGACCGGCACCTGCGCGGGTCCGGAGCCCAGGAGCTGCAGGAACGTCTGCCGGGCAGCGCGCGGCCACGGCTCGGGCAGCGGCGCCCCCTGCGAGAGCGACCCCACCGTCACGGGCGAGAGCACGAGGCCCGTCCGGGCCGCGGTCGCCGCCGCGCGCAGCGGCAGCAACGGGTCCGACGCGGGGTGGGCGTCGATCGCCAGCACCAGCTCGCCGTCGTGCTCCACGAGCCCGTCCCCGACCGAGCGCAGCCGCGGCGGCGTGCGGCGCCCGCGGACCATGAGCGTCCGGGGGGCCGCGGGCGGCTGCAGCGCCTGGCGGGCGCGCCGCACGGTGGAGTCGAGCGCGTACGCGATCTCGCGCCCCGCCTCGGCGAGCGACGCGAGCAGCTCGTCGGGGTCGTCGAAGCCGCTCGAGGCGGCGACCTCGTCCAGGTCAGCGAGCAGCAGGCGCGTCGTCCGCCGCTTGGTGACCACCTGCAGCGTGTCCCGTACGTCGAGCAGGTGGGCGTACGCGCGGTCGACGGCGCCGTGCGGCCGGTCGGTGAGCCAGGTCGCCGCGAGCGCCGCCAGCAGGACGGCGTCCCGGATGCCGCCGCGCGACTCCTTGAGGTCGGGCTCGACGAGGTAGGCCAGCTCCCCGGAGCGCTGCGCCCGCTCCTTGACGGAGGCGAGCAGCTCGGGCAGCCGCCGCCGCGAGGCGGCCCGCCAGTCGGTGAGGATCGCCGACGCCGCGCGGTGCACCACGACGGCGTCGCCGGCCATCGGCCGCACGTCGAGCCAGCTCGCCGCCGCCGCCAGGTCCGACGACGCCACCTGCCGCGTCTGGCGGAGCGAGCGCACCGCGTGGTCGAGGTCGACGCCGGAGTCCCACAGCGGGTACCAGAGCCGCTCTGCGACCCGGGCGAGCTCCGCGGCCGGGTGGGTGCGCCCGTCGTGGACGAGGACGAGGTCGACGTCGGACATGGGGCCGAGGTCGCCACGGGCCAGGCTCCCGACGGCGGCGAGCGCCAGCCCCGACGGGTCGACGTCGGCGGTGGCCTCGGCGTAGAGCGTGCCGAGCCGCTGGGTGACGGCCTGGACGAGTGCGGACCGCCGCGCGACACCGGACCGACCGGGGCCGGTGAGGCTGGTGGCGAGGCCGAGCAGCTCGGCACGCAGGCTGGTGGTCAGAGTGCGGAGTCTCCGTGCTCGCCGGTCCGGACGCGGACCACGTCGTCGACGGGCACGACCCACACCTTGCCGTCGCCGATCTTGCCGGTGCGGGCCGCATCCACGACGACGTCCACGATCGCCGCCGCGTCCTCGTCGGCGACGAGCACCTCGACGCGCACCTTGGGCATGAGGTCGACCGTGTACTCGGCCCCCCGGTACACCTCGGTGTGACCCTTCTGGCGGCCGTAGCCGGACGCCTCCGAGACCGTCATGCCCCGGACACCGGCGGCCTCCAGCGCCGACTTCACGCCGTCGAGACGGTGCGGCTGGATGATGCCAGTCACCAGCTTGCTCATACGCGGATCTCCCTGTGACCGATGTGGACGCTATGACCGATGTGGACGCTGTGCCCGGTGCGGACGCTTCCCTGCGTGACGGTCTCATACGCCGTCTCGCCGTGCTCGTGCCGGTCGATGCCGCCGATCTCGCCCTGCTGCGGGATCCGCCAGCCCATCGTCCGCTTGAACACCCACCCGATCACGTACGTGAGCCCGAAGCTCCAGACCACGGCGGCCAGCGCGATCACGACCTGCGTCGCGAGCTGCGTGAACCCGCCCCCGTAGAGCAGGCCGTCCTGCGACCCCGCCGGGTAGTACGAGTCGTGGTTGCCGTTCGTGGCGAAGAGACCGATCATCACGGTGCCGACGAGGCCGCCCACGAGGTGGACGCCCACGACGTCGAGCGAGTCGTCGAACCCGAACCGGTACTTCAGCCCCACCGCCAGCGCGCACACGGCCCCTGCCACCGTGCCGATCGCCAGCGCGCCGTACGTGTCCACCGTCCCCGCCGCAGGCGTGATCGCGACCAGCGCGGCGACGGTGCCGGACGCGGCACCCAGCGACGTGGCGTGACCGTCACGGAACCGCTCGATACCGAGCCAGGCCAGCATCCCGACGCACGCGGCGAGGAAGGTGTTGACCCAGGCGCGCCCGGCCGTGCCATCGGCCGCCAGCCCGGAGCCGGCGTTGAAGCCGAACCAGCCGAACCACAGCATGCCCGCGCCCAGCATCACGAACGGCAGGTTGTGCGGACGCATCGGGTCCTTGCGCCAGCCGTGGCGCTCGCCCACCAGCAGCGCGAGCGCCAGGCCCGCCGCGCCGGCGTTGATCTCGACGACGGTGCCGCCGGCGAAGTCGATCGGCATCGACAGGTGCTTGGCCACCCAGCCGTCCGCACCGAACATGCCGCCGCCCCACACCCAGTGCGCCAGCGGGGCGTACACGACCGTGACCCACACGGCCGCGAAGGCCATCCAGGTGCCGATCTTCACGCGGTCGGCGATCGCACCCGAGATCAGCGCGACCGTGATGACGGCGAACGTCGCCTCGAAAGCGACGAACACGAGCGCCGGGACTCCCGCTGATGCCGCCGGGCTGGACGCGTCCGACACCGTCAGGCCGAAGTTGGTGAACGGGTTGCCGAACCAGCCGGCCGCGACGTTCGGGCCGAACGCCAGCGAGTAGCCCCACAGCGACCAGACCAGCCCCACGACGCCCATCGCCGAGAAGCTCATCATGAGCATGTTCAGAACGCTCTTGCCCCGCACCATGCCGCCATAGAAGAACGCCAGAGCCGGCGTCATCAGCAGCACGAGGGATGCCGAGGTGAGCAGCCAGGCAGTGTTCCCCGCGTCCAGCGAGAACCTCATCCTGGTCGCCTCTCTCACACGTCCGACCCCAGCGGCCGGCCCGGGAGAAATCTCGCCGTCGGAGGTTTCCATCGAGGCGCGGCGGTGTTACCGCCGTGTGACCGGAGGCACCTGGGCGGTAAATGTTGCGTTTCCCGAACCTGTCGGTTCGATGTGAGGCGCCCGCCCCGGACTGCCCGGGCCGGGCGCCTCACGCTGGTCAGAGCGCGGACTCTCCGCGCTCGCCCGTCCGGACGCGGGCGACGTCGTCGACGGGCACGACCCACACCTTGCCGTCGCCGATCTTGCCGGTCTGGGCCGCATCCACGACGACGTCCACGATCGCCGCGGCGTCCTCGTCGGCGACGAGCACCTCGACGCGAACCTTCGGGACCAGGTCCACGGTGTACTCGGCCCCCCGGTACACCTCGGTGTGACCCTTCTGGCGGCCGTAGCCGGACGCCTCCGAGACCGTCATGCCCCGGACCCCTGCGGCCTCCAGGGCCGACTTCACATCGTCGAGACGGTGCGGCTGGATGATGCCAGTCACCAGCTTGCTCATGCGCGGATCTCCTTCTGACCAGTCAGGACGCTTCCCTGCGTGACGGTCTCATACGCCGTCTCGCCGTGCTCGTGCAGGTCGATGCCGCCGATCTCGGCCTCCTGCGGGATCCGCCAGCCCATCGTCCGCTTGAACACCCACCCGATCACGTACGTGAGCCCGAAGCTCCAGACCATCGCGGCCAGCGCCACCACGACCTGCGTCGCCAGCTGCGTGAACCCGCCCCCGTAGAGGAGGCCGTCCTGCGAACCGGGGAAGTAGAACGAGCCATGGTTGCCGTTCGTGGCCAGCAGACCGATCATCACGGTGCCCACCAGACCACCGACCAGGTGCACACCCACCACGTCGAGCGAGTCGTCGAACCCGAACCGGTACTTCAGCCCCACCGCCAGCGCGCAGAGGATGCCCGCCGCGGCGCCCACACCGATCGCACCGTAGGTGTCGACGGTGCCGGCCGCCGGCGTGATGGCGACGAGGCCGGCCACCGCACCCGAGGCCGCGCCCAGGGAGGTGGCGTGACCGTCACGGAAGCGCTCGGTGGCGAGCCAGGCCAGCATCGCGACCG
Organism: Xylanimonas sp. McL0601; assembly: GCF_049852175.1. GTDB lineage: Bacteria > Actinomycetota > Actinomycetes > Actinomycetales > Cellulomonadaceae > Xylanimonas. The sequence continues at coordinate 2,944,826 of NZ_CP187527.1, forward strand.
ACGTCGCGACGAACGTGTTGATCCAGGCGCGCCCGGCCGTGCCATCGGCCGCGAGCTCTGAGCCGGCGTTGAAGCCGAACCAGCCGAACCACAGCATGCCCGCGCCCAGCATCACGAACGGCAGGTTGTGCGGACGCATCGGGTCCTTGCGCCAGCCGTGGCGCTTGCCCACCAGCAGCGCGAGCGCCAGGCCCGCCGCGCCGGCGTCGATGTGGACGACGGTGCCGCCGGCGAAGTCGATCGGCATCGACAGGTGCTTGGCCACCCAGCCGTCCGCACCGAACATGCCGCCGCCCCACACCCAGTGCGCCAGCGGGGCGTACACGACCGTGACCCACACGGCCGCGAAGGCCATCCAGGTGCCGATCTTCACGCGGTCGGCGATCGCACCCGAGATCAGCGCGACCGTGATGACGGCGAACGTCGCCTGGAAGCCGACGAACACCAGCGCGGGGATGCCGAACGCCGTGACCGGGCTCGCGTTGTCCGAGATGGTCAGGCCGAAGTTGGTGAACGGGTTGCCGAACCAGCCGGCCGCGACGTTCGGGCCGAACGCCAGCGAGTAGCCCCACAGCGACCAGACCAGCCCCACGACGCCCATCGCCGAGAAGCTCATCATGAGCATGTTCAGAACGCTCTTGCCCCGCACCATGCCGCCATAGAAGAACGCCAGAGCCGGCGTCATCAGCAGCACTAGGGATGCCGAGGTGAGCAGCCAGGCAGTGTTGCCCGTGTCCAGCGAGAAGTCCATCCCGATCGCCTCTCTCACGCGCCCGGCCCCTGCGGCCGGCCCGGGCACCAATCTCGTGGGAGGGGGTTTCGATCGTTGTGGTCGCGCGTTTCGTCGGTGTGACAGGTCGCACGACGGCGTAAACGTTGAGTTTCGGCGCCCCGGATCCGGCTCCTCAGGCTCAGCCGACTCCCTGTCGGCCGAGCCTGCGGCTCCGCTACGGGCGAGCGCCTCGTACCTCGGCCCTCACCCTTCGCTGCACCTCCGGCTCAGCCGAGGATGCCGTCGACGAACTCCTCGGCGTCGAACGGGGCCAGGTCGTCGGGGCCCTCGCCCAGGCCGACGAGCTTCACGGGGACGCCGAGCGCGCGCTGCACCGCGACGACGATGCCGCCCTTGGCGGTGCCGTCGAGCTTGGTCAGCACGATGCCGGTCACGCCGGCGACCTCGCCGAACACGCGCGCCTGCTGCATGCCGTTCTGCCCGGTGGTCGCGTCGAGCACCAGCAGCACCTCGGTCAGCGCGGCCTCGCGCGTGATGACGCGCGTGATCTTGCCGAGCTCGTCCATCAGGCCGGCCTTGTTCTGCAGGCGGCCGGCGGTGTCCACGAGCACGACGTCGGCGGCCTCGGCTTTGCCGTGCTTGACGGCGTCGAAGGCGACGGCGGCGGGGTCGGCGCCGTCGCGGTCCGCGCGCACGGTGTGCACGCCGACGCGCGAGCCCCAGGTCTGGAGCTGGTCGGCCGCCGCGGCGCGGAAGGTGTCGGCGGCGCCCAGGACGACCGTCTTGTCCTCGGCGACCAGCACGCGGGCGAGCTTGCCGACCGTCGTCGTCTTGCCGGTGCCGTTGACGCCGACGACGAGCACGACGCCGGGCGTGCCGGGCTCGGCGCCGTCGGTGTGCAGGGTGCGGTCCATCGTGGGGCCGACGAGGGCGATGAGCTCCTCGCGCAGCATCGCGCGCACGGCGGCCGGGGTGGTCACGCCCTGCACGCGGACGCGCGTGCGCAGCGCGTCGATGAGCTCGCCCGCGGGGCCGACGCCGACGTCGGCGAGCAGCAGGGTCTCCTCGAGCTCTTCCCAGTCGTCCTCGGTGAGGTGCTCGCGGGACAGGACGAAGAGCAGGCGGGCGCCGAGCGGCGATCCGGACCGCGCGAGGCGGTCGCGCAGCCGCACGAGCCGCCCGGCGACGGGCGCGGGGTGCTCGACGACGGCGACTTCGTCCTCGGCGATCACCACCCCCGGCGAGGTGGAGACCTCGGGTGGCGCCGCGGTCTCGACAGGCTCGACCACCGTGGGCTGCCCGCCCGGCGGCGGGAGCTGCTTGCCGCGGCGGGTCCGCGGCACCACGAGGGCCGCGACGGCCCCGAGAACCACGACGACGAGGAGGGGGATCAGCCAGGGCAGGACGTCGGTCACGCGCCCCAGTCTCGCAGAAGCACCCCTGCCGTCACTCGGGCGGGCGCACCGTCCCGACGTGCAGCTGGCGCGTGGCCTGCTGCCGGGCCCGGACCAGCACGTCGGTGATCTGCTCCGCGTCCACGTACGCCGGGCCCTGCTCGACGTTGTCCGAGAAGAACGCCTCGAGGTCGGTGTCGACGGGCCGCACGGCCGCCCGCCGGCCGCGGTGGCGCAGCCCGGCGCGGAAGCTGCGCCAGAAGCCTGCGATCCCGCTCCCGTACGGCGCGTCACCCGGGACGCCGTCGCCGCGCTCCATCACGCTCGCGAGCAGGAACACCGCGGTGAGCAGGAGCAGGGCGACGACCAACCAGATGACGAACGTGAGCATGGACCCAGTTTCATCCACGCTCCTGCCGACGGACGGGATAGGTCGCGCCGAACTAGAGCCGGATCCTGTGAAGGATTCGCGTCCAGGCCGCGTCCAGTCCGCGCCCGGCGGGCAGGTCAGGCCTCGGCGGGCTCGCGCATCCGTTGCGAGATGACGGTCGTGACGCCGTCGCCCCGCATCGTCACGCCGTACAGCGCGTCCGCGACCTCCATGGTGCGCTTCTGGTGCGTGATGACGATGAGCTGGGAGTGGGTCTGCAGCTCGCGGAAGATGTCCAGCAGGCGGCCCAGGTTGACGTCGTCGAGCGCGGCCTCGACCTCGTCCATGATGAGGAACGGGCTCGGGCGCGCCTTGAAGATCGACACGAGGAACGCGACGGCGGTGAGCGACCGCTCGCCGCCCGAGAGCAGCGACAGGCGCTTGACCTTCTTGCCCGCGGGGCGCGCCTCGACGTCGATGCCCGTGGTGAGCAGGTCGGACGGGTCGGTGAGGACGAGCCGGCCCTCGCCGCCGGGGAACAGCGTCGGGAACACCTGCTCGAACATCGCGGCCGTGTCCCGGAACGCCTCGGCGAACACCTGCTCGACGCGCTCGTCGATGTCCTCGACGATCTGCAGCAGGTCCTGGCGTGACTTCTTGAGGTCGGCGAGCTGCTCCGTGAGGAACCGGTGGCGCTCCTCGAGCGCGGCGAACTCCTCGAGCGCGAGCGGGTTCACCGTGCCGATCCGGGCGAGGGCACGCTCCGCCTGCTTGAGGCGGCGCTCCTGCTCCTCGCGGACGTACGGCAGCGGGTCGGGGTCGGCCTCGTCCTCCGGCCAGTCGTCAGGCCGCGGCACCGGGACCATGCGGTGCGGGCCGAGCTCCTCCACGAGCGCCTCGGGATCTGTCCCCAGCTCGTCCGCTGCGCGGTCCTGCAGCAGCTGCAGGCGGGCGAGCTGCTGCGCTCGCGCCACCTCGTCGCGGTGGGCGACGTCGGTGAGGTCGCGCAGCTCGCCGGCGAGCCGGTCGACGTCGGCGCGGACGGCGTCGAGCCCCTGCGCGTGGGCGGTGCGGGCCTCCTCGGCCGCCTCTCGCTCGCCCGCGGCGCGGTCGATCGAGCGGGCGAGCGCCGCCAGCGCCGCAGCGGCGTCGTCGCGCACCGCGGCGGCGACGAGCGCCTGCGCGGCCCGGGCGCGGGCGCGCGCCGCGGCCTTCTCCCGGGCCGCACGCTCGGTGGCGGCCGCGCGGGCCAGACCCTGGGCACGCCCGGAGACGGCACGGGACCGCTCCTCGCCGGTGCGCAGGGCCAGCCGCGCCTCGGTCTCCGCCGCCCGGGCCCCGGTCGCGGTGGTCTGGGCGTCCTCGCGGGCGCGGGTCGCCGCCTCGAGCGCCTCCTCGGACTCACCCGGCTCGGCCTCCGCGATCTCGAGGCGGCGGGCGAGCTCGGCCAGCTCCGCCTCGTCCGCCTCCCGGCGCGCGGTCGCCTGCGCGAGGGTGGCCCGGTGCCGGTCGGCCTCGCCGCGCGCCGCGCGCTGGGCGGCCCCCAGCGTGCCGAGCTGCTCGGCGACCGCGGCCAGCGCCGCGTCGGACTCGTGCAGCCGCTCGAGGGTCTCCTCGTAGCGCCGCTGGGCGTCGCCGGACGCCTCGCGGGCGCCGACCAGCGCGAACCGGGCGCGCTCGCCGCGCGCGGCGGCGTCGTCGGCCCGGCTGCGGGCCTCGTCGAGGGCGGCCTGCAGGTGCAGCACGCTGGGCGCGGCGGCCGAGCCGCCCGCCGCGCGCATGCCGCCGAGCAGGTCCCCCGCGCGCGTGACCGCGACGAGGTCCGGGCGGGCGGCCACCAGCGCGCGGGCCTCGGCGAGGTCGTCCACGACGACGACGCCGGCGAGCAGCGCGCGGATCGCCGCGGCGGCGGGGCCCGTCGCGGAGACGACGTCGACGGCGGGCCTCCCGGCGCTGCTCGCGAGCGTCTCGACAGACTCGACGACGGCGGCGCTGCCGCCCACCACGAGCCCGGCACGGCCCGCGTCGTCGTCGCGCAGGAGGCGCAGTGCGTCCACCGCGGCATCCAGGTCCGCGACGGCGACGGCGTCCGCGAGCGGTCCGAGCGCGGCCGCGACCGCGTCCTCATAGCCGGCCTCGATACCCAGCAGCGCCGCGACCGACCCGAGCACGCCCGGCGGGTTCGCAGCGAGCAGGGCGCCGGCACCGTCCTTGCGGTCGAGGCTGAGCGCGAGCGCCTCGACGCGCGCCGACCAGGTCGCGCGATCCTTGTCCGCCGCGGCCGCCTCGGCCTCCAGGGACGCGACGGCTGCGCGGGTCTCCTCGACGGCGTCGGCCGCGGCCTCGTGCTCGGCGTCCAGGCCCTCCTCCCCCGCCTCGGCGCCCACGACCTGCGTCTCGAGCGCCGCGAACTCGCGGGTGGCGTCGCGCTCGCGGCGCTCGGCCTCGTCCAGCGCGTCCCGCACCCGGTCGAGCTCGGCGTCGGCGGCCTCGACGCGGCTGCGGCGCGCACCGACCTGGCCCGCGAGGCGTGCGAGGCCCTCGCGCCGGTCGGCGGCACCGCGGTGCAGCGCGGCGAGCTCCTTCTCGGCGGCGGCCGCGGCGGCCTCGGCCGCGGTGCGCTGCTCGACGGCGGCCGCGAGGGCGGCCCGCGCGAGCTCGACCTCGCGGGCCAGCTCGGCCTCCGAGGCGCGGGCGCGCTCGGCCTGCGCCTCGAGGTCGGCCGGGTCGGGGCCGGACGACACGCCGCGCTGGTCCTGATCCACGGTGCCGAGCAGGCGCACCCGCTCCTCCGCGAGGGTCTGGGTGCCGCGCAGGCGTTCGCGCAGCGCGACGAGCGCATGGAACGTGTCCCCCGCCCGGGACGCGGCCGCTGTCGTACCCGCCGCGGTGACCTCGAGACGCGCGAGCTCCGTGCGTGCCGCCGTCAGGGCGGTCTCGGTGGCCGTCTGGCTCTCGCGCAGAGCGGCCTCGTCCGCGCGCTCGGCCTCGAGCTGGGCCGTGAGCTGGGCAAGGTCGTCGGCGAGGAGCCGGGACTTCGCGTCGCGCAGCTCGGCCTGGACCGTCCGCGCCTTGCGCGCGGCCTCGGCCTGCCTGCCGAGCGGCCCCAGCTGGCGGCGCAGCTCGGCGGTGAGGTCGGTGAGGCGCGCGAGGTTCCCGGCCATCTGGTCGAGCTTGCGCAGCGCCTTCTCCTTGCGCTTGCGGTGCTTGAGGACGCCCGCGGCCTCCTCGACGAACCCGCGCCGCTCCTCCGGCGTCGCACGGAGGACGGCGTCGAGCTGGCCCTGGCCGACGACGACGTGCATCTCGCGGCCGATGCCGGAGTCGGAGAGGAGCTCCTGGATGTCCAGCAGGCGGCACGCCGCGCCGTTGATCGCGTACTCGGACCCGCCGCTGCGGAACAGCGTGCGGGTGATGGTGACCTCGGTGTAGTCGATCGGCAGGGCGCCGTCGGTGTTGTCGATCGTCAGCGACACCTCGGCGCGGCCCAGCGGGGGGCGGCCGGCGGTCCCGGCGAAGATGACGTCCTCCATCTTGCCGCCGCGCAGCGACTTGGCGCCCTGCTCCCCCATGACCCACGCGAGCGCGTCGACGACGTTCGACTTGCCCGACCCGTTGGGACCGACGACGCACGTGATCCCGGGCTCGAAGCTCAGCGTCGTCGCGGACGCGAACGACTTGAACCCCCGGAGCGTGAGCATCTTGAGGTGCATCGTTGAACCCTAGCGGCGGCCACCCGCGGATCCTGGGACCCGCGGCGGATCCCTTTCGACGTCGCACCCGCTGGCGTTCCGGCGAGCAGAGCGCCAGCAGGTACTACGGCGAACGGGGGTGGACCTCGGTCAGAGCGACGGGAACCAGAGCGCGATCTCGCGGGCCGCCGACTCCACCGAGTCCGAGCCGTGGACGATGTTCTGCATGACCTTGGTGCTCCACGACCGGGCGAGGTCGCCGCGGATCGTGCCCGGTGCGGCGGCGGTGCCGTCGGTGGCGCCCGCCAGCGAGCGGAAACCCTCGACGACGCGCTGGCCCTCGGCGACCACGGCGAGCGTCGGCCCCGACATCATGAACTCCACGAGCGGCTCGTAGAACGGCTTGCCGACGTGCTCGGCGTAGTGCTTCTCGAGCAGCTCGGGCGTGGCGCGCACCAGCTCCACGGCAGTCAGGGTGTAGCCCTTGGCCTCGATGCGGCGCAGCACCTCGCCGGACAGGCCACGGCGGACGCCGTCGGGCTTGACCAGCACGAGCGTGCGCTCCACGGTCTCGGTCGTCTCAGGCGTCGTCTGCGTCGTCATGCCCGAAGGGTAACGGGGCCGCCGGGTGGTCCGGCGGCCCCGTCCAGGGTCCATCCACGGGATGGCGCATCGCAGCGCCCGCCCGGCGTCGTCAGACGTTCGGCGCCGTCTCCGGGTGCGCTGCGTCGTACTCCCGGCGCTCGCGGTCCACGCGCGCCCCGATCCGCAGCGACGCCATCCACATGGCCACGAACACGGCGGCGACCAGGTACATCATCGGCAGCGCGAGGCCGGTCGCGATGACGAGCACCTGCGCGATCGTCCCACCCGCCAGGCCGACCGCCCGTGACGTCAGGCGCGAGAGCACCAGGAGCACGACGACCAGCACGCCGCCCACGACCCAGATCGCCGTCGGGCTCGACAGCGTGATCGGCCCCTTCTCGTACAGGCTGTCCCGCAGCCCGTACAGCGCGACCGCCGCGAACGCCACGCAGAACGCCTCGAGCTGCAGGGTCAGCGACGTGAACTGCACGAGCGCCGACTTCTTGCGCACGATCCTGTCGCCCGTGGCGGGCTTGTCCTTGCTGCTCACCGGCCCAGCGTATCCGCCGCGACGGCCGCGACCGGCTGCTCGGGCGCCGGGGCGACCTCGTCGGCCGGGGCGTCGGCGTCGGCCCGGGGCGCCGCGACGGCCTCACCACGCGCGACCATGCCCGCCTCGTTGGACAGCTTGACCTCGCGCAGGAACAGCGCGAGCACGAACCCGACCAGCATGAGCGGCACCAGGTACCAGAACGACGGCGCGAGGGCGTCGGTGAACGCGTCGATGACGCCCGACCTGATCGGCTCCGGGAGCGCCTGGACGGCCTGCGGCGTCAGGCTCTTGCCGTCGAACCCGCCGGCGGCGCCGCCGCCCGCGGACCCGAGCTGGTGCGCGAGGTTCGCGAAGTTGTCGGTGAGGCGCGAGGTGAAGAGCGTCGTGAACGCCGCCGTACCCACCGCCGCGCCGATCTCGCGGAAGAAGTTGTTCGACGCCGTCGCCGTGCCGAGCTCGTGCGGGTCCACGGCGTTCTGCACCGCGAGCACGATCGTCTGCATGACGAGGCCCATGCCGGCGCCGAGCACGAAGATCATGGCGCCGAAGAGCCACATCGACATGTCGCCCGTGATGCGTGTCAGCCAGACGACGCCGGCCGTCGTGATCGCCAGGCCGACGATCGGGAACAGCTTGTAGCGGCCCGTCTTGGTGATCGCGATACCGGACCCGATCGCGGTGGACATGACGCCGACCATCATCGGGAGCATGAGCCAGCCGGACTCGGTCACGCCGGCGCCCGTCGACATCTGCAGGAACGTCGGCAGCATGGCCATCGCGGAGAACATGCCCATGCCCAGAACCAGGCCGATGAGCGTGGTGATGGTGAACGTCGCGTTCTTGAACAGGCGCAGCGGGATGAGCGGCTCGGTCACGCGCAGCTCGACGACGATGAAGAGCGCGACGGCGAGCAGCGTGCCGATCACGAGCGCGGCGAGCGCCGGGTCGGTCCAGTCGTAGGAGGCGTTCCCCAGCGACTTCCACGAGGTCAGCAGCACGATGCCGGACGTGCCGAGCATCATGAACATGATGCCCAGCCAGTCGACCGGGCGGCCCGAGCGGTGCGTCGGCAGGCGCAGCGCGAACCACGCGACGGTGAGCGCGATGATGCCCACGGGCACGTTGACCCAGAACGTCCAGCGCCAGCCCGGGCCGTCGGTGAGCCAGCCGCCCAGGAGCGGGCCGATGACGGACGAGACGCCGAACAGGGCGCCCATCGGGCCCATGTACTTGCCGCGCTCCGAGGCGGGCACGACGTCGGCGATGATCGCCTGCGACAGGATCATCAGACCGCCGCCGCCGAGGCCCTGGACGGCGCGGGCCGCGACCAGCATCTCGAAGCTCGGGGCGAGCGCGCCGAAGATCGAGCCCATCGTGAACAGGCTCACGGCCGCGAGGAATGGCCAGCGCCGCCCCCACAGGTCGCCGAACTTGCCGTACAGCGGCATGACGATGGCGATCGCCAGGATGTAGGCCGTGATGACCCACCCCTGGTGCTCCACGCCGTCGAGCTCGCCGACGATCGTGGGCATCGCGGTGCCGACGATCGTCTGGTCGAGCGAGGACAGGAACATGCTGGCCATCAGGGCGCCGAAGATCAGCCACACGGTGCGTGGCGTGAGCACGACCAGCGGCTTGTCGGACGCCGGGGCGACGGCGTGGCTCATGAGGGACCTCTCGTGGGTGCTCGGTGGATCTGGTGGTTCGGAAGGTTCAGGGGGTCAGGTCGCGAGCAGGGCCCGCAGGCTCTCCACCGCGGCCGGCAGGTGCGCGGCCGCGTCGCCGGCGTAGCCGTCGCGCTCCCAGGCGAGCGCGGCGGTGCGCAGCAGCACGACGACGACCATGGCGAGCGTCTCGTCGTCGACCGGCAGTGCGCCCGGGTCGACGGCGCGCCGCGCGGCGAACAGCTGCAGGAGCTGGGCTTTGTGCCGCTCGACCCAGACGACCTGCCGGTGCAGCAGGCGCGGCTCGGAGCGCGCGATCTCGTGAGCGCGCTTGGCGCGCCCCTCGTCGGGGCTGACGGAGGCGAGCACCGAGGCGACGACGGCCTGCAGGTCGGCCATCAGGTGGCCCGTGGGGCCGCCCGCGGCGAACTGCTCGGCCGCGGCCTCGTCGACGGCGACCTGCTCGAGGCCGAGCACGGCGTCGTCCTTGGAGTCGAAGTAGTTGAAGAAGGTGCGCGCCGAGATGCCGACGGCCGCGCTGATCTCCTCGACCGTGACGGCGTCCAGGCCGCGGTCGAGCACGAGGCGCTGGGCGGCGTCGACGATCGCGCTGCGGCGTGCCGCCTTCTTGCGCTCGCGCAGCCCGGGTTCGGCCGCCGTGGGGAGGGTCACGGTCCGCAATTCTGCACTCAGTGCAGAATTTCATCAAGTGAACTTTGAGTGACGAGCGCCACGGACGCGCGCGACGTGCGCCGCATGCTTGACGCGCGCCGCGTCAGGCCTCCCCGAAACCGCCCTCGATGAGCGCGACGACGGAGCCGACGGCCTCGTGCGCACCGGCGCCGCGCGCGGCGACCTCGAGCTCCCGGCCGCCCGTCGCCCCGAGCGCGAGCAGCTGCAGCACGCTCGACGCGTCCACGCCGCCCACCGAGACGGGCACGCCGAGGTCGGCGACGGCCCGCGCGAGCTGCGCCGCAGGCCGCGCGTGGAGGCCCAGCGGGTTGCGCACGGTGACGGTCGCGGTCACGACGTCGTCGGGCACGGGTGCCCCGAGGGTCGACCCCGATGCCGGGGTCGATCCTGCGAACGTGCCCCCGGCCTCCTCGGCCGCGGCCAGCACGGCGCGGGGCGAGCCACCCTGCTGGGCGGCCACCGCCGCCGACACCGCGCCCTCGACGAAGGGCGCGTCCGCCAGGTGCACCCGCCCGGACCACTCGTCCTCGAGATCGAGCGCGGACTCGACGGTCAGCACGGCCGACCCGAGGTCCGCGAGCACGACGACGCCGTCGGCGTCCGCGAGCCCGCGCTCCACCGCGTTCTGCACGACGTCGAGCGACGTCCCCAGGCCGCCGTCGAGCGTCCCGGCCCCGGAAAGGATCGGGACGTCCGGTGCCATCTGCGCCGCGATCTCGGCCACACCCTGGGCGAGGCGCACGGAGTGGGACACGAGCACGAGGGCGACGGTCACCGGAGGGTCACTGCCCCTCGGAGCCGGCGCCGTCCGCCGCCGCCACCGCCGCGCGCAGCAGCACCGCCGTCGAGCGGGCGCCCGGGTCCTCATGACCGGCGGAGCGCTCGCCCAGGTAGGAGGCACGGCCCTTGGTGGCCACCAGCGGAATCGTGGCCGTCGCGCCGGCGTCGGCCGCCGCGGCGGCCGCACGGAGCACGGCGACGGGGTCGTCCCCGCCGACGGCGACCGCGGCCGCGACCGCGGGCTGCCAGGCGTCGACCATCGTCTTCTCGCCGGGCGTCGCGTGGCCGCGCGCCTCGATGCCCTCGAGCGCCGCCTCGAGCAGCGCGACGACGGTGGAGACGTCGAGCTGCTCGCGCGCCGTCACCTTGGACGCCCGCAGGAACGCCGTGCCGTACAGGGGCCCGGCGGCACCGCCGACCGTCGACATGAGCGTGGTGGCGACGAGCTTGAGCACCGCGCCGACCTCCTCGGCGTCGCCCTCAGGGCCGCTCGCGGGGGTGGCGGCGAGCTTGGCTGCCACCGCGCGGAATCCGCGGTCCAGGTTGGCGCCGTGGTCTCCGTCCCCGATCTGCCGGTCGAGCTCCGTCAGCTCGTCCTTGGCCGCCGCCACCGCCGTCGCCGACTCCGCGACCCACCGTCTTGCCCACGCGGCGTCGAGCGTCATAGCGCCTGCTCCTGTCTGCTGTCCGGGTGTGTGCGCCCTACCAGTGCAGCGCCGGCGTGTTCACCGGGGCGTCCCAGAGCTGCTCGAGCTCGTCGTCCAGCCGCAGCACGGTGACCGACGCGCCCTGCATCTCGAGAGACGTCACGTAGTTGCCGACGAGCGAGCGGGCCACCGTGACGCCCCGCTGCTCCAGGAGGGTGCGCGCCCGACCATAGACCACGTACAGCTCGGACTGGGGCGTGCCCCCCATCCCGTTCACGAAGAGAAGCACACGGTCGCCCTGGGCAAGCCCGAGGTCGCCGGCCACGGGCTCGACGAGCAGCCGCGTGATCTCGGTCGCGGACGCCTTGGGTATGCGCTGGCGGCCCGGCTCGCCGTGGATGCCGATGCCGATCTCGATCTCGTCGTCGCTCAGGTCGAAGCTGGGCTTGCCGACGTGCGGCACGGTGCACGCGGCGAGGGCGACACCCATCGAGCGGACGTTCGCGATGACCTTCTCGGCGACGGCCTTCACGCCCGCGAGGTCGTCGCCGCGGGCCGCGGCTGCCCCGGCGATCTTCTCGACGGCGACCGTGCCGGCGACCCCGCGGCGGCCCGCGGTGTACAGCGAGTCCTCGACGGCGACGTCGTCGTTCACGACGACGGTCGCGACCTCGACGTCCTCGGCCTCCGCGAGCTCGACGGCCGTCTCGAAGTTGAGGACGTCCCCGGTGTAGTTCTTGACGATCGCCAGCACGCCCTTGCCGCCGTCGGCGGCCTGGAGCGCCGGGGCGATCTGGTCGGGCGTGGGCGACGTGAAGACGGCCCCCGGCACGGCGGCGTCGAGCATGCCGTCGCCGACGAACCCCGCGTGGAGCGGCTCGTGGCCGGAGCCGCCACCCGACACGAGCCCGACCTTGCCCGAGACGGCGCCGCCCGGGCGCGAGACATAGATCGGGCCGGACCCGCCGAGGCCGTGCACCTCGACCTGGTCGGCGTGCGCTGCGGCGAACCCCGTGAGGGAGTCCTCGACGGCGTTCTCTGGGTCGTCCAGAAGCTTTTTCATCGGTGCGCTCCTCGCCACGGCCCACGTCGCCCGGGCCACCACGGCCATTTCACACCCGCGCGAACGAACCCGCGAGACAGTTCCCGCGCAGGTGGGATCAGGGGCGGCCCAGGAGGATGCGGGCGTCCGCGACCGTGACCACGCTGCCGGTCACCAGGACGCCCGTGCCCACGCCGACGCCGACCGCGTCGTCGCGCTCCGCCAGGTCGCTCGCGACCTGGAGCGCCTCGGCCACGCTCTCGACGACGTGCACGCGGTCCTCGCCGAAGATGTCGTCGGCGAGCTCCTTGAGCTCTCGCGGGTCCGCCGACCGGTCGGAGGAGTTGCGCGTGAGCACGATCTCGGCGAGCACGGGCTCGAGCGTCGCGAGCAGGCCCTCGGCGTCCTTGTCCGCCATGATCCCGACGACGCCGACCAGCCGCGTGAACTCGAACGCCTCGTCGAGCGTGGCGACCAGCGCCTCGGCGCCTGGCGGGTTGTGCGCGGCGTCGACCAGCACGGTCGGTGAGGTGCGCACCAGCTCGAGCCGCCCGGGCGAGGTGACGCTGCCGAACCCGGCCTCGACCACGCCCGCGTCGAGCGCCCCGCCGCCGCTGAGCAGCGCCTCGACGGCCGCGAGCGCGAGCAGCGCGTTGTGCGCCTGGTGCTCGCCGAGCAGCGGCAGGAAGATCCCGGTGTACAGCCCGGCCGGAGTACGCAGGTCCGCGATCTGCCCGCCGACCGCGACCTGCCGGCCAGCCACCTCGAGCTCGAAGCCCTCGCGCAGCAGGTGCGCCCCGACGGCCGCGGCCCGGGCGCGCATCACCTCGGTGACGACGTCCTCCTGCGCGGCGAGCACCGCCGTCGCGCCGTCCTTGATGATCCCGGACTTGTTGACGGCGATCGCCTCGAGCGTGTCACCGAGCCACCGCTGGTGGTCCATCCCGACGGGCGTCACGACGGCGACGTCGCCGTCCACGACGTTGGTGGAGTCCCACTCGCCGCCCATGCCGACCTCGACGACGGCGACGTCGACCGGCGCGTCCGCGAAGGCCGCGAGCGCCATGACGGTGAGCACCTCGAAGAAGGACAGGCGGGGGCCGCCCTCCTCCTCCGACTCCCGGTCGGCGACCCCGATGTACGGCGCGACGTCCTCCCACACCTCGACGAACCGGGCGGCGCTGATCGGGGCGCCGTCGACCTGGATGCGCTCCGTGACGCTCGTCAGGTGCGGGGACGTGAACAGGCCCGTGCGCAGGCCGTGCTCGCGGATCAGCGACTCGATCATGCGGGCCGTCGACGTCTTGCCGTTGGTGCCGGTCAGGTGCACGACGCGGTAGGCGCGCTGCGGGTCGCCGAGCAGCTCGAGCACGCGGCGCACACGGTCGAGCGTGGGGTCGATGTCGTGCTCCGGGGCGCGCGACATGATCTCGCGGTAGATCTCGCGCAGGGACTCCTGGGCGACGGCCTCGTCGGCGGCGGCCTGTGCGGCCTTGCGGTCGGCCTGCTGGGACTTGTTGCTCACGCCCACCAGGGTAGGCGGCGAATCTGCACCGTCAGTTCGAGGGTTCGGGTTCAGTTCGTGGGATGCATCCGTCGAACTGAACCCGAACCCTCGAATTGATCAAGCCTTTGCCACCTGCACGGTGCGCTCACCGTCGGCGGGCGTGATCGTGAGCCTCTCGGCCAGCGTCTCCGTCATCACCAGGGCGCGGTGCGACTCGACGGCGGCCACGCGGTCGGCCGGGACGCCGAGCGTCAGCGCGATCCGGTCCGCGACCTCCAGGCCGGCGGCCTTGCGGGCGTCCTGCACGTCCCGCACGACGTCGCGGGCGTATCCCTCCGCCTCCAGCGCCGGGGTGAGCCCTAGGTCGAGGACGGCGAAGCCGCCGCCGGGCAGGACCGCCGCGGCCAGCGCCGCGCCCTCGGTCCCGTCTCCGACGACCGTCGTCAGCTCGTACTCGGACTCGAGCAGCGGCACGTCGCCTGCGTCGGTGGTGACCACCACGGCGCCGCCGGCGTCGCGGGTCCAGGCGCCCGACTTGGCACCCTTGATGACGGCCTGCACCCCGCGGCCCAGGCGCGGCCCCGCCGCGCGGGCGTTGACCGCGAGGCGCTCGACGATGCCGAACCGCTCGGCCGCGCCGGCGTCGAGCTGGAGCAGCTCGACGTCCTTGACGTTGAGCTCCGTGCGCAGCAGGCCGGTGTAGTCGGTCAGCGCGGCCGGGTCCTCGACGGCAACCGTGAGGCGGGCGAGCGGCTGGCGCACGCGCAGCTTGTTGGCCTTGCGCAGGCCCAGCGACGTCGAGACGACGGCGCGGACCTCGTCCATCGCGGCGAGGAGCCCGCCGACGTCGCCACGCGGGAGGTCGGGGAACTCGAGGTTCGACGAGGACGCGAAGGTGCCGTCGGGCGAGACCGACTGCGCGAGGTCCTCGCGGAGCACCGGCCAGTCGGCCAGGTGCACCGAGCGCCCGCCCGTCAGCCCTCGCCAGATCTCCTCGGTCAGCAGCGGGGCGAGCGGCGCCATGACGCGGCACAGCACCTCGAGCACCGTGTAGAGGGTGTCGAACGCATCGGAGTCCTCCTGCCAGAACCGCTCGCGCTGGGTGCGCACGTACCAGTTGGTCAGGACGTCGAGGAACACGCGCACCGACTCGCACGCGCCCGCGATGTCGTAGGCGTCGAGCTGGCGGGTGACGTCGAGCACGAGCGCGCCCGCCTTGGCCAGGACGTACCGGTCGATCGCCGCCATACCGGCCATGCGCTCGTCGGACACCCGCACGGCGCGATAGCCCGAGCCGCCGCCCAGTCGCGTCGCGTTGTTGGCGTACAGCGTGAAGAAGTAGTACGTGCTCCACAGCGGCAGAAGCACCTGGCGGACGGCGTCGCGGATGCCCTCCTCGGTGACGACGAGGTTGCCGCCGCGCAGGATCGGCGAGGCCATCAGGAACCAGCGCATGGCGTCGGAGCCGTCGCGGTCGAACACCTCGTTGACGTCCGGGTAGTTGCGCAGCGACTTGGACATCTTGCGGCCGTCGGAGCCGAGCACGACCCCGTGCGAGACGGCCGACTTGAACGCCGGGCGGTCCATGATCGCCGTCGCGAGCACGTGCAGCGTGTAGAACCAGCCGCGCGTCTGGCCGATGTACTCGACGATGAAGTCGCCCGGGTAGTGGTGCTCGAACCAGTCCGCGTTCTCGAAGGGGTAGTGCACCTGGGCGTACGGCATCGAGCCGGAGTCGACCCACACGTCCATGACGTCCTCGACGCGGCGCATCGTGGACCGGCCGGTCGGGTCGTCCGGGTTCGGGCGTGTCAGGCGGTCGATGTACGGGCGGTGGAGGTCGGTGACCTCGACCCCGAAGTCGCGCTGGAGCTCCTCGAGCGAGCCGTAGACGTCGATGCGCGGGTGACGCGGGTCGTCCGACTTCCACACCGGCACGGGCGAGCCCCAGAACCGGTTACGGGTGATCGACCAGTCGCGGGCGTTCTCGAGCCACTTGCCGAAGATGCCGTGCTGGATGTGGTCCGGCGTCCAGGCGATCTCCTCGTTGAGCGCGAGCATGCGCTCCTTGATCTTGGTGACCTCCACGAACCACGACGAGACGCCCATGTAGATGAGCGGCATGCGGCAGCGCCAGCAGTGCGGGTAGGAGTGGGCGTGCTGCTCGCGGCGAAGCAGCACGGTGCCCGGCGTCACGGCGCCGACGGCGCCCACGGGCTCGGCACCCGGGCCGGCCTGACCACGGGTCTGCGCCTTGAGGTGGTCGATGATCAGCGCGTTCGCGTCGAAGACCTGCAGGCCCTCGTAGTCGAGCACCGGGAAGGTGAACTTCCCGTCGGGCCCTACGGGGATGACCGGCTCGATGCCCTCGCGGTCCGCGACGATCTTGTCGTCCTCACCGAACGCAGACGCGTTGTGGACCAGGCCCGTACCGTCCGTCGTCGTGACGAAGTCCGCCTCGACCACGCGGTGCGCGTTCGCGTGCCCGACGTAGTAGGAGAGCGGCGGCCGGTAGGCCGTGCCCGCCAGCGCGGCGCCGGTGACGCGCCCGACGACGGTGGGCTCCTCGTTGCCCTCGTCGGTCAGCTCCCGGGCGTACGCGGCCACGCGCTCGGCGGCGAGCACATAGCGCTCCGCCTTGCCGGTGAACGAGGACTCGACGACGACGTACTCGACGTCGGGCCCGACCATGACCAGCAGGTTGGACGGCAGCGTCCACGGCGTCGTCGTCCAGATGACGAGCAGGTCGCCCTCGCGGACCACGTCCTGGCCGGGCGCGGGCGTCGTCACGCGGAAGCCGACCGTGACGGACGGGTCCTGGCGGACCTGGTAGACGTCGTCGTCCATGCGCAGCTCGTGGTTGGACAGCGGCGTCTGGTCGTTCCAGCAGTACGGCAGGACGCGGAAGCCCTCGTAGACCAGACCCTTGTCCCACAGCTGCTTGAAGCCCCAGATCACGGACTCCATGTAGCTGAGGTTGAGCGTCTTGTAGTCGTTGTCGAAGTCGACCCAGCGGGCCTGACGCGTGACGTACTCGCGCCACTCGCCCGTGTACTTGAGCACGCTCTGGCGGCAGGCCTCGTTGAACTTCTCCAGGCCGAGCTCGAGGATCTCCTCCTTGGTCTTGATGCCGAGCTGGCTCATCGCCTCGAGCTCGGCAGGAAGTCCGTGCGTGTCCCAGCCGAACCGGCGCTCGACACGGCGCCCACGCATGGTCTGGTAGCGCGGGACGACGTCCTTGGCGTACCCGGTCAGCAGGTGGCCGTAGTGCGGCAGGCCGTTGGCGAAGGGCGGGCCGTCGTAGAAGACGAACTCGTTGCTGCCCTGCTCGCCGGTCGGGTTCTTCTCGACCGAGGCCTTGAAGGTGTCGTCCTGCGCCCAGTAGTCGAGGACCTCGCACTCGAGCGCGGGCAGGTCCGGGGAGGCGGGGATGCCCGTCCCGCCGGAGGCTGGCGATGTGCCCCGTGCGGCGCCGGGCTGTGCGGCGTCGGACGACGGCGTGCGGTGCAGCGGGTAGGCCATGGAAGCGGGGCTCCTCGAACGGTGGGCGGCAGGACGCTGCGAGGACGACGCCCGCCTGCCCGGTCGGCAGGAGCGCACCGCGGTACCACCCCGCTTGCCGTCCCGCCGTCGCCCGCACCACCAGGTGCGACGACGCCGGAGCGACCGCTCGTTCGAGGCTGTGACGGGCCCACCCGTCCGGGTCTAGTAGGTCCCGCTCCGTCAGGAGCGGGGCCGTTCTTCCGGAGGCTCCCCGGTGATGGCCGGATCGGTGCCTGTGGGGGTCATGGTACCGGGCAGGGGCGACGGCGTCCGCATCGATTCGGGGATGTTGCCCTCGACGACGTGCTTGCGCCAGGAATAGCGACGCTTTGAGTTGCGAACGAGATACCCGACGACGAGGGACACGGCGCCAAAGAGCAGCCAGTAGCGCGGGCCCGCGAAGACACCCTCGGTCGGGGCGGGGTTCGTGCGCATCGCGAGCGAGACCGCGGCGAACGAGAGCATCATCGGCACCAGCGAGCTGAGGTTCTGGATCGGCGTGAACCACGGGCTGCGGATGTCGTCCGCGACCCACCACCAGTACCGTTCGGGCAGCCGCAGGTCGAGAAGCCGATACCCGAGCCACCGCCAGAACGGCGGGCGCTCCCGCCAGCGCAATCCCCACCCGGCGCGCACCAGCCCGAGCACCTCGGCGCGCGGCAGCCGCTCGGGCAGCGAGCCGTCGTCCTGCCGCGCCACGTCCTCGAGCACGCCGAGCAGCTCCTCGCCGTGCAGGTCCCGCCAGCGCCGTGGGTAGGCGTTGAGCCAGAAACGCGCCGAGCGCTCGAACGGCGTCGTCAGGACCGGCCTCCGCGGGCGCTCCCAGGGTTCCGTCGCGCGATCGCGTCTCCGGGCGCTCACGCACGACCGCCTGCAAGGCGAGCGCCGAACGGAAGTCCGCCCGCAAGACCGTCCGCGGTGCGACCCCCGCCCGCCGCCCGGTGCCGAAGGGCCTGCCGCGCGCGGGCCGCGAGCGCCGCGAGCCGCTCGGTCTCCGCCTCGGCAGCCAGGCGCCCGCCATCGGTGATGCGGTAGTAGCGCCGCAGCCGCCCGTCGACGACAGACTCGCCCGCGGGCTCGACCAGCCCGGCCTGCACGAGGCGGTCGAGATTGCCGTAGAGCGTCGCGGCGGCGAGCTCCGTGCGGCCGCCGGAGAGCTCACGGACGGCCGTGATCACGGCGTACCCGTGCAGCGGCTCGGGCGTGAGGGCGAGCAGCACCAGGTAGGCCTGCTCGGTCATGCGAAAGTGGGTCTCCGTTCCCATGACAGATATATATCGCCCACCGATACGTCTGCCCATGGTTCCGCAGCTCCGTGCTGCGACAAGGCCGTTCCCGGGCGACCGTGGGAGGCGTGCCCGCCCCCGGCCTGCCCGTCCCCGACGCCGTGCTCGACGACCTGCGCGAGCGGGTGCGCCGCACGCGCTGGCCCGAGCGAGAGCCCGCCTCGGCGGGCCTTACGGGGCGCGCCTCCAGCTGGGCCGAGGGGGTGCCGCTCGACTGGCTGCGCGAACTGGCCGACTACTGGGCCGACGAGTACGACTGGCGCCGCACCGAGGCCCGGCTGCTCGCGCTGCCGCAGCGGTGGGTCGACGTCGGCGGGCTCGTCGTGCATGTCGTCCACGTGCGGTCGCCGCACCCGGGCGCGCTGCCCCTGGTGCTGACCAATGGCTGGCCCGGCTCGCCGCTCGAGTACCTCGACGCGATCGGTCCGCTCACGGACCCGCCGGCGCACGGTGGTGCCGCCGCGGACGCATTCGACGTCGTCGTGCCTTCGCTGCCCGGGTACGGGCTGAGCGGCAAGCCGGCGGAGCCCGGATGGGGTGTCGAGCGGGTCGCGGAGGCGTGGGCACACGTGGCGCGCGAGCTCGGCTATCCGCGGTACGGCCTGCACGGCACCGACTGGGGCGTGACCGTGGCGACGACGCTGGCGCAGCGCCGACCTGTCGACGTCGTCGGGCTGCATCTGGCTCCGCCGCTCGTCGCGCCCGACCCTGCGACGCTGGCCGCGCCGACCGCCGCCGAGCGGGCTGCGCTCGCCGACCTCGCCGAGGCGTCCGCCGACGGCGACGGGTACACCGCGATCCAGGCGACCCGCCCGCAGACGCTCGGGTACGGCCTGCTCGACTCACCCGTCGGCCTGGCGGCGTGGCTGCTCGAGAAGGTGGTGCTCTGGTCGCACCCGCGGGGGCTCCCGCAGACGGCCCTGAGCCGGGACCAGCTGCTGGACGCCGTGACCTGGTACTGGGTCACCGGGAAGGGCGCCTCCGCGGCTCGCCTGTACCGGGAGTCGATCCGGGAGGTCCAGGCGGTGTTCGCCGAGGCCGCGGGGTCGCGGGCACCAGACGCCCCTGGCGGTGTACCCGGCGGCGTCGTCACGGTCCCGGCAGGCGCTTCGGTGTTCCCGTCCGAGGTGCCGCGGCCCTCACGCCGCTGGGCCGGACGGCGCTTCACCGACCTGCGCTGGTGGGGCGAGCCCGCGCGCGGCGGTCACTTCCCAGCGTGGGAGGAGCCCGAGCTGTTCGTCGCCGAGGTGCGCGGGTTCTTCCGAACGGTCAGACCCTGGTCTTGACGGAAGGAGCACGCCGTGTCCGACACCACGTCGCCTCCGTGGGAGCCGCCGGCTCGCCGGCACCGAGACATTGCGCCCGGGGCGCGCTGGGCGAAGACTCGGCGGCATGCCCATCGCACTGCACCTTGTGGTCTCCGACCCTGAACGCGCCGCCGCCTGGTACGCCGATGTGCTCGGCGCCGTCGAGGAGAGCCGGATCCCGCTTCCGGACGGCACCCCGATGTCCATTCAGCTCCGACTGGGCGACACCGAGCTGGCGCTGGCCGGCGAGGTGGTCGGCCTCACCTCGCCCCTCACCCTCGGCGGGAACGCAGGCGCGTTCGTCGTCCCCGTCGAGGACGCCGCCCCCGTCTGGTCACGGGCGCTCGCGGCCGGTGCCACAGAGTTCCACCCGCTCGCCGACCAGGTCTGGGGTGACCGGTCGGGTCAGTTCGTCGACCCGTTCGGTCACCGCTGGGGCGTGTCGCAACACCTGCGCGACGTTCCGCACGAGGAGGTCGTCGCCGCGGTGCACGCCATGTACGCGATTGAGTGACCGTCGGTTCGGCCGACCACGGGCGGCCCTCGTCAGCCCTCCTGCGCGGGCGCGCGCATCGACTCCGGGACGTTGCCGTCGACGATGTGCTTAGCCCAGGCGCGGCGCCGTGTGTCTGTCGAGACCTGGACGGCCCCGGCTGCGGGTTTACCGGATCGGGTCCACGGTGGGCCTCGTGCCTAGGCGCCCGCCTGGCGTCCGTGAGCTCAGGGAGGAGCTCCCATGTCCGACAGCACGTTGCCTCCGTGGGAGCCGCCGCTTGCCGGCACCGAGACCGAGCACATCTTCGGGTCCCTCGACCGGCTGCGCGCGACGTTCCGCTGGAAGGTGGACGGCCTCGACGCGACGGCGATGCACGCCCGCATCCCCTCGTCGTCCCTGAGCCTCGGCGGCCTGCTGAAGCACCTGGCTGTCCAGGAGGACTACGCCGCCGCGGTGAAGATCGCGGGCGGCAGCCTGCCGCCCGACTGGGACGACAACGGCTGGGACGGTGACGACGACTGGGAGTTCACCTCCGGGTGCCAGGATCCGCCGGAGAGCCTCTACGCGCTCTACGACCGCGCGGTCGCGCGCTCCAGGGCGCTGGTGCGGCAGGTCGTCGCCGACCGCGGGCTCGGCGGCGACTCCGGTGTGACCCTGGGCGACGGCACCCGGGCGAGCATCCGGCGGGTCCTGTTCGACCTCCTGGAGGAGTACGGCCGCCACACCGGCCACGCCGACCTCATCCGCGAGGCGGTCGACGGGCGGGTGGGCGAGGACCCGCCGGCCGACTGGCACCCGGTGGGCTCGCCGCTCAGACCCCGGTCTTGACCGTCTTCCAGTTGTTGGCCTGCGCGCGCGGGCGGATCACGAGCTCGTCGATGCTGACGTACGCCGGCCGCGAGAGCGTCCAGGCGATCGCGTCCGCGACGTCGTCGGCGACGAGCGGCTGGTACCCCTCGTACACCGCGGCGGCGCGCGTGGCGTCGCCGTCGAACCGCACGAGGGAGAACTCCTCCGTGGCGACGGCGCCGGGTGCGATCTGGACCACGCGCAGCGGCTCGCCGGCGAGCTCCCACCGGAGCGTCGTCGCGAGCATCCGCTCGGCGTGCTTCGCGGCGGTGTATCCCGCGCCGCCCTCGTAGGTGGCGTAGGCGGCGGTCGAGGTGACCACGACGACGTCGGACCCGCCGGTGACAGCCGCCGACGCGCGCAGCAGCGGGAGCACGGTCTTGGTGACTCGCAGGACGCCGAGCACGTTGACGTCGTACATGCGCTGCCACTGCGCGAGGTCGGAGTCCTCGACCCGGTCGAGGCCGAGCGCGCCGCCGGCGTTGTTGACGATCGCGTCGAGGCCGCCGGTCGCCTCGAGGTGGGCGACGAGCGTGGCGACGTCGTCGTCGGAGGTGACGTCGAGCGGGTAGGCCTCGATCGCACCGGCCTCCGCCGCGAGTGCCTCGAGGCGGTCGGTGCGGCGTGCCGCGGCGACGACGGTCCAGCCCTCGGCCGCGAGCCTGCGCGCGGTCGCCGCGCCGATACCGGACGACGCTCCCGTCACGAGGACACGGCGCGGGGCGGGGCTGGCGGGAGCGGGGGCGGGGGCTGCGACGTCGGGCGCACTCATGCCCGCATGCTAGCGACGCCGGACGCGCGCCGGCGTCGCGCGGCGCCGGGCGCCCCATGGCCTCGGGCTCCCTCAGGCGCGAGGCGGACGCGCAGCTTGGGGCATGCACCGGCCGCCACCTCAGCCGGCTCGCACCGCACGCAAGACCCGTATGAACCTGTCGAGTGCGGTGCCATCCGTCACGAGGGAGTCGAGCGGCTGGACCCGGACGGGCCCGTGCTCCGTGTCGACAACCACGGTGTGCGCGACGACATCCGGCGGCGCAAGGCGGGCACGAGCAGACCCGAGGTACGTCCAGATCCAGAAGGGCCGGCCGCGCGTCAGCTCGAGCAGCGTCTCCCGAGTCTCCGTGCACGGGTCTGGCCACTGTTCGGGCGCGGAGCCGTCATCGGGGTACGTCAGCCCGACGCGGTACGGCGGGACGGAGAGCATGCTCTGCCACGGGTCGATCCGCGGGCTGTCGCGGTAGAGCCGGACCTGGCTGAGCAACTCCCAGCGTTGCGTGAGCCACTCGAGGGTCTCGGGTGTGTCGGCCAAGGCCACGTCGAGTTCCGGCACGGGCACCGGAGCCCCCAGCAGCGCGACCGCTGCCGCGCCCTCGATCCGATACTGCTGCGCGGTCAGCCCGACGACGCTCTCGACGGCCTGTGCGACGCGACGGCTCGCGCGGGCAGCGGCGTCCTCGTCGGCGAGCAACCGCTCCAGGTCGGCGTCGAGCGGCTCGAGCTCGACCCTGGCCTGGACCCCCGCGGCGGCGAGCAGGCTCACGAGCATCGGCAGCGACGGCACCCGGCGGCCCGACTCGACGCCGGTGATCGTCTGCCGCCGCACCCCGGCGCGCTCAGCGAGCACGTCCTGCGTGACGCCGGCCCGACGGCGGGCCTCCCGGAGCACCTCATTGGTGTCGTTCCCCAAGATCATGCGGCGACCTTGCCGCACACGGACCACGATCGGCCTCTCGCCCGCCGGGCCTGTGCACAACCGCGGCAGGCGCCGCCTGGGTGCACTGTCCGAGCCAGGCGCCGCCTTGGACGACGTCGTGCAGGACGCCGGCGGTCACACCATCGTGGCGGACGCCGGCGCGCTGCGGGCTCACGTCCGGGCGGCGTGCTCCGGGGCGGCCCGCTCGAAGGTGGGTGTTGTTCTCAGGCGGGGAAGCACAGCGGCGTCATTGACGGCCGCTGTGCTTCCTCACCTCACAGACTCCCCCGTCAGGACAGCCCCTCGTGCCGGATGACGCCCGCCGAGCCCGGCCCACGCAGCGATCAGAGGTCGGGCAGGACCGTCTTGTGCAAGCTGCCGACAATGAATTTGTCGACCCCGAAGACCCGGGTCGCGGCGGCGGCCTTGACGCCGACGCGCGCGGCCTCGTCGGCCTCGACCACGTGGGGCTCTGTCACCGCGTAGGTGGTGCCCTTGCGCGTGAGCTCGAAGCGGCCGGCGTGCAGCACGTTCCGGGCCCAGTCGGTGTCCTCGCCCCAGGGCAGCGGGATAGCGACCAGGATGTCGCGCACTCCCTTGGTCTGCACCGGGATCCCGGGTGCCGCCGTGACGGCGAGGTCCAGTGGCTCGCGCGCCGCGAAGGCGACCAGCGGCGTCGTGAACGACCGCCCGCTGACGCGACCGACGTGAGTGATCGTGACCCACGGCGGTACCCGCCTCGCGAACTTCACCATCTGCGGGTTCACGCGCTTGAGGAGGGGTGCGAGCCGGGGGCTGATGGCCATGGGGGTCACTCTGCCGGTGGGCACAAGAGTTTGCACCTCGGCACCGCCCTGGACTGCAGCGGGAACCGGGATCAGAGCGGCTCAGCAGTCGGTGTGGCCGGTCGCGCACCATTGATGCCCGACGTCGACCACCAGCCGTGACCCAGCGCCCGGTCCGGGCAGGACGAACGCGCGGAACGGCAGCCGTGCCCGCACGCCGAGCCCGATCGTCGTCACACCCTCGAAGCTGCCCGCCCAAGCGACGTCCCGGAAGGTCCGGTAGCCCGTGGTGTTCACCAGGGTTCCGCCGATGCCGACGCGGAATGCGTTGGTCGGGATGCCGACCCGCACGATGACCTCGAGACGCGCCCCGCCGTTGACGGGGACGACGTTCCCGGAGCCGTCGGCGGTGACCTGGCTCACGTAGCGCACGGACCAGCCGGTGAGCGGCCGGTTGATGTCGAGCACGAGCCGGTCGTAGCACGTGTGGCGTCCCGCACGGATGCCGGTGAGCTGTCCGGCGGTCATGCCAGGCGCGCCCTTGGCAAGCGAGCCCCACACCTGCCCGCAGTACGGATGGGCGGCCGCCGGCGGTGCGGCGAGGACGCTCCCTGCGAGCACGGTCCCCGTGAAGAGGAGGGACAGGACGGAGATCCAGACGAGAACTCGGCGACGCATGGTTCGTACTCCTTCGTACAAAATCCACGGTGCTCCTGCCCGCATGGACCGTCAACATCCAACTGCTCCGCCAGGGGGCGAAATCTGGGCGCACTCGCACAGGGTTCGGCTTCGACCCCTCTCTGCGATCATCGCTAGATGACCACGCTCTGGCTCACCGGTGACGCCGAGACGGACCGACTCCTCACGGACGACCCGTTCGCCCTGCTGATCGGGATGCTCCTCGACCAGCAGTACCCGATGGAGCATGCGTTCGCCGGGCCGCGCAAGATCCGGGACCGCCTCGGCACCCTCGACCCGCACGCGATCGCCGACGCCGACCCGGACGCGTTCGTCGCGCTCGCCACCACTCCCCCGGCGATCCACCGCTACGGCCGCTCGATGGCCGGCCGGGTGCAGGGCGTCGCCCGCGCCGTCGTCGACTCGTACGACGGCGACGTCACCCGGATCTGGACCGACGCCGGCGCGTCGGGCGACGCGCCCACCGGGGCCGAGGTCGTCGAGCGCCTCAACGCCCTGCCCGGCTTCGGCGAGCAGAAGGCCAAGATTTTCCTGGCGCTGCTCGGCAAGCAGCGCGGGGTGCAGCCCGAGGGCTGGCGCGAGGCCGCCGGGCACTACGGTGACGAGGGGTCGCACCGCTCGATCGCCGACGTGACGAGCGCCGACGCGCTCGCGCAGGTGCGTGAGTTCAAGAAGGCCGCAAAAGCGGCTGCAAAGTCGCGCGGCTGACCGCATGCGCGCCGGAGGGAAAGACGCGCCCAGCGCTTCGCGCGCTCCACGCCTAGGCTCGCCCCCGTGACCCTGCCCGAGCGCCCCGAGCACGCCGTCGGCGGCACCTACACCGTCGCCGGTCAGGAGTTCGTCCGCGACTCCCGCTACATCACCACGCGCATCACCCGCGGCGGCGGTGCGCCCGACGGCGGGCACGACCCGGCGTCGGACACCTACCCCGTCGAGCCGCGGCGCTTCCGGCTCGTGGCGGCGCGGGCGTGCCCATGGGCGAACCGCTCGATCATCGTGCGGCGGCTGCTGGGCCTGGAGGACGTCATCAGCCTCGGCCTGCCCGGTCCCACGCACGACGAACGAAGCTGGACCTTCGACCTCGACCCCGGCGGGAAGGACCCCGTGCTCGGCATCGAGCGCCTGCAGGAGGCGTACTTCCGCCGCCAGCCGGGCTACCCGCTGGGCATCACCGTCCCCGCGATCGTCGACACGCGCGACGGCGCCGTCGTCACCAACGACTTCGCTCAGATCACGCTCGACCTGTCGACCGAGTGGACCGAGCACCACCGCGAGGGTGCCCCGCGCCTGCTGCCCGACGACGCCGCCGCCCGCGCCGAGCTCGACGACGTGATGCGGTGGGTCTACACGGAGGTCAACAACGGCGTGTACCGCGCCGGCTTCGCGGGCTCGCAGGACGCCTACGAGGTCGCCTACCTGCGGCTCTTCGACGCGCTCGACCGGCTCGAGCTGCGGCTGGGCACACGCCGGTTCCTGATGGGCGGGCAGATCACCGAGGCCGACGTCCGGCTGTTCACCACGCTGGTGCGGTTCGACGCCGTCTACCACGGGCATTTCAAGTGCAACCGCAACAAGCTGATCGAGATGCCGAACCTGTGGGCCTACGCACGCGACCTGTTCCAGACGCCTGGGTTCGGCGACACCGTCGACTTCGACCAGATCAAGGAGCACTACTACGTGGTGCACGGGGACATCAACCCGACGGGCATCATCCCGATGGGCCCGGCCCTGGACGGCTGGCTCGAGCAGCACGACCGGGAGCGGCTCAGCGAGGACCCCTGGGGCGGCGGCACCCCGCCTCCCCCGCCGCGCGAGCCGGTCGCGGGGTCGGCCAACCCGCTCTCCCTGCGCCACGGAGACGGAGTCCCCTGCGCCGGCTGAGCCGGCCCCGCGGTCGAGCCCACTCCAGGCAGCACAGCCCTGTCGGAAGCGGCTGCCAGACGCTCAGGCTGCCCGCGCGGGCGTGAGCCGGAAGACCGGCTTGCGGCCCACCAGCGCCGCCAGCTCCGCGTCCGGGGACTTCGCCGAGATCCCGGGCGGGAAGAACGCGCCGACCTCCCACGCCCATTTCTGCAGGTAGTGGCGCAGCGCGGGCACGGCCTCGTCGGGCTCCGTGAGCTCGGCCGCGACCCATTCCTCACGACGCCGCCCGAGGACCGTGGTGACCCGCCCGTCGGGCAGAGCGCGGACGTTCTTGACCCACTGCGTGATCCCGCGCGGCGCGACGAGGAACGTGGTGCCGTCGTCCAGCCGCATGAGGTTCACGACGGTGGTCCGCGGCTCGCCGGAGCTGCGCCCCCGCACCTCGAGCACGCGGCTGCCGAGCAGGCTCACGCCGTGCCGGGCGAGCCACATGGCGGCGCGGTTGAACCCGGCGGCGAACCGGGTCGGTGCGATGACCGCGGGTCCGTCGCTCGTGGCCACGTGGTCATCCCTTCACCGCGCCGGAGCTCATGTTCATGATCTTCCTCTGGAAGATGAAGAACAGGACCGCGACCGGGATCGTCATGATGACGGCGGCGCCCAGGGTCAGCGGGAACTGCGACCCCTGGCTCAGCTGCCCGGAGGAGAGCTGGGCGACGCCCTTGGTGAGCGTGATGAGGTCGCGCCGCTGCGACGCCACGATGAAGTGCATCAGCTCGTTCCACGACCCCTGGAAGCTCAGGATGATGATGGTGATGAGCGCGGGCCGCGCCATCGGCAGCACCACCGACCAGTAGACGCGGAACGTCCCGGCACCGTCGATGCGCGCCGCCTCCTCGACGGCGGGCGGGATCGACTCGAAGAAGTTCTTCATGATGAACACGCCTGCGGCGTCGACGAGGAGCGGCACGATGATGCCCGACCACGTGTTGTACATGCCGAACGTGTTGAGCACGAGGAACCGCGGGATGAGCAGCACGACGCCCGGCACGGCCATCACCGCGACGATCCCGCCGAACACGACACCCCGGCCCCTGAACGGCAGGCGCGCGAGCGCGTAGCCGGCGGCCGAGCTGAACATGACGCGCCCGAGGGTGACGCACACCGTCACGATGACCGAGTTGCGGAACCACAGCGGGAAGTCCGAGTTGAGGAACAGCCGCTGGTACGCCGCCGTCGACCACGTCGTCGGGATGAGCGACAGCGGGTTCGCGACGGCGTCGGCGTCGGTCTTGAACGACGTCGCGATAGAGATCAGGAACGGGTAGATGTACACCAGCGCGAGCGCTCCAAGGACGACGTGGAGCACGACGGTGCTCGGCGCCCACCGGGTTTGCCTCACTTCGCCGCCTCCGTCGTCGTGCCGGCCGGAGTCGTCGCCACCGGCGTGGGGTGCACGAACCGCTTCCGCTTCGGGACCGTGTCGCGCTCGCGGAGCACCATGCGCTGGATGACCGTCATGGTCACGATGATCACGAACAGGATGAACGCGATCGCCGCGCCGTTTCCCCACCGCTGGTCGACGAACGACGTCCGGTAGGACAGGAAGGCGGGAGTCACGGTCGTGTTGGCGGGGCCGCCCTGCGTGCCGGTGAAGATCTGGTCGAACACCTGCCACGTGCCGATCAGGCCGAGCGTGAGGACGGTGAAGATGGTGGGCCGGAGCATGGGGACCGTGATGAGCCGCAGCCGCTGCCAGCCGGTGGCGCCGTCGACCATCGCGGCCTCCTCGACCTCGCCCTCGATGTTCTGCAGCGCGGCGATGAAGAGCAGCATGAAGGTGCCCGAGGTCGTGAAGATCGCCATGATGATGAACACGCACATGGCCACCGACGGGCCTGCGAGCCACTCCCACCACGACAAACCCATGAACGGCGCCGCTCTCAGAGCCTCCGGGGGGGAGTTCACGCCGAGCGCACCCAGGATGATGTGGATGAGCCCGCGCGGGTCGCTCAACCAGTTCGGGCCGGTGATGCTCAGTGCCGACAGCGCCTGGTTCACGGCGCCCGAGGCGGTGAACAGGAACAGGAACACCACGGTGATCGCCACCGAGCTGGTGATCGACGGGAAGTAGAACGCGGTGCGGAACAGGCTCTTGGCGCGCAGCACCCGACGGTTGACCATCACGGCCAGCAGCAGCGCGATGACCGTCTGGACCGGCACGACGAGGATCACGTAGTAGACGTTGTTCCGCAGCGACGTCGCGAAGTTGCGCGACGCGAGGCCGCCGCCGGTGAGCAGGTCGGCGTAGTTGGCGCCGCCCACGAACTGCGTGGTGCTGGCGAACGGGCTCCCTCGGCCGCCCCAGTCGGACACGCTGACCCAGAGCGCCATCCCGATGGGCACCACCAGGAACAGGCCGAGGATGATGAGCACCGGCAGGACGAACAGCCAGCCCGCGGCTGCCTCCGCACCCTTCCGCCCCGAGAAGAGGCGGGCCCGGCGGCGGCTCGGCGCCGCCGTCGGACCCGTGGTCGTCGCCGTCACGGCGCGATCGCCTTGAGCGAACTCTGCACCGACGTGAGGATGGTCTGCGGGTCGTTGTTCGGCATCCCCTGGATCTGCGCGTTGAAGTCGCCCACGACCTCGGTCCAGCCCTGGATCGGCGGGACGCCCTGCGCGTGCTGGGCGCCGTCGACAAAGGCCTTCTGCTCGGGGAACTCCTTCGCCCACTCGCCGGCCACGGACTCGACCGACGGCATGACGCCGAAGCCCTTCGCGGCCTTCATCTGTTCCTCGTCGGAGACCAGGAACTTCACGAGGTCGATCGCGGCCTGCTTGTTCTTCGAGTCGCTGGCGATGCCCCAGCAGTTGGTGAACTGCAGCGTGCCCGGCCCGCCAGGGCCTTCAGGCAGCGGGGCGACGGTGTACTTCACGTTCGGGTAGTCGGCCTCCATCGCGCCCACGATCCAGTTGCCCTCGATCGTCATCGCGGCGCGCTGCGTACCGAACGCCTCGCCGCCCCAGCCGGAGTCAACGTCCCCCGGGAACTTCGCGACGCCCGACTTCAGCAGGTCCTGGACGTACTGCAGCGCCTGAAGGTTCTCTGGCGTGTCGATGTCGGCCGAGCCGTTGCTGTCGAGGATGTGGCCGCCGGCCTGCGCCATGAAGGCGCCGACCCGGGCCCACTCCGGCCCGAACGACAGGCCCACCTGGTTGCCCGTGGTGAGCTTCTGCGCAACGGTCTTCAGGTCGTCCCACGTCTTCGGGTAGTCGGCCTCGGTGAGGCCCGCCTTCTGCCAGGCCTCGTTGTTGATGATGAGCGCAAGCGTCGAGAAGTCCTTCGGGGCGCAGAAGAACTTGCCGTCGAACGTGAAGGAGGCCTGCAGCGTCGGGTAGAACTTCGCGTCGAGCTGGTCGGCGTACGGCTCGAGCGAGCCGTTGGCGGCCCAGCCGGGGAACGCCTCGGTGCTGACGTAGAAGACGTCCGGCGGTGAGCCGGCGGCGAAGCCCTGCGCAAGCTGCTGCGCCAGGTCGGTCGCCAGGGTCAGGTTGGCCTTCGTCCCGGTCTTGTCGGACCAGTCCTTGAGCTGCTGAGTGACGGTCTTGGTCTCGGCGTCGCCGGACGAGCCGATGAGCACCTCTAGGGATCCGCCTCCGCCACCACCGGTGTTGTTGGTCTGGCCCGGCTCGTTGAACCCGGACCCGCCGCCACAGGCGGCGAGGGCAAGCACCGCGACGCATGCCGTGGTGGCCACGACCGTTCGGCCCTTCCAGGACCGTAGGGACCGTGAGGTGGTAGTTGACATCGCCGACTCCTTCAAGTGTGACCGGATGCCGTCCGAGACTTTTTGGCTTCTCATGGACCTACCGTGTGACGCTAATCTCACAAATGGGATCGCTCAACACGTGCAAGACGGCTTGCCAAGACTGCGCCGCACCGAAGGAGCTGCACGATGGACGCTGACCCGAATCCCGCCCCGCCGGCGACCGCGCCGGTCCAGCCGGTCCAGCCATTCCTGCATGATCTGCTGGTCACGGTGCGCGCCCCCAGCCAGGTGTGGTCCGCGCGGGACGGGCAGGTCCATCCCGAGGGCGTGCAGGGCGTCTACCACGCCGACGTCCGCGTGCTGTCCGAGGCGGTCGTCCGCGTGGACGGCGCCCTGCCCGAGCCCGTCACCGCCGGCGACACCGGGCCTGGCACGTTCGAGGTGACGTCCGTGCTCCGCATGATCGACGGCCCCGGCGCCGACCCGACGACGATGCTGCGCCGCCGCCGCACCGTGAACCCGGGCGAGGTCACCGAGGAGCTCGAGGTGTCCAGCGGCACCGACGCCCCGGTGGCCGGCCGCGTGACGGTCCACCTCGCCTCGGACCTGACCCGCACCGAGGCCGTCAAGCAAGGCCTGCCCACCGACCCGGTCCCGCCGGAGCGCACGCCCGACGGCGTGCGCTGGTCGGCCGAGGACGGAGCCGACGTCGTCGTGACCGCGCCCGGTGCCGAGGTCGAGACCGACGACGGCGGCGCGACGCTCGCCTGGGACGTGCAGGTCTCGCCGGGACAGCCCGCGACGGTGAGCTGGTCGGCTCGCTCGCACGTGCCGGGCGTGGTGGACGCACCCTCCCGCCCCGAGCCGGAGTGGTCGGTGCCCGACATCGAGGCCGACGACCGGCGGCTCCCCGCACTCGTGACGCGCTCGCTCGCGGACCTCGAGGGCCTGCGGATGAGCGCGGGCTTCGCGCCCACCGAGACGTTCCTCGCCGCGGGCGCACCCTGGTTCTTCACGCTGTTCGGCCGCGACTCGATCTGGGCCGCTCGCATGCTGCTGCCGCTCGGCACGGACCTGGCCCGCGGCACGCTGCGCACCCTCGCCGCGCGGCAGGGCACGGCCTCGAACCCGGCGACCTCGGAACAGCCGGGCAAGATCCTGCACGAGGTGCGCAGCCAGGAGCTCAAGGGCGAGGGCGGCATGTCGCTGCCGCCGCTCTACTACGGCACCGTCGACGCCACGAGCCTGTGGATCTGCCTGCTGCACGACGCGTGGCGCTGGGGCATGGCTCGCGAGGACGTCGAAGGGCTGCTCCCCGCGCTCGACGCGGCGCTCGGATGGATGCGCGACCACGGCGACGCCGACGGCGACGGGTTCCTCGACTACGCCGACTCGACCGGTCACGGCCTGTCGAACCAGGGCTGGAAGGACTCGGGCGATTCCATCCAGTGGAAGGACGGACGGCTCGCCGAGGGCCCGATCGCGCTCTCCGAGGTGCAGGCGTACGCGCACGAGGCGGCGCTGGGAGCGGCCGACCTGCTCGACGCGTTCGGGCGGCCCGGGTCGCAGGAGTGGCGTGCGTGGGCGGCCACGCTCAAGGAGCGCTTCCGCGAGAAGTTCTGGCTGCACGACGACGGCGGCCCGTACGTCGCGATCGCGCTCGACCGGCACGGCGCGCCCGTCGACTCGGTGGCCTCCAACATGGGCCACCTGCTCGGCACGGGGCTCCTCGACCCGGACGAGGAGAAGTCCGTGGCCCGCCGCCTCGTCGCGCCCGACATGAGCTCCGGCTACGGCTTGCGCACGCTGTCGACGACGTCGGACGGGTACTGGCCTCTGGGCTACCACCGCGGGACGGTCTGGACGCACGACACCGCGATCGCCGTGCTGGGCCTGGCCAAGGCGGGCCTCGGCGCCGAGGCGGGCGTGCTCGCCCGCGGGCTGCTCGAGGCGGCCCCGCACTACGCCTACCAGCTGCCCGAGCTGTACGGCGGCAACACCGTCGACGACGGCCCCGGGCCGCTGCCGTACCCGGCGTCGTGCCACCCGCAGGCGTGGTCGGCGGCGTCGGCGATCGCGATCCTCACCGCGGCGCTCGGCCTCGACCCCGGGCCCGACGGCGGGCTGACGGCCACGCCGCCGACGCCGTCGCCGGTGGGCGCGCTGACCGTCGACGGCCTGCGGGTGGGCGCCCGGCGCTTCCGCGTCCGCTCCACGCCGGGCGCAGCCGCGGAGGTCGAGGCCATCGCCGACTGAGCCCGGCGGTACCGCCCAGTGATACCGGCGGTCCCGCCGGGCTCGACCTGCCGAGCCCGGCGGTACCGTCCGCCCATGAGTGCCGAAGCGGAAGGACCCACGCTGTCGCAGCAGTTTGCCGCGCTCGTCGGCTACGACCGCGTCGTGGACTGCTCGCTCGCGCGGTACTCCACTCATCCGTGCGACGGCGAGGTGGTCTGGCGCGCGGTCACCGCCTGCTGCGGCCGCACGATGCTGAGCTGCGCGGGGCACCACGAGCGGTGGCTCGCGCGGCAGGCGGAGGGCACCGACATCGACCCGGAGTGCGGTCGCAGGAACGACGCCGCGGCCTGGTTCCCGGTCTAGCTCAGCCCTCGGCGGGATTCTCCCGCCGGCGTCGCATGACCTCGCGCAGCAGCGACGCGCCGTCCGCGACCTCGCCCAGATGCCCGAGCTTGTCGGGGTTGGTCACGCTCCGGATGGCTTGGATGCGGCCGTCGGTGATGTCGAGCGCCATGCTGCCGCCGATGCGGCCGGCGCCGTCGGTGAGCAGGGCGCCCGGCTGGGCGTTGATCTCGTGCTCCTCGAGCACGCCGCCCACCTCGCCGAGCATCGACGCCATGACGGCCAGGAGCCGCGCCACCTTGTCGACGCCGAAGAACATGCCCTTGCCCCAGAGCGGGCCCTTGCCGCCGCCGTCCGCGACCATCTGGACGTCGGCCGCGAGCAGCTCGCGCAGGGAGTCGACGTCGCCGTGGCGCATGGCGTCGAAGAACCGGGCGGCGAGCTCGGCGCGCTCGCGCCGGTCGGCCTCGAAGCGAGGCCTGCCCTCCTCCATGTGCCGCCGCGCCCGCGAGGCGAGCTGCCGGCACGCGACCTCGTTGCGCCCGACGGCGGCGGCGACGTCGTCGAACCCGAAGCCGAACACCTCGTGCAGCACGAAGACGGCTCGCTCGAGCGGGCTCAGCCGCTCGAGCAGCAGCAGCGCCGCGGTGGACAGGGAGTCGGCGAGCTCGGCCGCGCGCTCCGGCTCGGAGTAGGGGTCCTCGAGCAGCGGCTCGGGGAACCAGGGGCCCGGGTACTCCTCCCGGCGTACCCGGGCCGAGCGCAGCACGTCGATCGCGATCCGCGTGACGATGGTCGACAGGTAGGACTTGGGAGATACCGGCTCGGTGCCGGAGGCCTCCCAGCGCAGCCACGTCTCCTGGACGGCGTCCTCGGCCTCGCCGACGCTGCCGAGCAGCCGGTAGGCGATCGAGAACAGCAAGGGGCGCAGCCCCTCGAACTGCTCGGCCTTCGCGGCGGGAGAGCTCATGCGACCACTGTGGCCTGCGCGGGCGCCGCTGTCTCCGCCTTTGCGGCCTCGAGCACGTGCCGGCGAGCCTTGGTCGACGGGTTCCACATGGAGCCGGGCTTCCGTGCCTCCTTCACGAGCGAGGTCACGGTCAGCACGCACACCTGCTCCTTGAGCCAGGCGCCGGCTTTCCCGCCGACGAACATCCAGGTGGCGGTGTCGTCGGAGCGGGAGATCTGGGCCGTGGCCCCGCCGCGGCCGAGCGCGACGCACTGCCCGAAGAACGGGTTGGCGAGCAGCTCAGGCCGGCGGCCCGCGAGTCGCGCCAGCACCGTCTCCGCGGCCCGCATCCCGAGCGGCTCCGCAGCCTGGCAGCTCATCCGCTCCGGCACGCCCGACGGCGAGACGGCGTCCCCGGCGCCGACGATGCGGTCGTCGTCGATGCTGGTGAGCGTCTCGTCGGCCAGGAGCCGGCCCTCCGGGTCGGTGGCCAGGCCGCTGCGCGCGGCGAGGTCGGACGGCTCGAACCCGGTGGCCCACACGGTGATACCGGTGGGCACGTGCTGCCCGTCGGCGAGCTCGACGAACCCGTCGGTGACGCGGGTGACCCGCGTGCCGGTGATCACCGTGACGCCGAGCCGCAGGAGCCGCTTGGTGAGCGACCGCCGGCCCGGCTCGTTGAAGTAGGGCGCGACCACCGTCCCGGCGACGAGCGTGACGTCGCGGCCCTGCTCGGCGAGCTCGGCGGCCGTCTCGATGCCGGTGGGGCCGCCACCGACGACGACGACCGGAGCGTCGGGTTCGTCGGCGAGCGCCCGGCGCAGCTGGGTCGCGGACTCGAACGACGAGACCGGAAAGGCGTGCTCGTCGACGCCGGGGACGCCGCTGTCGCTCGGGCTGCTGCCCACGGCGTAGACGAGGTAGTCGTACGAGAGCTCGTCGCCGTTCGCGAGCAGCACGCGCCGGCGCGGGGCGTCGATCGCGGCGGCCTCGTCGACGACGACGCGGACCGCGTCCGCGAGCACGTGCGCGAACGGCTGGACGGCGTCGTGCGTGCCGCCGACGAGCTGGTGCAGGCGGATGCGCTCGACGAAGTGCGGCCGCGGGTTGACGAGCATGATGTCGACGTCGTCGCGCTGGGTGAGGCGGTTGGCCGCCATCACGCCGGCGTATCCGGCGCCGAGGACCAGGATCTGGGTGCGCATCGTGTCTCCTTCCGGGTGCGAGCGCCGTGGCGACGCTCCTGGAAAGGTGACGATGCTGGGGTCGCGCATGTGACATCCCCGCTGGTGGCTACATGAAGTCGACCAGCCCGACGAGGTTGCCCTCGGTGTCGCGGACGAAGGCCTGCCACTCGTCGGCGCCCGCCGGGCCGAGCGCGGCGTCGTCGTGGTGGAAGATCACGTGCGGCTCCTCCTCGAGCACCACGCCGTCCGCCACGAGCGCCGGGAGCCGTTCGCGCAGGCCCGGGAGACGTAGGTAGAGCATCGACCGCGGCGCCTCTCTCGTCAGGAGCAGGCGGACGCCGTCGAGGTCGAAGAAGACGAGGCCGGGCGGGTCGAACCGGCCGGACGGGCCGCTGCCCAGAAGGCGGGTCCAGAACGCGACGGCACGGTCGAGGTCCGCGGCGCGAAGGGCGACCTGGACGAGGTTCATGGCGGACCCCTCCATTCGGGCTGGGAGCACGGCGCTGACATTGTCGCCGCTGACGCACGCAGGCGCTGACTCAGGACAGGTTCGCGAACCTCGCAAGAAAGACCGCACCGATCGCCAGGTACATCAGCACCCCGGCACCGCCGATGATCAACGCCACCATCGAGTAGACGAAACCGGCCCGCGCCAGCGCGTTGTCCTGTCCGATCGCCGCCGCCTGCTTCTTCTCGCTGTGGCAGATGAAGATCCCCACCACGGGGATGAGCAGCGCGAGCACGAACCCCGTGACCGGCGGCGTCCAGGTCGCCGGCGGGTGGGGCTGGTACTGCTGCTGCGGGGCGTACGTCCACTGGTCGGTCACAAGGTCCTCCACGATGAGTCGGTCAGGGTGCGCCGCACGATCCCACCGTTTCGTCCCTTGTGTGAAGCGATTCCGGTATTTCGCCCTCGTCCGGTTTCGTCACTCCACGGTGACGTCCCCGCACAGGTGCACGCGCACTCCGACGGCGTCGAGCAGCGCGGCCTTCGCCACGAGCGCCTTGTCCGCGGTCTCGGCGTCGGGCGCGTACGCCACGCACAGGTGGTTCGCCTTGTGCCGGGCCATGAACTGGTCCCGCGTGATCCCGTGCATGACGGCGTGCATCACGGGCCACTCCGGGTTGGTCGCCACCTTGCGCCGGGTCGACTCCACCTCCGGCAGCTCCACCGCCGTCAGGCGACCCAGGTCGGCGTGGAGGGCGCCGTCCGCGATGTACACCCGCGACCACACGACCTCGCCCGGCTTCGAGACCCCGTTGAGCGTCGATCCGCCCGCCGGGAAGAACACCGGATGCTGCCGCCACCCCTCGGCGGAGGCGTATCCGTCGGGCAGGTGCGACGCCGGCACCGACCCGGAGATCTCGAGCAGCCACACGAACTGCCCGTCGAGCTCCTCCCCCCACCGGACGTCGTGCAGCGTCGTCGCGGGATCGAGCCCCATCGCGGTCCACACCCGGTTGGTCACCAGCGCGTCGACGGCCACGCCCTCGTCGGCCTCGTTGAAGTGCGGCAGCGCCTTCCCGACATACAGCTCGCGGGACCCGTCGCGCGAGAGCACCGGAGGCCGCTGCACGTTGTTGAGCAGCCCCTCGGCGAGGTCCGACGCCGGGCAGACGTTCTTGAGCCCCTGCTGGTACTGGATGCCCACGGCGTCGAGCCCGAAGTCGTCGGCGATCCGGAGCGCGGCGACGTACATCTTGTGCTGCCACTGGAGCTGCCCGCGCGTGAGCTCGGTCGCCTCGTCGGTGCCCAGGCGGAACGTCATTCCCGCGTCTACGAGCCACTGCTGGACGGCGTCGGCCTCGGCGTCGGGGACGCGCTGCATCTCAGCCCAGAGCGCGCTCTGCGACAGCCGCTCCTTGTAGATGCCCGTCGGGTTGAGCAGTTCGTCGTCGAAGATCGCGTTGTACATGCCCATGCAGCCCTCGTCGAACACGCCGACGATCGCCTTGTCCCGCCGCAGCTGCTCCCCCAGCGCGCGGCCGAGCTCGGCCTCTGCGGAGGCGCCGAGGGCGGGCAGGTCCCGCACGTGCGAGGTGTCGTGCTCGATCCGCCCCGTCGCCACCCAGGCCGCGATCCCGTCCTGGAACCACGGGTCCGAGCCGTCCACGGTCCAGATCGTCGAGTACGCGCGACCCATCTTCGCCAGGCCCGCGTTGAGCCCCAGGAGCCCGACGAGCCCAGGCCAGTCCCCCGCGAAGTTCGCGGCGGTGAGGATCGGCCCGCGATGGGTGCGCAGCCCGGCCAGCACGTGGTGCGAGTACTGCCACACCGCCTCGGCGACCACGAGCGGCGCGTCGGGCGGGATCGACCGGAACACCTCGAGCCCCATGCGCTGCGAGCTGATGAACCCGTGAGCGGTCGCCGGGTCGACGCCGTTGGCCCGCACCAGCGTCCAGCCCTGGGCCGCGAACGCGTCGGTGAGCACCTGCTCGAGCTTCACCTGGGTGGGCCACCCCGCGGTGTTCGCGGACTCGCGCAGGTCGCCGGACGCGACCAGGTAGGCGGTCTGCGCCGGGGCGACCGGCTCGGGGGCGAGCGTGGGGACGGCGTACGGCGTCGTGGTCATCAGGACCTTCCTTGGTCTCGACGGTGGGTCCGCGCACCCGGCGCACGAGGCTCGGGGAGGCGGGCTCCGGCCTTTGCAGCGTGTCAGATATCGATTACAGAAACAAGAGGCCCGAGCCCGGCAAGGCCGAGAGGCGAGCTCGAAGCGCTCTGTTTCAGCCGGTCGCTCACACCTCGCCGTCGAGGCCGGGCACACCCTTCTCGACGTGCCGCGGCGGCACGTCGAGGCCGGCGATGCGCTCGAGCAGCATGGTCGCCGCCGCGGTGCCCAGCGCCCGCGGGTTGAGCGGCCACAGCAGCACGTCGGCCGTCCGGGACGTCGCGAACGGCAGCTCGCCGATGACGGCGACACCGAGCCGCGGGCCGGTTCCCGCGTCGCCGCGCACGGCGTCGCCGCCGCCGAGGTCGACCCACCCGGTCTCCGCCGGGCCGGCCGTCGGCCGGCCGTGCACGTCGGCCAGCGCGCGGAGCACGCCCACGCCGACGAGGTTGTTGGTCGCGAGCACCGCGTCCGGGGGCTCGGGCAGCTCGAGGAGCTGCAGGAGCGCGTCGTACCCGCCGTCGACCCGGAAGTTGGCGTGCACGAGCAGCTCGTCGGGAGCGTCGCACCCTGCCGCGCTGAGCGCCTCGTGCCACCCCTGAGCGCGGTCGACGGCGGTGCTCGTGGTCGCCGGCCCCGTCACGCAGGCGATGCGCCGGAACCCGCGAGCGACAAGCCCCTCGGTGAGCGCGCGACCGAGGCGCACGTTGTCGAACGTCACCTGGTCCACCTGCGCGCTGATGCGCCGGTCGAGCACGACGACGCCGCGGCGCCGCTCGAGCAGCCCGGCCAGCGCGGGATCGTCGCTGGCCGGGGCGATGATGACGCCCGCCATGTTCTCGACCTCGGCCACCCGCAGGTACTCCCGCTCCTTCTCGTGCAGGTCGTCGGTGTTGCACAGCACCACCGAGTAGCCCGCGACCTTCGCCACGTCCTCGACGCCGCGCGCGAGCGACGTGAAGAACGGGTTCTCGATGTCGGGCAGCACCAGCGCGATCACGTCGGAGTGACGGCGGCGCAGCGAGCGGGCCGTGCGGTCCGGCACGTAGCCGAGCTCGTCGATGGCGCCGTGCACCTTCTCGGCGAGGTCCGACCGCACGACGATCCCGTTGAGCACCCGGGACACCGTCGCCGTCGAGACCCCGGCGAGCTGGGCCACGTCCTTGATCCGCGCCATGCCGGAAGAGTAATCGGTTACCGGCACGCCGAACCGGTCCGCCTCGGCGCCGTCGGACGCCGCCGTTACTCTCGCAGGCGTGAGCACCGCCGACACCGCCAGCCTCGTCACGTTCCGCCAAGCCCGCCGCGCCGACCTCGCCCGCATCGTCGCGCTCATCGCCGACGACGCGGTGGCGGCCGGGCGCACCGGGACGTTCGGCCCGGCGCACGTCGCGGGCTTCGAGGCCATCGAAGCCAGCCCGAACGACGAGCTGGTCGTCGCCGAGCTCGACGGCGAGGTGGTCGGCGTCATGCAGCTCACGTTCATCCCGGGCATCGCGCGCAACGGCGCGACCCGGCTCCACGTCGAGGCCGTCCGCGTCGACGCCCGCCTGCGTGGGCAGGGCGTCGGCCGCCGACTGATGGAGCACGCGCACGCTCGCGGCCGTGAGCGCGGCTGCGCGCTCGCCCAGCTCACCTCGGACAAGCAGCGCCCCGAAGCCCACCGGTTCTACCGCTCCCTGGGCTACGCGCAGTCGCACGAGGGCTTCAAGCTCGCCCTCTGAGCGCCGCCCTCACGCCGGATCGCGCAGCTCCCGGCGCTCGGCGGTCGCCGCACGCCGGTGTCGCTGTCGCCCGGTAGACGGTCCGGCCGGGCGCGGACTTGTCACCGCCGCCCCGCCCCGGCGACCATGTGCCGTGCCCGGCTGGGGGAGCCGGCCCGTCCCGACAGGAGAAGCATGACCGAGACCGCTCCGGTGCCCGTGGTCACCACGGCACCGCCCGCCCCGGCCACGCCTCCGCCCCCGCCTACCCCGCTTCCGCCTGCTGCGGCCACGCCGCCCCCGCCCGCGCCGGCCCAGCTTCCGCCTCGTGCGGCCACGCCTCCGCCCGCGCCGGCCCAGCTTCCGCCTAGTGCGCCCACGCCTCCGCCCGCAGCGGAACACGCTCCAGTTCCCGCGCCGCCGAAGGACCCGTCGGCCCTGCTCTCGCGTCGTGCCGGCGGCCGCCACTTCGCCGAGACGGCCGCGGGAGCTCCCGCCCAGCCCCCGGCGCGCTCGCTGCCCACCGACGCGACGGTGATCGTGCCTGGACCGTTCCTGGTGCCGCCCCTCGCGGCCGCCACGCCCAGCGCACCGCTCCGGCCGCCGGTGCCGGGCCTCGCGGGCGCGCAGCCCGGCCCCGCGGCGCCCGTGCAGGCGCTCGACGCCCCCACGCCCGCCCTCGCGGCGGTCACAGACTCGCCGCTCACGGTCTTCCCCCTGCTCGAGCCCGACGGCGCCGGCGAAGGCTCCCGTCTCTCGACTCGCGCCTGGGCCGTGACCGCCGTCGTCGCGCTGCTGCTCGCCGTCGCTGCCACCGGGACCGCTGCCGCGCTCTGGCACCAGAACGCCCAGATCTCCCGCCAGGTCACCGCCGTGCAGTCCCAGCTCCACGACGTCACCGGGCAGGTCGACGGCCTGACCACGAACGCCCAGCACGCCGGCGGAACCGCCGACGACCTCACCTCCCGCGTCGCCGCCGTCGAGCAGGCCACGCAGCAGCTGGGTCAGCTCGACGGCCTCACGAAGCGCGTCGGCGCGCTCGAGACGTCCACGCAGCAGCTCGCCGGCAAGCTGGCCACCGCAGCACCGGCTGCAGGCACGGCGCCCGCGGGCGGTGCCGGCAGCGCCGACGTCGCGGCGCTGCGCGGCCAGGTCGATGCTCTCAAGGCGCAGCTCGGCGGCATGCAGTCCGACGTCACGGCACTGTGTGACGCGTGGGCCGCTCGCCGCGGCAGCGCCGTCTGCTGACCGGACGTCTCGGGAGGCCCGACGCGCGCTGCCGCCGCAAGATGGCGGGCATGGCCCGCATCGCCGTCCACGGCTCCGCCACTCGCACCGTCGCGCCCGAGCGGGGCACCGTGCACCTGTCCGTCACCGTCTCCGGCGACTCGCGCAGCGGCGTCCTCGCCGACGCGCAACGGACGCACGCCGCCGTCACCACGCTGGCGCAGCGCTACGTGGACGAGGGTGCCGCGACGCGGTGGACCTCCCCCGACGTGCACGCGTGGGCGTACACCGACTGGATTCCCCTCCCGGTCGAGCGCGGCGGTGGCCCCGGCCAGCAGGAGCAGGTGACGCGCTACCGAGCGGGTGCCGACGTCCAGGTGACGTTCGCACGCCTCGACGCCCTCGGCGAGCTGATCGGGTCGCTCGCCTCGCTCGACGACGTCGACGTGGTCCGTCTCGACTGGGACCTCACGGACGGCACGCGCGCGGCGCTGCTGCGCGAGGTCCGCACCGAGGCCTCGCGAGACGCGCTCGCCCGCGCCCGCGACTACGCGGCCGCGCTCGACCTGGGCGAGGCCCGGCTCGTCGGCCTGTACGAGGACGGCCTGCATCCTGGCGTGCCGCGCCCGGAGGGAAGCCATGGAGGCCCGGCGGCCCGCATGCTCGCGAAGGCCTCCGCGGCCGAGGCCGGCGGGTTCGACCTGCGCCCGCGCGACATCGAGGTGACCGCCGAGGTGACGGCCGAGCTCGACGCGGCGGGCGGCTGAGAGCCCGTCAGACGACGCCGGTGACCCCGAGCAGCGAGCCCAGACCGAACGTCACGCCCAGCGCGAGCGCACCGCCCACCACCACGCGCGCCGTCGAGCGCAACCAGGGCGAGCCGCCGATGCGCGCCGCTGTCCACCCGGCGACCGCGAGCGCCGCGAGCACCACCACGAACGTCAGGAACACCTTCCAGGGCTGCGGCACGAGCAGCACGGAGAGCAAGGGAAGCACGCCGCCCACGGTGAACGCCGCCGCGGACGCAGACGCCGCGTGCCACGGCGAGACCACGTCCTCCTCGGCGAGCACCAGCTCGCCGCGCGCGATGTGCGCGCGCTCGGAGTCGCGCTGCGACGACACGGAGACGTACTCCCCCAGCGCCATCGAGATCGCCCCGCCGACCAGGGCTGCGAGGCCCGCGGTGAGCAGCGCCGCTTGCGACGCCGACGCAGCCGCGACGCCGACGACGACTGCCGCGACGGAGACGATGCCGTCGTTCGCGCCCAGGACCCCCGCACGCAACCAGTTGAGCCGCTGCGCAAGGCTGACGGGACGCTCGGCGGCTCTCGTGACGGTCATGGACCTAGGAGTACCCGCTGAACGACGTGGGCGCTAGCAAGCAAAGCCTTGCCTGCGTACGTCAGGCCGCGCTGACGTCACTCCCGCGCGCCGGTGGTGCCGGGCGTAACGTCGGACCACTAGCGCGGGGCGCCGGGGGCCACGAGCATCGCGGGTGTCCGGTGCCATGCGTAGCCGAGGCCGACCGGAGGTATGTGGATCCCATGGGTATCTCGAAGTTCCCGCACGATTTCGCCACGCGGTGTGCCGCGGTTCTGGGCAGGTCCGTCGAGGCCAGCATCACCGTGCGACAGCTCGGCGTGACGGTCCGCGCCGGGAGCAGCTCCGATGCTGCGGCGCGGTGCGACCAGGCGGAGGCGGTCAGCGGCGTCGGACCGTGCATCGAGGCCATGGACAAGCTGGTCGCGCAGATCGTCCCGGAGGTCGCGCTGGAGTCACGGTGGGAGCTGTGGCGCACCCGGGCGTCGGAGGAGGGGTTCGTGTCAGCGGTCGCCGTGCCCGCGGTGGTCGGCCCTGGCATCTCTGTGGCGCTGAACCTCTACTCGAAGACCGCCGACCCGTGGGACTCCCGGCTGCTCACCGCGGCGGACTCCTACGCTCAGCTGGTGGCCTCGGCGTTCCGGCTGCGCCTGAGGCTTGCCGAGGTCGAGGACGGGGCCGTGGGCCTGTACCGCAACCTGAGCGACGACAAGGCCGTCGAGCGGGCCGTGGGCGCCATCATGCAGACCAACCAGTGCACCGAGCACGAGGCTCGCAACATCTTGGAGTCGGCCACGCGGAACCGCAAGGTGAGCCGGCGCGAGGTCGCGGAGAGCCTGCTCCGGTCGCTCGTCGTGCCGGACGACGGACCCGAGCCCGTCGGCGACCTGTTCGCGAGCTAGCGGCCCCGCGGGCGGCGCACGCTCACGGGCGCGGTGGGAGTCCCGCCGCGCCATCGGCGTGCCCGCGCGCGTAGGCCTCGGAGGTGCCCTCACGGAAAAGGTCGTCGGCGCTACCGCGGACCAGCCGCCGTGCGCCCCCGGGCGGCGCATCGCCGTCGTCCGCACCCGAGCCGGCGGGAACGTACCTCCCCACGCCGCGCACGACGGCGACGGCGCGTCCCGTCGCCTTGCCTCGGACGAGCTCAGAGGCGGAGGCGATCTCGTCGACGACGGCGGTCACCGTCACGTTGAGCGGCCGGCCGTGCGCGTCGGCACCCCCGCGCAGGTCGTCGACCACCTGCACGCCGGCGGCGCCGATCGCGATATCGACGAGGGCGTCGCGCCAGGCGCGCCCGGCGGTGTCGGTGACGACGACGCCGAGGCGGTCGAGCCCGAACCGCGCGCGCAGGGCGTCGCGCAGGGCACTGGCCGATGCGTCGGGGTCGAGCGGCAGCAGCAGCACCGTGCCGTCGGGCGTGTTGGAGGCGTCGACGCCGGCGGCCGCCATGACCAGGCCCAGCCGGTTCTCGACGATGCGCAGCGGCGGCAGTCCGGGGCGCGACCGCGTCGCGACCACGCGCACCGTCTCGTCGGTGATGGCCTGCTCGCGGTCGTCGGCGGCGACGACGCGCCCCTCCGCCTTCGACACGACCTTGGAGGTCACGACGACGACGTCCCCCTCGGCCAGCCGTTCGCCGTCGAGCAGGTCGCCCACGAGCGCGGCGAGGTCGTCGCCGGGGCGCACCTCGCCGAGCCCGTCGGGTGCCCAGACGGTCAGCCGCTCGCTCAACGCGTGAGCTTCGGGAGCACGTCGCGGCCGAAGACCTCGATCCACTCCTTCTGGTTGCGGCCCACGTTGTGCAGGTACACGCGGTCGAACCCGAGGTCGACGTACTTCTGGATGGCCTCGCGGTGCTTGTCCGGGTCGGCGCTGATGACCATGCGGCCCTCGAAGTCCTCGGGGCGCACCAGCTTGGCCATCTGCGCGAAGTCGTGGGGCGAGCGGATGTCGGCCTTGGGGAACTTCATGCCGCCGTTGGGCCACTCC
Source organism: Xylanimonas sp. McL0601 (assembly GCF_049852175.1). GTDB lineage: Bacteria > Actinomycetota > Actinomycetes > Actinomycetales > Cellulomonadaceae > Xylanimonas. The sequence goes on from NZ_CP187527.1 coordinate 2,988,344, forward strand.
GTCATGGCGTTGGCGAGGGCCTCCTCGTCGGTCTCGGCCCAGCTCATGTGCACCTGCAGCACCTTGGGCATACCCTCCGGGTCACGGCCCGACTCGCGCACGCCCTCCTCGAACTTGCCGAACAGCATGGAGATCTTCTCCAGCGGCGCGCCCACCGTGATGATGCCGTCGGCGCACTTACCGGTGCGCTTGGCGTTGATGGGGCCGGCGGTGGCCACGAGGATCTCCGGCGCGACCTCGGGCATGGTCCACAGGCGCGTGGACTCGAGCGTGTAGAACTGCCCCTGGTGCTTGACGTCCTTGCCCTCGATGCCGGACCTGAAGAGCTTCTTGATGATCTCGATGGCCTCGAACATGCGGTTGCTGCGCTCGCCCGCCTCGGGCCAGTAGCCGCCGACGACGTGCTCGTTGAGCGCCTCGCCCGAGCCCAGACCCAGCCAGTGCCGGCCCGGGTACATCGCGGCGAGCGTCGCGCTGGCCTGCGCGATCATCGCCGGGTGCCAGCGGAACGTCGGCGCGGTGACGCCGGGGCCGATGTCGCCGCGCGTGCGCTCGCCGAGAGCGGCCAGCACGTTCCAGACGAAGGCGGCGTTGCCCTGCTGCGGCACCCAGGGCTGGAAGTGGTCGGCGGCCATGACGCCCGAGAAGCCGTGCTGCTCGGCGTAGGCGGACAGGTCGACCACCTCCGTCGGGTGGAACTGCTCCAGCATGGCGGCGTAGCCGATGGTGAGGTCAGATGCCATGCCGCGAGCCTAGTCCCGAGCCTTCGGGGTACGGCGAGAGCCAGGTCAGCTCGAGCACCTGACCCAGTGCCCGCCGTCTGGGAGAATGACAAACCATGAGCGACTTCCCGACCCCCTCCCCCGCCACGACCCCCTCGCCGGTCGCCGGCTCGCAGGCAGACGTCGTCCGCGCGGTGGTACGGGAGGTACCGGACCGGGTCTCGCTCGAGGGGCTGGAGACCAAGCTCGGTGAGCGCTGGGAGCGCGAGGGCACGTTCGCCTTCGACCGCACCAAGACGCGCGAGCAGGTCTACTCGATCGACACCCCGCCGCCGACGGCGTCGGGCTCGCTGCACGTCGGCCATGTGTTCAGCTACACCCACACCGACCTCCTCGCGCGCTACAAGCGCATGCGCGGTCTCGAGGTGTTCTACCCGATGGGCTGGGACGACAACGGCCTGCCCACCGAGCGCCGCGTGCAGAACTACTACGGCGTGCGCGTCGACACCTCCCTTCCCTACGACCCCGAGTTCGTCCCGCCGCACGAGGGCACCGACGGCAAGACCATCAAGGCTTCCGACCAGGTGCCCGTCTCGCGCCGCAACTTCATCGAGCTGTGCCTGCGCCTCACCGCGCAGGACGAGAAGTCGTTCGAGGACGTGTGGCGGTACCTCGGCCTCTCGGTCGACTGGGCGCAGACGTACCAGACCATCGACGACCGCTCGCGCGCTGCCACCCAGCGCGCGTTCGTGCGCAACCTCGCGCGCGGCGAGGCCTACCAGGCTGAGGCGCCGGGCCTGTGGGACGTGACGTTCCAGACCGCGGTGGCCCAGGCCGAGCTCGAGGCGCGCGACTACCCGGGCTCCTTCCACAAGGTCGCGTTCCACCGGCCCGACGGCGAGAAGGTCTTCATCGAGACCACCCGCCCGGAGCTGATCCCGGCCGTCGTCGCCCTCATCGCGCACCCCGACGACGAGCGCTACCAGCCGCTGTTCGGCACCACCGTGACGTCGCCGCTGTTCGGCGTCGAGATCCCGGTGCTCGCCCACCCGGCCGCCGAGCCCGACAAGGGCGCCGGCATCGCCATGTGCTGCACCTTCGGTGACCTCACCGACGTGCAGTGGTGGCGCGAGCTGCAGCTGCCGACGCGCTCGGTCATCCAGCGCGACGGGCGCCTGTCCCGTGAGACGCCGGAGTGGATCGCTGGCGGGCCGGGCGAGCGCCTGTACGAGCTCGACCTCAGCGGACGGACGACCTTCTCGGCGCGCACCGCCGTGGTCGACGCCCTGCGTGCCTCGGGCGACCTCGAGGGCGAGCCGGTCGCCACGCAGCGCAAGACGAACTTCTACGAGAAGGGCGACAAGCCCCTCGAGATCGTCACGAGCCGCCAGTGGTACATCCGCAACGGCGGCCGCGACGTCCCGGGCCGTGACCTCAAGACCGAGCTGCTGGGCCGCGGCAAGGAGCTCGACTTCCACCCCGACTTCATGCGCGTCCGCTACGAGAACTGGGTCAACGGTCTCAACGGAGACTGGCTGATCTCGCGTCAGCGGTTCTTCGGTGTGCCGATCCCGCTGTGGTACCCGGTGCTCGAGACGGGCGACGTCGACTACGACAACCCCATCGTGCCGTCGGAGGCCTCGCTGCCGGTGGACCCGGCGGCGCACGCCCCGGAGGGCTTCACCGAGGACCAGCGCGGCGTCCCGGGCGGCTTCGTCGGCGACCAGGACGTCATGGACACGTGGGCGACGTCGTCGCTCTCCCCGCTCATCGTGGGCGGCTGGGAGCGTGACGCCGACCTGCTCGAGCGCGTCTACCCGATGGACCTGCGCCCGCAGGGGCAGGACATCATCCGCACCTGGCTCTTCTCGACCGTGGTGCGCTCGCACCTCGAGTGCGGCGGCCTGCCCTGGGCCAACGCGGCCATCAGCGGCTGGATCCTCGACCCCGACCGCAAGAAGATGTCGAAGTCGAAGGGCAACGTCGTCACGCCGCTGGGGCTGCTCCAGCAGCACGGCTCCGACGCGGTGCGGTACTGGGCGGCCTCGGCGCGCCTGGGCACCGACGCGGCGTTCGACGAAGGCCAGATGAAGATCGGCCGCCGGCTCGCGATCAAGGTGCTCAACGCCTCGAAGTTCGTGCTCGAGTTCGGGCGCGACGCCGAGACCGGCGCCGGCGAGGTCGTGCTCGACCCGGCGCTCGTGACCGTGGAGCTCGACCGCGCCATGCTCGCCGGCCTGGCCGCCGTCGTCGACACCGCCACGGAGGCGTACGAGGCCTACGACCACACGCGCGCCCTGGAGGTCACGGAGACGTTCTTCTGGACGTTCTGCGACGACTACCTCGAGCTGGTCAAGGACCGCGCGTACGGGGCCGGCGCCACGGCGTCGGAGGCGACGACGTCGGCGCGCACCGCGCTGGCGATCGCGCTGGACGTGATGTTGCGCCTGCTCGCCCCCGTGCTGCCGTACGCGACCGAGGAGGTCTGGTCCTGGTGGCGCACGGGCTCGGTGCACCGCGCCGCGTGGCCGATCGCCGCGGACCTGCGCATCGCTGCCGGTGACGCCGACCCGGCGCAGCTCGCCGCCGCGGGCAACGCGCTGGCCGCGCTGCGCAAGATCAAGTCGGAGGCCAAGGTCTCGATGCGCACGCCGATCCTCGGCGGCACGCTCGCGGTCCCGGGCACGGCGCTGGCGGGCGTCCGCTCGGCGCTCGACGACGTCCGCGGCGCGGGCCGCGTCGAGGGTGACCTGACGCTGGTCGAGGCCGCCGAGGGCCAGGGAGATCCTGACGTCCAGGGCGGCATCGTGGTCGTCGCGTCGGAGCTGGGCGAGCCCCCGGCGAAGACCCCGCGCGCCTGAGAACCTCCCTTTCGCCGTCGTACCTGGTGGCGTTCTGCAGCGCAGAACGCCACCAGGTACGACGGGGAAAGGAAAGGTCAGCGGAGCAGGTCCTGGTCGCGGCTCATCGTCGCCGCGACCTCCTGCGGGGTGGCGCCATCGTGCCAGCGCAGCGTCGCGCCGACGCCGTCGATGAGGTCGACCGCGCCCTCCGGGGCGACCGTCAGGCCCGCGTCCTGCCCTACCGCGGCCCGCATGAGCGCGATCGCCGCCGGCAGCTCCTCGACTCCGTCCGTGTAGCCCGCGTCCGCGAGCGACGACCGGGACAGGGCGATCGCCAGCGGGTCCGGGCCGATCCACAGGGTGCGCCCACTCAGCGGCCCGCGCGCCCCGTCGGCGCCGACGACGAGGGCGCCGTCGTACCCGACGTCCTCGTTCAGCACCAGCTCCTTGACCTGCCCGCGCGACAGCACGGCGACGACGTCGTCGACGCCGCTCACCGCGCCCTGCTCGCGGCCCTGACCCTGGCGCAGCTCGGCCAGCACCACCTCGCGGCGCTTCTCGCGGTAGGAGTCCAGGGCGTCCTCGAGGTTCTCGTGGAAGGCGCCCTCGTGGACTCCGGCACCCCGGCCGCCTCCGGCGACCTCGACGGTCAGCTCCGCGACCGGGCGCACGAGCGCCGTCTTCACGGCCCGCACCGTGCGCGCGTCGCCGTACAGCAGCACAATCTCGGGCCGCTCCTCCGCCACCGCCTTCTCCACCTCGCGGGCCACGGCCTCGGCGTTCCGTGCCAGCGAGTCCTCCACGCGCGCATCGACGGCGGACTGGCCGCCGCGGTCGCCGCCGCCACCGGCCGCACCGCCGCGCGACGATCCGCCCGGGGCCACCTTGGAGATGTCGTCGTGCGGGGCCTCGAAAGTGCGCCGCGCGTCCCAGCCGCGCGCGCCCATCAGCCTCAGGTCCGCGCCGGTGCGGTCGACGGCGACCTTGAGCGCGGTGACCTCCTCGTCGGCGGCAAGGGCCGCGTGCAGCAGGGCGGGCACGGCGTGCCAGACGCCGGTCGCGACCGTCGGCGCCGTGTGCAGCGCCTTGTCGACGAGCACCCCCGACCCGTCCGCGATGATGACGCGCCCGTGCGCGCCCACCTTGCGGATCGGGCGCAGCGCGGCATCCTCGACCGCGTCGAGGACGGAGTCGGGCGCGCCCTGCTGGGCGAGGCTGCGGCGCACGGCCTTCCACCGTCCCGCGACGTCTTTGTCGCCCGCCTCCGCGGAGCGTGTCGCATCGAGGTAGATCGTCGCGAACGGTCCGGGGTGGCCGATGAGGGGCTTGATCCAGTCGGTCTTCATGTCAGCTCCAGCGCCTCCTGAACTCGGCTGTCCCACCAGGGTGCGTCGCCCGGCGGCGAGGCGCCACACAGGGCCGAGGCGCCGATCACCGACGCGCGGAGCTGCCTAACCCCTTCATGCAAAGGTGTCGAGCGGCGGCAGCTCACCCTGCCGCCCGCCCGCCGCGTACTCGGCGGCGATGAGCTCGTGGTGGCGGATCACCTCGGCCACGACGAACGCCCGGAAGGCCTCCGCGAAGGCCGGGTCGAGGCCCGCCTCGGTCGCGATCGAGGTCAGACGCTCGATCTGCTGCTGGTCGCGCGAGGGGTCGGCGGGCGGGAGGCCGCCCATGGCCTTCAGCTCGCCGACCCGCTGGGTCATCTTGAACCGTTCCGCAAGCAGGTGAACCAGGGCTGCGTCAATGTTGTCGATGCTGCGTCGCAGGCCAAGGATCTCGTCAGGCATTGCCGGTTCCGTCATGTGAGCGATCCTAAGGGGGCTGGAACTGCGGCCGCGGCCGGGTAGACGTGTAGCGTCGCAACGCGTCTCGGCAACCAGGCCGGCACCGAACGGACGGAGACCACCCACCGTGAACCTCGCGACGACCCCGGCCCTCGTGGACGTCCCCGCGTCGACCAGCATCAACACGCTGCTCGCCGACCGCGTGGCGCGCACCGGCGAGAACCCGCTGCTCGAGCGGCGCGAGACGCCGTCGGCGCCCTGGGTCCCGGTCAGCGCCAACGCGTTCGACGCCGACGTCGTCGCCGTGGCGCGCGGCCTCGTCGCCCGCGGCTTCAAGGCCGGCGACCACGTCGCGATCATGTCCCGCACGCGCTACGAGTGGACCCTGCTCGACTACGCGATCTGGGCCGTCGGCGGCGTCCCCGTCCCCGTCTACGAGACCTCCGCCCCCGACCAGGTGCAGTGGATCCTGTCCGACGCCGAGGTGCGGTTCGTCATCGTCGAGACCGCCGCGCACGCCGGGATCGTCGGCGCCATCCGCGACACGCTGCCCGCGCTCGAGGACGTCCTCGTGATCGACGCCGGCGTGATCGACGCGCTGCGCGCGGAGGGTGCTGACGTCGCGGAGCAGGTCGTCGCCGACCGCCGCGCCGGTGTCGTCGCCGCCGACCTCGCGACGATCATCTACACGTCCGGCTCCACGGGCCGCCCCAAGGGCGCCGAGCTGACGCACGGCAACTTCGCGCACGTGTCGCTCAACGCGGCCGAGGTCCTGCCCGAGGTGCTGGAGAGCGAGGGTGCGCGCACGCTGCTGTTCCTGCCCCTGGCGCACGTGTTCGCGCGGCTCATCCAGGTGGCCGTGCTCTCCGCCGACACCGTCCTGGGCCACACCCCCGACGTGAAGAACCTGGTCGCTGACCTCGGTTCCTTCAAGCCGACCTTCTTGCTCGCCGTCCCGCGCGTGTTCGAGAAGGTCTACAACTCGGCCGAGCAGACGGCGTCGGCCTCCAGGCTCAAGCGCACGATCTTCTACTGGGCCGTCCGGACCGCCATCGCGACCTCGCGCGCCCAGGACTCCGGCAGGGTCCCGGCGTCGCTGCAGATCCAGCACCGCGTCGCGGACCGCCTCGTGCTCGGCAAGCTCCGGGAAGCCATGGGCGGCGACGTCGTCCACGCCGTCTCTGGCGGCGCCCCGCTCGGTGAGCGTCTCGGGCACTTCTTCCGCGGCGTCGGCGTGACGGTGCTCGAGGGCTACGGCCTGACCGAGACCACGGCGCCGACCGCGGTCAGCCTGCCGCGCTCGGTCGCGATCGGCACCGTCGGCCCGCCGATGCCCGGCACGAGCATCCAGATCGATGACGACGGCGAGATCCTCCTCAAGGGCCCGCACGTCTTCCGCGGCTACCACAACCAGCCGACGCTGACCGCCGAGGTGCTGGAGGACGGCTGGTTCCGCACCGGCGACATCGGCACGCTCGACGGCGAGGGCCGCCTCCGCATCACGGGCCGCAAGAAGGAGCTCATCGTCACCGCCGGCGGCAAGAACGTCGCCCCTGCGCTGCTCGAGGACCGTCTGCGTTCGCACCCGCTCGTCTCGCAGGTCGTCGTCGTCGGCGACCAGCGCCCGTTCATCGGTGCGCTCGTGACGCTCGACGCCGAGATGCTGCCGGGCTGGCTCTCCACCCACGGCCTGCCCAACATGCCGGTGTCCGAGGCCCGGACCAACCCCGACGTGCTGGCCGCCCTGGACAGGGCCGTGAGCCGTGCCAACGAGGCCGTCTCGCGCGCCGAGTCGATCCGCAAGATCCACATCCTGGAGAACGACTTCACCGAGGCGAACGGCTACCTGACGCCGTCGCTGAAGGTGAAGCGCCCGCTGGTGATCAAGGACTTCGCGGACACGATCGACTCCTTGTATGCCGGAGCCCCCACGACCGCCTGACCGCTGCGGACATGAAAAGTGGCTCGGTCTCCCGTCGGAGACCGGGCCACAGCCATATGGGTTACGCGCTCTTCTCGCGCGGCGGGCGTGCGCGGACCGGGTTGGCGCGTGGCACCAGCGTGGGGTTGACGTTCTCCAGCACCACCTCGCGGCTGATCACCACGCGCTCGACGTCGTCCCGGCTGGGCACGTCGAACATGACCTGCTGCAGCACCTCTTCCATGATCGCGCGCAGGCCACGGGCGCCCGTACCGCGCAGCAGCGCCTGCTCCGCGACCGCCTCGACGGCGTCGTCGGTGAACTCCAGGTCGACGCCGTCGATCTGGAACATGCGCTGGTACTGCTTCACGAGGGCGTTGCGCGGCTCGGTGAGGATGCGCACCAGTGCGCCGCGGTCCAGCGGGGACACCGAGGCGATGACCGGCAGGCGGCCGATGAACTCGGGGATGAGTCCGTACTTCTGCAGGTCCTCGGGGCGGGTCTCGGCGAACAGGTCGTCGTCCGCGTTGGTCTCCATGGGGGCGCCGAACCCGATGCCGCGCTTGCGGGCGCGGGCCGCGACGATCTCCTCCAGCCCGGCGAACGCGCCGGCCACGATGAACAGCACGTTCGTCGTGTCGATCTGGATGAACTCCTGGTGCGGGTGCTTGCGTCCACCCTGCGGCGGCACCGACGCCGTCGTGCCTTCGATGATCTTCAGCAGCGCCTGCTGCACGCCCTCGCCGGAGACGTCGCGCGTGATCGACGGGTTGTCGGCCTTGCGGGCCACCTTGTCGACCTCGTCGATGTAGATGATGCCGGTCTCGGCCTTCTTGACGTCGTAGTCGGCGGCCTGGATCAGCTTGAGGAGGATGTTCTCGACGTCCTCGCCCACGTAGCCCGCCTCGGTGAGGGCCGTGGCGTCCGCGATGGCGAACGGGACGTTGAGCATCTTGGCGAGCGTCTGCGCCAGGTAGGTCTTGCCGGTACCGGTGGGGCCGATGAGCAGGATGTTGGACTTGGCGATCTCGATGACATCGATGTCATCGCCGCCGGAGCGCCCCTGCTCACTGGCCTGGATGCGCTTGTAGTGGTTGTAGACGGCGACGGCCAGGGCTCGCTTGGCGCCGTCCTGGCCGATGATGTACTGCTCGAGGAACTCGAAGATCTCCCGCGGCTTGGGCAGCTCCGTCATGCCGAGCTCGGCCTGCTCGCTGAGCTCCTCCTCGATGATCTCGTTGCACAGGTCGATGCACTCGTCGCAGATGTAGACGCCTGGGCCTGCGATGAGCTTCTTGACCTGCTTCTGCGACTTCCCGCAGAACGAGCACTTCAGCAGGTCAGCCCCGTCACCGATCCGTGCCACCGGGCGGCTCCTCTCTCCAGCGACTACCTCTGGCCCCATTCCACACCACGGCACCGGGCTTGTCAGCCGACTTCCCCGGAGAGTCGCATGGTGCCCGCCCGTGAGGGCGGGCACCGTCGCGGCGTCGTCAGCGCGCGATGACCGGGAGCGGCTTGCGCGACTCCAGCACGAGGTCGACGAGCCCGTAGTCCTTGGCCTGGGCGGCCGTGAGGATCTTGTCGCGCTCGATGTCCTCCTTGACCTGCTCGGCCGTACGGCCCGAGTGGTGCGCCAGCGTCTCCTCGAGCCACTCGCGCATGCGGATCAGCTCGTTGGCGTGGATCTCGATGTCCGACGCCTGGGCGTAGCCGCCGCCCTCCATCGCGGGCTGGTGGATCAGCACGCGCGCGTTCGGCAGGGCGTAGCGCTTGCCCTGCTGGCCGGCGGCCAGCAGCACGGCCGCGGCCGAGGCGGCCTGGCCGAGGCAGACCGTCTGGATCTGCGGCTTGATGTACTGCATCGTGTCGTACAGCGCCGTCATCGCGGTGAACGAGCCGCCGGGGCTGTTGATGTACATCATGATGTCGCGGTCGGGATCCTGGGACTCCAGGACCAGCAGCTGCGCCATGACGTCGTCGGCCGAGGCGTCGTCCACCTGCACGCCGAGGAAGATGATGCGGTCCTCGAAGAGCTTGGTGTACGGGTCCTGGCGCTTGAAGCCGTAGGCCGTGCGCTCCTCGAACTGGGGCAGCACGTAGCGGCTCGACGGCGCCCCATAGGGCAGCGAGATCCCGCCCGGCCGCGCGTAGTCCCCCGCGAGGCGGCCGGCCGTGGCGGCGAACTGCTCAGGGTTCATGTAGCTCATCTCTCTCTCCCGTCAGCTCGCGCTGTTCATGCCGCCGCCGCCTGCGAGCGCGGCGTTCTCGACCACGTGGTCGATGAAGCCGTACTCGAGCGCCTCCTGAGCGGTGAACCAGGAGTCGCGGTCGTTGTCCTTGAGGATCTGCGGGAGCGGCTTGCCCGTCTGCTCCGCCGTCAGCTCGGCGAGCACCTGCTTCATGTGCATGATCAGCTGCGCGTTGATGCGGACGTCGGTGGCCGTGCCCCCGATGCCGCCCGACGGCTGGTGCATCATGACGCGTGCGTGCGGCGTCGCGTAGCGCTTGCCCTTGGCGCCCGAGGAGAGCAGGAACTGCCCCATCGAGGCCGCCATGCCCATCGCCACGGTGGCGACGTCGGGCTGGATGAACTGCATGGTGTCGTAGATCGCCATGCCGGCGGTGATCGAGCCGCCCGGGCTGTTGATGTACAGCCAGATGTCCTTCGTCGGGTCCTCTGCAGCCAGGAGCATCATCTGTGCGCAGATCGCGTTGGCGTTCTCGTCGCGCACCTCCGAGCCGAGCCAGATGATGCGCTCCTTGAGGAGCCGGTTGTAGATGGAGTCGTTGAGCCCGAGGCTGGGTCCGTCGGCACGAGCCACGGGACCCGTGCTGTCCATCCGCAGCAGGTCGTTCACGTCCGTCTCCTTCGCGTTCGGTGTCGCTCGACCCTAACGTGCGGCACCGACGCGTTCGTCCCTGCCAGCGCGCTTTTCGCTCACGGCGCATGGGGCGGCACGGGTTGCCTCGCGGCGGCCCCGCAGAGACGACGACGGCGCCGCACCTCGCGCGAGGTGCGGCGCCGTCGGGCGTGCTGCAAGCGGGAGGCTCAGGCCTCCTCGGTCTCCTCGACCGGCGCCTCGGTGCCCTCGGCCTCGGCGGCCTCAGCGACCGCGTTCTCGATGGCCTCGGCGGCGGCGTCGGCGTCGTCCGAGCCGATGAACTCGCTCAGGTCGACGACGTTGCCCTCGCCGTCCTTGACCTCGATCTTGCGCAGCGCGACGGCGAGCGCCTTGGAGCGCGCGACCTCGCCGACCATGGCCGGGATCTGGCCGCCCTGGTCGAGCGTCTGGATGAACTGCTGCGGCTCCATGCCGTACTGGCGCGAGGCCTGGACCAGGTACTCGACGAGCTCGCCCTGACCGACCTTGACCGAGAGCTTCTCGGCGAGGGTGTCGAGCAGGATCTGGTTCTTGAGGGCGTTGGTGGCGTCGACGGTGACCTCGGCGCGGTGCGTGTCGTCCTCGAGGCGCTCCTCCGACTCGAGGTGGCGGTGCACCTCGGCCTCGACGGCGCCCTGCGGCACGGGGATCTCGACGGCGGCCAGCAGCTTCTCGAGGAGCTGGTCGCGCGCGGTGACGGCCTGGTTCGACTTCTTGATCGACGCGACCTGCTCGCGCAGGTCGGCGCTCAGCTCGTCGAGCGTGTCGAACTCCGAGGCGAGCTGGGCGAAGTCGTCGTCCGCCTCGGGCAGGTCGCGCTGCTTGACCGAGGTGGCGGTGACGGTGACGTCGGCCTCCTGGCCCTCGTGCTCGCCGCCGGCCAGGTCCGCCTTGAACGTGGTGGTCTCGCCGGCCGACAGGCCCGTGAGCGCCTCGTCCAGGCCCTCGAGCATGTTGCCCGAGCCGATCTGGTACGAGATGCCCGACACGGAGTCGACCTCCTCGTCGCCGATGACGGCCTTGAGGTCGATGACGATGTAGTCGCCCTCGACGGCCGGGCGGTCGACGCCGACCAGCGTGCCGAAGCGCTCGCGCAGGGCGTCGAGGCGCTCGCTGACGTCGGTGTCGGTGACCTCGGTCGACTCGAGGACGATCTCCAGGTCGGAGAGCTCGGGCAGCTCGATCTCCGGGCGGACCTCGACCTCGGCCGTGAACTTCAGCTGGCCCTCGCCGGCCTTGGCCGGGATCTCGGTGACCTCGACGGCGGGCTGGGCCAGCGGGCGCAGCTTCTGCTCGGCGGCGGCCTGGCCGTAGAACCCGCCGAGCGCGTCGTTCACCGCGTGCTCGACGACGGCGCCCCAGCCGACGCGCTGGTCGATGATGCGCGGCGGGACCTTGCCCTTGCGGAAGCCGGGGATGTTCACCTGCTCCGCGATGTGCTTGTAGGCGTGGTCGATGCTCGGCTTGAGCTCGTCGTAGTCCACCTCGACGGTCAGCTTGACCTTGGTGGGGTCCAGGGTCTCGACGGCGCTCTTCACTTCGATGGTCTCCAACTGTGATCGGGTGCGTACGCGCGCAGCAGGTCCGTCGAGGACGGCGTCAGGCGTACGGGCAACCCGAACATGGTAGAGCACCGGGCCCGTTCCCGGCGCCCCCGAGCAGGAGCGGCCAGGGCTCGGATCTCGGCCGGACAACGCCACCGGGCGCCTTCGTACGCTTGACGGATGCCCTCCACACCCACCGCCGACGACGCGCGCGCCCGCACCGAGTCGGCGCGCAACTGGCGCACCCTGATGTCGTTCCTCCACCCGTACCGGTGGCGCATCGTCGCGGGCGCCGTGCTGGGCATCATCGCCACCGTCGCCGGGCTGTGGACGCCCCGCATCATCGAGAACGTCATCGAGCACCTGTCCGCCGGGACCTCGGTCGCGCCCGACGTCATGCTGTTCGGCGCGCTCACCCTGGTCTACCTGGTGGCGATGCTCCTGCAGTGGGCCACGCTCGGGCGCACGGCCGAGACGGTGGTGTACGACGTCCGCAAGGCGCTCGTCGCGCGGTTCCTGCGCGGCCGGGTCACGCAGGTGCGCGAGCGGTCCACCGCTGACCTGATCGCGCGCACCACGGCCGATGCCCCGCTGCTCCAGCTGACCGTCGGCACCGGCTTCGTCTCGTTCGTCACGAGCATCACCGGTGTCGTCGGCTCGATCGTGCTCATGGGCGTGATCGACGGGCTCATGCTGGGGATCACCCTCGCGGCGGTCGCCGTGCTCGGCCTGATCATGGGCCTGATCATGCCGAAGGTGGGTCGCGAGCGAGCCCTGGCGCAGGAGGCCGTGGGCCGAATGAGCAGCGAGCTCGACGGCTCGATGCGCGCCCTGCGCACCATCAAGGCGCTGCGCGCCGAGGACGCCCGGTCCGAGGCGGTGCTCGCCGACGCGGAGAAGGCGCGCAAGCACGGCGTGTCGGCCATGTGGGCCGAGCTGATCTCGTACGAGACGGCCTTCGGCGGCATGCAGCTCATCACCGTGTTCATGGTCGCGTTCGGCGCGTGGCGCGTCACGGAGGGGCACCTCAGCATCGCCGCGCTCGTCGCGTTCATCATGTACACGCAGAACTTCATCGTCCCGCTCATGGAGCTGGCCGACGGCTTCTCGACCATCCAGTCCGGTCTGGCAGCGTCGAAGCGCATCGCCGAGGCGCAGGAGATCGAGCTGGAGGAGCCCGGCCTGGCGGTCGAGCCCGGTTTGGTGATCGAGCCCGGTCTGGCGGTCGAGCCCGTCGAGACCCCGCTCGACGCCGACGCTCCCGTCATCGAGTTCGAGGACGTCACCGCGCGGTACACGCCGGCCGAGGGCGACGTCGTGCGGAACCTCGATCTCGCGATCCCGCGCCGGGGTCACGTGGCGATCGTGGGCCCCTCGGGGGCCGGCAAGTCCTCCGTTGCGTCCCTCGCGCTGCGGTTCCTGTCCCCGCACTCGGGCACCGTCCGCCTCGACGGCGTCCCCTACGAGCAGCTCACCTACGCCCAGGTGCGCGAGCGGTTCGCGTACGTCGAGCAGGAGCCGCCGGTGCTGCCGGGCACGGTCCGCGACAACCTGCTGCCCGCCAAGCCCGCCGCCGACGACGCCGAGCTCCACGAGGTGCTCCGCGCGGTCGAGCTGGCCGAGGACGTCGCCGCGCTGCCCGATGGCCTCGACACCGAGCTTGTCGGTGCGACCATGACCGGCGGCGGCCGGCAGCGACTCGCGATGGCCCGCGCGCTCCTCGCCGAGGCCGACGTGCTCCTGCTGGACGACGCGACCTCGCAGATCGGCGGCCGCGCCGAGGAGGCGATCAACCGGGCGACGCGCGCCGCCGCCGAGAACGCCGCCGTCGTGACGATCGCGAACCGCCTGTCGACCGTCGTCGGCGCCGACAAGATCGTCGTCATGGACAACGGTCGCGTCCGCGCGACGGGCACGCACGCCGAGCTGCTCGAGACGGACGACCTGTACGCCGGCCTGGTGGCGACGCCCCACGTCGAGGCCGCCGCCTGACCGCTGCACGTCAACCCGCCAGGGCAGCCACCAGGTTGACCAGCAGGGCCACGATGACCGTGCCGTACAGGTACGCCAGCAGCGCCTGGGCCAGCGCGGTCCGGCGCAGCGCCGTCGTGCGCAGGTCGGTGTCCGAGATCGCGAAGCTCATCCCCACGGTGAACGCCACGTAGGTGAAGTCGGTGTACGACGGCGGTGCGCCGTCGTCGTGGAAGTCGATCCCGCCCTGCGGGTCCGTGTAGAACAGCCTGGCGTAGCGCAGCGCGAACAGCGTGTGCACGCTCGCCCAGGACACGACGATGGCGGCGAGCACCGCGCCCGTCGTCGGCAGGTCGCCGCGCAGTCCGCCCTGGGTGAGAACGACGGCGAGCCCGGCGAGGCTGACGACCGCTGCGAGCAGCACCATCGCACGCTCGACGACCCGCGCCGGCTCTTCGCGGAGCGCGTGCTCCGCCGTGGCGGAGGGGCCCATCGGGGTGATGACGAGAAGCGTCCACGCGACGAAGAGCAGGCCGGCGGCAGCCCACCCACCGAGCAGGGCGGCCGCCACGGTGTCCACGCGCAGCGCGATGCCGACGAAGACGCCGACCACCACCGCCGCGGCGAGCCGGACGCCGGGCGGGACGTCGAGCACGCCGCTCAGACGCGCGAGCCCGCGGGCGACCGGGTCCGGACCCTCCTCCATGGGCGCCAGTGTGGCGCGCGACCCGGCCGGAGGGGTGGATGCGCGGGCCTGGCGCGGCGCGCCCCGGCCCGCGCGCGGCTGATTCGAGCATTTGGGGCTTGTTCGAGCGCCCGAGGACTCGAACGCGCGACGAATGCTCGAACTCGAGCAGCGCGCCCGCTACCGCGCGGCCGAACGCAGGACCGCTTCGACGTTCGGCGGGCGCCAGCCCTCCGGCTTCAGCTGCTTGCCGTCCGCGCGCCGGGGGCCCGCGGCCTTCGCGAGGTTGGCCCGGTGCACCTCGGCGAAGACGGCGTCGGCCGGGACGCCCAGCGAGAGCAGCGCGCCGTAGGTGACATAGAGCAGGTCGGCGAGCTCGTGCGCGAGCGCCGCGACCTCGGGCAGGCCGGCGGGCTCGTCGTCGGCCGCGAGCGCCCGCAGCCGCGCGAGCTGCTCGAGGACCTCGGCGAACTCCTCGCGCAGCAGGGTCTCGCGCAGCTCGAGGCGGTCGGGGCCGGGCACCTGCGGGCGGCTCGGGTTCGCCTCCCCGATGGCGCGATTGAAGTCGGCGACCAGGTCGGCGTTGCTCATGGGCGCACGGTAACCCGCGCGATGCCGGACCACCGGTGCGGCTTTGATGGCTAGGCTCGCGTCGGGGCCCGACGCGCGGCGAAGGAAGGTCAGTCGTGAAGACGATCATCGTGACCGGCGCGAGCGACGGCATCGGCGCCGCCGCCGCGCAGCAGCTCGCCGCGGAGGGCCACCGCGTCGTCGTCGTCGGCCGCTCCCCCGAGAAGACCGAGGCCGTGGCACGGCGCATCGGCACAGAGGCGTTCCTGCACGCCGACTTCGCACGGCTCGACGACGTCCGCCGCCTGGCCGCCGACCTGCGGCACCTGTGCCCCCGCATCGACGTGCTGGCGAACAACGCGGGCGGCATGTTCGACGGGCCGGTCGCGACCGTGGACGGGTTCGAGCGGACGTTCCAGGTCAACCACCTCGCGCCCTTCCTGCTGACCCACCTGCTGCTGGACGTGCTGATCGACAGCGGGGCGTCCGTGATCGCGACGTCGAGCATGGGCGCGCGCGGCCTGTCGCGCATCGACGCCGACGACCTGCAGACCTGGCACGGGTTCACGACGCCGCGCGCCTACGGCAACGCCAAGCTCGCGAACATCCTGTTCACCAAGGCGCTGCACGAGCGGTACCACGCGCGGGGGCTGTCGGCGGTCGCGTTCCACCCGGGGGTGATCGCGACGAACTTCGCCTCCGAGACCAGGAACTGGATGCGCATCGGCTACCACACGCCGGCGCGCCGCCTGTTCGCGTCGCCGGCCAGGGGTGGGAGCAACCTCGTGTTCTTCGCTGACGGGACGCCAGGCCGCGACTGGGTGCCGGGGGCGTTCTACGACCAGCGCCGCCTGAGCAGCAGCAGCCCGCAGGCCGACGACGAGGCGCTGGTCCGCGCCCACTGGGAGCAGAGCGCGAAACTGCTGGGCCTGCCGGTCTGAGATCCCGCCGAAAATCCTGGTTCCGCGCACGTCCGCCGTCGTACGGTCCGATCATGGCCCTCCAGCTCGCCGCTGTCCGGTTCGACGCCGCCGCCCCTCGCGCGCAGGCTCTCTTCTGGGCCGGGCTGCTCGACCGCGAGGTCGACGCCGCGCCGGGCGACGGCGTCGCGACCGCGCGGGCGCGTGGCACCGCCGTCGCGCTGCGGTTCGTCGCCGCCCCCGAGCCCAAGAAGGGACGCAACCGGATGCACTTCGACCTGACGAGCCGGTCGCACGAGGACCAGGACCGGTTGGTCGCGCGGGCGCTCGAGCTCGGCGGGGGTCACTACGACGTCGGGCAGCGGGGCGACGAGGGCCATGTGGTGCTCGCCGACCCCGAGGGCGACGAGTTCTGCGTCATCGAGCCGGAGAACATGTTCCTCGCGGGGTGCGGGCAGATCGGCGCGCTGAACTGCGAAGGGCTGCGCGCGAGCGGCCTGTTCTGGAGCAAGGCCCTGGGCTGGCCCCTGGTCTGGGACCAGGACGAGGAGACGGCGATCCAGTCGCCCGAGGGGGGCGCGAAGGTCACGTGGAGCGGGCCACCGCTCTTCGACAAGCCGCCGAGCGGCCGGAACCGGTTGCGGATCGAGCTCGTCGCGACCGACGGCGCCGACCGGGACGAGGAGGCCGCGCGGCTGGTGGCGCTCGGGGCTCGCATGATCAGCGCGGAGCCCGACGCGCTCGGGACGCTCACCCTCGCCGACCCCGACGACAACGAGTTCCACCTGGGCTGACGAGGGCCGGGGGCGCTTAGCCGCCGCTCGTGAGAGCACGCCGCCTCACCCGAGGGATGACGACGGCCGCGGTGACGGCCGCGGCCGTCGCGGCGACGAAGCCCAGCCCTTGGTAGGTGATGGCCGCCATGAGCAGACCGGCGGCCAGCCCACCCGCGGCGCCGGCGAGGCTCATCAGGGCGTCGGAGAGACCCTGGGCCGCGACCCTGTCGGCGACCGGCACCTGGGCGACGATCATGCTCGATCCGGCGACCGTGGCGGCCGACCAGCCCAGGCCCAGAAGGATCAGGCCGCCGGCGGTCATCGCGAACCCGCCGTCGCCGAGGCCCGCGAGCACCCCGGCCAGAACGAGCAGGCCCAGGCCGCCGGCCGCCGTCACACGGCCGCCGAAACGGTCGCTCAGCCAGCCCATCAGCGGCGACAGCGCGTACATCCCCGCGACGTGCAGGCTCACCGTGAGGCCCACAATCTCGACGGTCGCGCCGTGCCCGGTCATCTGCACCGGCGTCATGGACATGACGGAGACCATGACGGCGTGCGCGACCAGGATCACGGCCAGCGCCCCACGGGCGGCCGGGTGGGCGGACAGGACGCGCCAGCCGGCCGCGAGCCCGGGACGGCGGTCGACGGCTTCCGTCCCGGGATCCTCGGCCAGGGCGAGCGCCAGCCGGCGCGGGTCCGGGCGGAGCCCGACCGCCAGCACCACGAGCGCCGCGACCGTCCCTATCGCACCCAGGACGAACAGCCCCGTCAGGGCCGGCAAGCCGAACGCCTCGGCCACCCGACCGCCCACGCCGCCGAGCGACGGGCCGGCGACTGCGCCGATGGTCCCCACCCACACCACCAGAGACAGGTCGCGCCCCACGTGGCGCGGCTCCGACAGGTCGGTGGCGGCGAACCGCGCCTGCAGGTTCACGGCCGTGCCGAACCCGGCCAGGGCGCAGCCGAGGACCAGCGCCCAGAACGCGCCGACCACCGCCGCGAGGACGACCACCGCCGCACCGAGCGCCGCCACCAGGAGTCCGGTCGTCAGGGCCGCGCGGCGGCCCGAGAGCCAGGCCAGGCGCATGAGGACGACGGCGGCGAGCGCGGCGCCGAGCGTGGCCGCCGTCGTCGAGGACCCCGCCCAGGCCTTCGACCCGGACAGCTCGACCGCGAGGAGCGACCCGGTCAGCACGACGGCGCTGGCCCCGACTCCGGAGAGCACCTGCGCCACCGAGAGCAGCGTCAGCGTCCGCCGCTGGACCGCCGCGCGGTCGATCCCATCCGTTCGCTGCGTCATCGGCACCTGCGCTCCTCGTCACCGGCGAGGCAGCGTGCCCCGCAGCGGCAGCAGTACACCACGACCGCAGGACAGAGCCGCCGGGTCACGCGTGGCTCGGGTGCTCGTGCTCGGGATGGCTCGCGGGCTCGAGCTGGAAGGTCGAGTGCTCGACGGCGATCGCGAAGTGGGTCGCGACGCACTCCTGGAGCTGGTCGAGGATGTGGCCCGCGTGCCCGTCCCGGAAGCACTCGTTCTCGACGACGACGTGCGCCGACAGCACCGGGAGCCCGGTCGCGATGAGGGAGGCGTGCACGTCGTGCACCTCGCGCACGTGGTCGACCTCGAGCAGGTGGACGCGGACCGCGTCGAGGTCCAGGCCGGGCGGGGTCGACTCGAGCAGGACGGACGCCGTCTCCCACAGCAGCCGGACCGCGCGCGGCAGGATCAGGATGCCGATGAGCAGCGCGGCGACGGCGTCCGCCTGCTGCCACCCGGTCGTGGCGATGACGATCGCCGCGACGATCACGGCGACCGAGCCGAGCGCGTCGTTGGCCACCTCGAGGAACGCCGCCCGCAGGTTGAAGCTCGCCGACCTCCGCGAGGCAAGCACGAGAAGCGAGGCCACGTTCCCGACGAGGCCGATGACGCCGAAGACCAGCAGCTCCGTCGACGCGATGTCGGGCGGCGACCACAGCCGCTGGACGGCCTCGACCAGCACGTAGACGCCGACCGCGAGCAGTACCGCCGACTGGCCGAGCGCTGCCAGGACCTCGGCGCGGCGGTAGCCCCACGTGCGGCGTGACGTCGCGGGGCGCAGCGACAGGTGCGCGGCGAACAGCGCCAGTGCCAGACCGCCGGCGTCGGTGACCATGTGCGCCGCGTCGACCAGCAGCGCGAGCGAGCCGGTGATCAGGGCGCCGACGACCTCCGCGAGCAGGATCGTCGCGGTGATCGCGAACGCGATCGCCAGCCGCCCCCGGTGGTCGCCGGGGCCGCGAACGTGCCCGTGGTCGTGGTCGTGGCTCATGCGCGCCGCCTTCCTCAGTCGCGATCCTGCCACCGGGTCCCGGCGTCGTCGCAGAGCCTTACTATCTGCGTATGCACGAAGATGCTCAAGGATGCACGTTCGACATCGCGTCCCCATATGTCGAGCTCGCCGCCGAGGTCTTCACCCTCCTCGCGGACGCCACGCGGATCCGGATCATCCTGGCGTTGCGCGACGGCGAGGTGTCGGTCAACCACCTGGCTGACGTCGTGGACAAGTCGCCGACCGCGGTCTCGCAGCACCTGGCCAAGCTGCGCTGGGGCCGGATCGTGCGCGCCCGCCAGGAGGGCAACCGGGTCTTCTACTCGCTCGTCGACGAACACGCCCGGCAGCTCGTGACCCAGGCGGTCTTCCAGGCTCAGCACGTCGTCGACGATGATCCCGCACACCACCAGGCGCACCCGTCGCCGAACGCGGCAGCTGCGGCCAAGGGAGCCGCGCAGTGAACGTCCGCACCCGGGAGAGCGCGCTGCGCAACGGCGTCTACCGGCGTCTGCTGACGGCCCAGGTGGTCTCGCTCGCCGGCACCGGCCTCGCGACGGTCGCGCTCGGGCTGCTCGCGTACGACGTCGCCGGCGGCGGAGCCGGGCGGGTGCTCGGCACCGTGTTCGCGATCAAGATGGTGGCCTATGTCGTGGTCGCGCCCGTCGCGCACGCGCTGGTGTCGCGGCTGCCGCGCCGCGCGGTCATGGTGGCCGCCGACGTGCTGCGGGCCGCCGTCGCCGTGATGCTGCCGTTCGTCGACCAGGTCTGGCAGGTGTACCTGCTGGTGTTCGTGCTCCAGGCGGCCTCAGCGGTGCACACGCCCACCTTCCAGGCGGCGGTCCCGGACGTGCTTCCCGACGTGCGTCAGTACACACAGGCACTGTCGTTCTCCCGGCTGGCCGAGGACCTCGAGATGGTGCTCTCCCCCATGCTTGCCGCCGCCCTGCTGCTGGTCGTGCCGCATGACGCCCTCTTCTGGGGCACCGCAATCGGCTTCGGCGCGTCCGCCGTGCTCATCGCGTCGATCGCCATCCCGCGCGCGGCGCCGCCGTCGGGCGGGGGCCACGGGTTCGACGAGCTGCCGTTCGGGGCGCGCGTCCGGCACGGCGCGGCACTGATGTGGCGCATCCGCGCGCTGCGTCCCGTGCTCGCGCTCAACCTTGCGGTCGCCGCAGGCGGGGCCTTCGTGCTTGTCCAGACCGTCGTCATCGCCCGGGAGACTTTCGGTCAGGGAAATGACGTCGTCGCGCTGCTGCTCGCCGTCAACGGCGCCGGGTCCATGACCGCGGCGCTCACCCTCCCCCGCGTGCTGGGCCGCATGACCGAGCGGCGGGTCATGCTCGGCGGGTCCGCCGTGCTGGCCGCGGCGACGCTGCTCGTCCCGCTCGCGCTCGGCAGCGGGTCCACCGGGCTCGGGCTCGCCGCGGTCGGCGTGCTGTGGTTCGCCGTAGGGCTCGGCTGGGCATGCACCGAGGTGCCGTTCGGCCGCCTCGTGGTGCGCGAGGTCCCGGAGGCTGAGCGACCCGCCGTGTTCGCCGCAGAGTTCTCGCTCTCGCATGCGTGCTGGCTGGTCACCTACCCGCTTGCGGGCTGGCTGGGCGCCGTCGGGCTGGGGCCTACCGCGTTGCTGCTCGCCGTCGTGGCAGCGGGCGCTGTCGTGGCCGGGGCCCGGCTCTGGCCGGCGACGGCGGCGGTCACGGCCGCGTAGCGCTGCTCGACCTTCGTGTCGGCGTTTGTCCGTTCAACCGCGCTGACGCTCGGCCCGCTGCTGGATCAGCTCCTCGACCGCAGTGGGGAGGGTGGATTCGAAGTCGATGAGCTTGGCCCACGTCGGGGTGATGACGATCCGGACCATGCCGTCGTAGAGCGAGCGGACCTCGGCCTCCCACTCGACGCGCTGTTCGGCGGTCATCGCGTAGCTGCCGTTCATCTGCAGGTACTCCTCCGGGATGCCGTCCACCACGTCCAGCTCCGCGCGACCGCGGATGAGCAGGATCTTCGGCGGGTGCACCTCGGTATCGATCGTCAGCGCGACGTCGGGGTTGTGCCGCAGATGGGGCAGCTTCGGGGCATTCTTCGGGGTGCAGACGACGATCTCCGAGCCGTTCCAGGTGAAGCCGATCGGGATGTTGCGGGGGGTGCCGTCCTTGGCGACATAGGCCATGCGAAGCAGGTCGCGAGCCAGGAGCTCCTCGCTGAGCGGGCGCCTCAGGATCGCGGTGACTTCGTTCGGTTGCATGAGGGTTGCTCCTTCGTCGGCGTGTGCGACGGCCGTTCGGTTGGTCTTGTCCCTGGGACGGAGCCGCGCGAGTGCTCTCGACATTCACGGCACATGGACCCAGCCCGCCCCCACCGCAGGACTCTCGGCATAGCGTTTCTCATGCGGCGGCGTTCGCCACCTGAAGTGCTACCGACCACGACCTGACCATGCTGGCTGCAATCCGAAGGATCGTTCGTCCCCCCTCCGCACGGGTGACCAACCTGACCCTGCTTGCGGTGCTCGTGCTCGCGTTCGCGACCGGCATCGGGGCGGTCGCCACCGGGTCGTCCCGGGGGCGTTGGGTGGTCGTCGCGCACGGCATCGCGGGGATCGCGGTGATCCTGCTGATCCCATGGAAGAGCCGCATCGTCCGCCACGGGATGCACCGCGAGCGCAGCAGCCGCTGGGCATCCGTGCTCCTCGCCGCACTGGCCGCCACGACCATCGCGGTCGGGCTGGGCTACAGCACAGGTCTGGTGCAGTCGGTCGCCGGCCAGTACGGCATGTGGGTGCACATCGCAGCAGCGCTCGCACTGGCGCCGCTCTTGCTCTGGCACGTGTTCGCCCGCAAGACGCCGCCGCGCAAGACCGACCTCTCCCGCCGCGTCCTGCTGCGGGCCGGCGTGCTCGGCTCCGCCGCGGCGGGGATCTACCTCGCCACCGACTGGGCGGTGCGCCACTCCGACCTGCCCGGCGCGCGCCGTCGGTTCACCGGCTCGCACGAGATCGGCTCGTTCGACCCCGTCGCCATGCCGAGCACGACGTGGCTCAACGACACGACGCCGACCGTCGACCCGGACCGATGGCGACTCACCGTCGTCGACCTGACGGGTAGCTACGAGCTGACGTTGTCCGAGATCACCGAGCACGCGACGCGACTGCGCGCCACCCTCGACTGCACGTCCGGCTGGTTTTCGCACCAGGACTGGACGGGCGTTCCCGTCTCGGCTCTGATCCGCGACCGAGGCGGCGCGAACAGCGTGCTCGTCCACTCCGTGACCGGCTACTGGATCCGGTTCCCCGTCGACGAGATCGACGAGCTGCTCCTTGCGACGAGTGTCGGTGGCGAGCCGCTGGCTCCGCGGCATGGCTACCCGCTGCGCCTCGTCGCCCCCAGCCGCCGCGGGTTCTGGTGGGTCAAGTGGGTCGACCGCGTCGAGGTCCAGGCCGCGCCGGCTTGGTGGCAGCCGCCATTTCCGCTGACGTGATGATCAGCTCAACGAGGCCCATCTGGTCCGCGGTCAGTTGGCGGCCGTTGCGTCAGAGCGGAACTCGGCATCCAGCTCGCTCGGTCCGGTGGGACGCCAGAGTGTGACTGTCCCTTCGACCTCGCGCATTGCCTGCCTCCCGATGGTGCCTCGCCGACGACTCGTTGACCGCCGCCGTTCGCGAGGCTTGGGGCGGGAGCCTCCTCCGCGCGCGGGGCCGTTTCGCGACACACTCGGGCAATGAGGTCGCGCCTATGACTGACTACGACTGGGGACTGGACGCCAAGGAAGCACACTTTGGTGGGCCATTGGAGTCTGGCTTCCATGTCATCGACTCCGACGATCCGCGGTCGCTTCCGGTGGCCGAACGTGCCTTCGCGCTCGGGTATGAGCCGGCGCCCGAAGCTCATCTCGGCAGCACTTCTACGAGCTGGCGCCGCCGAGAGCCGTGCCCTGGGCCTCGTGCGCTTGACGGCGGGCCAGATTTCGGCGCGAGAGACGCACCGACTCCTGGTCGATTCCTCGGTCCTGGTGAGAATCTGGGCTCGGGCCCGGTGGTCGGAGAAGGGAAACGACCCCGAGGTCACCTACCGCGCGCTCACCGTCGGCCAAAACAGTCCCGTCATTCGTGCACGCGCCTTCCGCGGCATCGTTGAAAGCGGTGGGACTCTCGAACGCGACGTCGTGTTGGCCCTGGTACGTGACGCAGAGCCCGCACTTCGCAAGGTTGGGCTCGAGCTGCTCCCGGCAGTCGCAGTTCCAGACGATGCACCGCTTCTGGGCGTCCTCGTCGAGTCAGAGTCGTCCGGCGTTGCGCGCCGCGCGGTCGAGGTGCTTGCGACCTTGCCAATGCGGGATGTCGAGGGGGTAACACAGCGGCTGCTCCTGTCCCAGAGCCCCGCGGTCCGCCATCGCGCATGGCGTCTTCTGCGATCGGTCGGCGACGCCTGGGATCGAACGCTCGCAGACCTCGAGATGACTTTCGACGAGGAGGAGTCCAACGCCGAGCGGGCACGCGATGTGGTCCGGGCACCCGTGTTCGGACATCCGAGCGAGAGTCAGCGAGAGCGAATTGAGCGGCTTCTTGCGCGAACTCCTGAGCCGTATCCGGGCATCGCGTTCGCTGCGGGACTGCGCTGAGGGAGCCGGGCTCCTGGTCGGGCTCCGAAGCCCTCCGGGCCGACCTGGCCGAGGTCGCCCTGTGCAACCTGTCCGACGTCGTCGCCGGCAATAGTCCCGTGCGCCTGCACGTCGCTGAGGGCGGAGACGTCGTCGTGCCGCGCTCCGCACTCACTGCACCGACCCAGATCCTGGCTACCTTCGCTCGGGGCGACGGCGTCACCGTCCTGCCCACGCACGCCGAGCTCACCACCCAGCAGGCCCGCCGACGCCATGCACGTCTCCCGGCCCTGCCTGATCGGACTCCTCGAGACAGGCAAGATCGCGTTAGAGGTTGTCTCACGTGGCGGCCTGGAGCTTCTTGAATGCCGTGATGGTGGCACCGAGGGCGACGAAGGCGGCGTAGAGCTT
Organism: Xylanimonas sp. McL0601; assembly: GCF_049852175.1. Lineage (GTDB taxonomy): Bacteria > Actinomycetota > Actinomycetes > Actinomycetales > Cellulomonadaceae > Xylanimonas. The sequence continues at coordinate 3,012,278 of NZ_CP187527.1, forward strand.
GCCGTGGCGTTCGTAGCGGATGGTCAGGCGGCGGTAGCCGGTGAGCCAGGCCAGGGTGCGTTCGACCTTCCAGCGGTGACGGCCGAGGCGTTCGGAGGAGTCGATGCCGCGGCGGGCGATCTTCGGGATGATGCCGCGCTGACGCAGGAAGGTGCGCAGGTGGTCGTAGTCGTAGCCCTTGTCGGCGCGCAGCTTGTCCGGCCGGCGCCGGCGCGGGCCGCGCCGGGATCGCAGCGGCGGGATGCCGCGGACCATCGGCTCGGCCGCTTGGGAGTCGTGCAGGTTGGCCGCCGAGACGCCGACGACCAGCGGCAGTCCGTTCGCGTCGGTGATGACGTGGATCTTGGAGCCCTTCTTGCCCCGGTCGACCGGGCTGGGCCCGGTCAGCGAGCCCCCCTTTTGGCCCGGACGCTCGCGGCGTCCAGGATCACCGAGCTCCAGTCCACCATCCCAGCCGCCCCACACCGGTCCAGGACCCGCCGCTGCACGCGGGCGAACACCCCGGCCCGGGCCCAGTCCGTAAATCGCCGGTGCGCCGTGGCCGGCGAGACCCCGAACGAGCCCGGCAGCATCCGCCACGCGCAGCCGCTGGTCAGCACGTACACGATCGCGGTGAACACCGCCCGCGCGTCCACCGGCGCTGTCCCGCCGCCCTGCGGACGCGGCTCGAAGGCGGGCAGGTCGGGTTCGACAAGCTCCCACAGCTCGTCCGGGACCAGCCGCAACGACAACGGATCGCTCACGCCCCCGGATCATGCCGCCCCAAGCATCGCGAACCGCGCAAACACGCCGAACCAGGGTGAACCACGTGAGACATCCTCTTAGGTCGGCGCGCACCTCGTGGATCTAGCGCGGCAGGCATGCTGTACCCATGTCGAAGAGTCTGCCCCTGGGCCCCACGGTGATCGACGACGGCAGCGAGGTGCGGTTCGTCGCAGGGACCGACCAGTTCGCGATTCGTCTCAAGGACGGTCACTTGCACGTGCGCGCCATCGACACCGGCGAGGGTGAAGCACAGATCTCGGTCGTCCCGACGTCGAAGAGCACCCTCAACCTGCGGATCGAAGGTAGACCGTCGCACGGGCCGGTGGAGGTAGAGGGCCCGACCGTGCGATAGACGACTCCCCCCGGTCGAGCGATCCCCGAACCGAGCTGAGTCAATTCGGGCAGATCATCGAGCCGCATGGACTGCACCGCGTCGCTCTGTCCGCAACCCAGCAGCGCTCACTAGCCTGCAGCCCATGGCAAAGACCCATCCGCACCTCGACTCCCCCACAGTCGAGCAGCTCGAAGAGCTCGTGGCCGAGCACGCCCAGCTTGTCCGCGAGGTGTACCTCGCCCTGCACGAGCTGGTCATCGAATCCGTGCCCGAGGCGGGTTAACAGTGGACACTGTGGACAAGTCCATTCGCTCCTGCGCCCGCCAGCTCGGCTACAACGGCTGGGCATGGGCCGCGGTGACGCCATTCACCAAGTGGGCGACCGCGACGCTCCACACCCCCACCGCCCCGTGAGCCGCCCTGTGAACGAGCGTGCCGACGCCGGCAGGACGGCGGAGCGCGTCGTCCTCGTGCTCTACCTGCTGGTGCTCGCCTGGGTCATCCTGCTCAAAATGCACACCGGCGACTTCGGTGACCTGTCCGGCCGCCGATCGCTGAACCTGGTGCCGTTCGCCGGCACGGGCGAGCTGCACGGGCTCGGCTCCCAAGAGCTCGCCATCAACGTGCTCGCATTTATCCCGCTCGGCGTGCTGGTCTACCTGGCGGCACGACGACGCAGCTTCGGGAGGCTGCTCCTGCCCATCGTCGGCGCGGCGCTGGCGTTCGAGGTCGTCCAATACGCCTTGGGCATCGGCGCCAGCGACATCACCGATGTCCTCACCAACACCACGGGCGGCCTGATCGGTCTGGGCATCGCCTGGTTCGGCTTCCGCGTGCTCGGCGCCCGGGCCCAGCGGTGGCTGCTGGTGGGTCTGGTCGTCGTCCTGCTCGCACTGGCCGCCGGATTCGTCGCCTGGTTGCAGGCGACGGGAGTGCGGTTCCGGCTGTAGCGCTCCCCCGATGCCGGGGAACAACGAGTGAGCGAGTTATCGCCCTGTATTCGCCCTGTGAGCCAGTTTTCTGGTGACTCTTCGCTCTCGGTCACCAACCCTTCGCAGGTTTGGCAATGGCCTCCGACCTGCACTGATGCAGGCAAGAGGCCACCGTCTTTGTCGGGGTGACTGGATTCGAACCAGCGACCCTCTGCTCCCAAAGCAGATGCGCTACCAAGCTGCGCCACACCCCGTGCGCCGGCGAACCGGCGGGAGCGAGTCTACCTACCTGACAAGGGTCGGCGGCAGCCAAGCAACAGTGGCCTCCGTGTCAGACCGACGCCATCCCCTTCGTGATGCGCGCAGGGGTCTCGTCGTCGCACTCGGCGAAGAACGAGCCGACGACGTCCTCGAGCTGATCCAGCGACTCGGCGGCGAACAGGACCGGCTGGTACGACGTGATGTCGTAGTTCAGCGTGCCCATCTGCGCGAGGTCGAGGGGGCGGATCTCCATGTGCGCGTACTCGTCCATCTCGCCGAAGCTCGACAGGATGCCCGCACCGTAGGCCTTGAGGTCTCGGGCGTCGCCGGTGCCGTCCCACATCACGCCGAACTCCATCGTGAACCAGAAGATGTCGGCGATGAACTGGACGGTCTCGTCGCGCTCGGCG